>NZ_CP071633.1:609306-913960 GCF_017357385.1 Rhizobium sp. NZLR1 | reverse complement strand
GATCTGTTTCCCAAATAACTGCGCAATTTTGAACGAAAGCGCCCCAGTTGCGCAGTTACTATATGCCGCGATTCGTGACCGAATTACAAATGCTTAACCAAAAGGCGTGTCGAGGCATGCGAAACGGCCGCGGGAAGCCGGCGGTTTCGCGGACCCATCGGCGGAAATTTGCGCCCACCCGAGCTGCAGAAGAGCAAGGCCAATGCCGTCGTTATGCACATGAATTCATCGAATTTTACCCGGAGAAGCCAGCGGGCGGAAAACCTCGCGTCGGTCAGGTCGAGACGATAGCCGGAAATCGTGTAGCGTCCGCTGGCGCCTGGCCGGTCGCCCGATGGAAATCATCCGTTCCGCACAGACCGCGCCCAGGCCTGCATGAGGCAATATCGTCGGCAAATCCCCCGCGCCATGGGCGAGACTATGCTCATCATTGCGCGGGGCGGTCGACGAACCGGGGGAGAATGCAACGAATAACGCTGGAGGCGGCATGTTCGATGGCTATCGTTCTGCAATCAAGCTTTTGTCACACCACGACCGGACCAATGTTGATCCGGCCGCGGGACCGCACCGCTTATTTGTTGGACGCAGCGTCTTCGATGACCTTCGCAACTTTATCGGGATGAGAGACCATTACGACGTGGGACGCACCTTTAACCACAACCGTCTCTTTCGAGCCCGCTCTTTCCGCCATCCATCCAAGCGCTGCCGGCGGTATGTTTTTATCCGCATCGCCGTAAACGAACCAGGAAGGGATATTCTTCCAGCTCGCCGAAGTTGAAGCCTCGCCAAGAGCCTTATCCGTGATCGGACGCTGCGTTGCGGCCATCAGCTTGCCCTCCGCCTTAGATACATCTGCGGCGAATTGATCGTGAAACTCGCCCTGCTTGATGTACAGATCCTTTACTCCACCATCCAACAGAACCGGTTCGGCAAGGGTGGGTGCGAGCGTGCTTCCTGGAAACTTACCTGAAAGCGCGAGCGCCGTTTCTCCAACATCGGGCGCGAAGGCCGCGACGAAGACCAGCGATTTAACGTTCGCGCTGTGTGCTGCTGCCTCGTTGATGACTGCGCCACCGTAGGAGTGACCGACGAGAACAACATCCGTCTTCAATCCGGCGACCACTTTGCGCACATAATCGCCATCGGACGTGACGCTTCGAAGCGGATTAGCGACCGCCACCACCGGATATCCATCCTTTTCCAGACGTGTGATCACGCCATTCCAACTGGAGGCATCGGCAAATGCGCCATGAACAAGTACAACCGTCGGTTTTTCGGCTGCTTGGGCATTGGAAAGGCCAAAGGCGGTGATTGCGGCGGCGACGACAAACATCTTCAACATCATTAAGCTCCTTTATATCGTGTACGATTTAATTATTCGCAATTCTTCATGAAGACAAGCCTCAACATCCTTGTTCACTTTGATTTGAAGATTGTCCCGTGTTCACCAGCTAACGTCAACTTCGCTCGGTCGGTAAGAAACGTCCAAAGACGATCGCGCAGCGATGGCGGCGATACACGAGGTCGCTCCGAAGTTCAGGGGTCTCAACGGATTTCGGCGTGAATTCCGCCACCGGCGAAGTGAAACAGATCGCCGGCAGAACTAATCCGCCATCGATTGGTAAAGCCAGGCGGAGAGCGTCTCGGCCGCCAGCCGCGCGGCTGCGTCTGGAAGCAGCGCGTCGTCGGTCAATTCGACACCGAAATAAGACGTGGACGGATCCGTTATCACCTGCCGTTCGTCTTCGTTCGCGGCCAGATAGATCCGGGCGAGTTCATCGATGCCGAACTGTTCTGGGCCGCCGATTTCGACAATACCGCCCAAAGGCGTTGCGACGGTCAATTCGGCCAGAAAGGCGGCGACGTCCGCGGCTGCGACCGGCCTGATCAAGGCTGGGGGCAGTCGGAAGACATCGCCTTGCGCACCGATGTCGATCAATCCGCTTATGAACTCGTAAAACTGCGTGGAGCGGAGGATCGTATAGGGGCGATTGGAAGCTCGGATAAGGTTTTCCTGCACCATTTTCGCGTGAAAATAGTCGCTTTCCACGAGCCGAGGCGTGCCGACGACGGAGAGCGCGAGATAATGCCCGACGCCGGCGTCCGCCGCAGCCGCGAGCAAATTCTTCGTCGACGCCTTGAAGAAATCCAGTGCCGTGCTGTCGCCGAAGGATGCGGCATTGGTCACATCCACGATGACGTCGTTTCCTGCTATAGCTGCGTCGAGACCTTTACCGGTAACCGTATCGACGCCAAGCGACAACGATGCGGCCGTGACCTCGTGGCCGGACCGGCGCAGGCTATCGCTGAGCCGCGTTCCGATGAGACCGCTTGCTCCCACCACGGTAATTTTCATGTCAGCATCCTCGGATCGATTGGACCGACAATGACCGGAAAGTCAAAACCCTTCCACCATGCATGAGGCTTGGCGCCTTAGTCTTAGGTATAGCGGAGCAGATCCAAGGTATAGGATGACCCACCAGGAACGGAAACGTCGTGCCGCTCCTGGTTAGCGCCGAAGATCCAGCCCCGGCGCAACGCTACCTCTCCGCGCAATGCATGGATTTCCATGAGTTGCGGCTGTGGTTCCACGGGGTTACGGTTCGATCATGAGCTCGCCGATCCCGACATCGAAAACGAGTGCTGCACTACATGCTGACGATCCCCCGGCTTTGTCCGTCCGGCAGGAGCGGTTGATGATGAGCGTCTGGTCGCACCGCCCCCGATTCCTCTATCTCACGCTTTTTATCGTCGCCTATGTGCTCGCCTGCGGCTTCGCCCAGCTGCTTGCGATCGTGCCGGGAACGGGTATTTCCATCTGGCCCCCAGGCGGGCTTTTCATCGCTACGCTCATCCTCGCCTCCAGGCGCAGCTGGCCATGGTGGATACTGGGAGGATTCCTGGCAGAGCTGTTCAGCAATGCCATCTGGTTCTACAGTCCGCTGCCTGCGGCCTTCCTGATCTATGTCGGCAACGCTCTTGAAGCGGTGGTCGCGGCATGGCTGATCAATCAGGCCTTGAAGCGGCCGGCGCAGCTGGAAACCTTGCAGGAAGTTCTCGCCTTCGTCGTGCTGGGCGCCGGAATTGCGCCAGTCGTGAGTGCGACGGTGGGAAGTGCGACGCTTGCCTGGTTTGGCATCCAATCGCAATCCTTCGTGACGGCCTGGCCTCTTTGGTGGATCGGTGATGCAACCGGCGTCCTGATCGTCGCGCCGCTGGCGCTCGCCGTGGTCCACAACTGGCGCGGCAAGACCCGGCTCTCAGCCGCGCAATGGCTGGAGGCTTGCGTTCTCGGACTGATTTTTCTCGGTGTCGCCGCTCTGTCTCTCAGCGGCTACCTTCCCTTCGCCTACATCATCATGCCCCCCTTCTTTGGGCCGCGGTCCGCTTCGAGTTCAAGGGCGCCGCCATATCGCTCGTGCTCCTCGCCCTGATCACGGCCGTCTTCACGATAACAGGCGCCGGCCAATCCGTCGGCGATCCCGAGTCCCAGAAACACAAGCAGATCATGCTGCAGCTTTTCCTGGCGATCTCCGCATTTTCGGCGCTGATCGTCGCCGCCATATCCAGGCAACATCAGCTGGCCGTGCTCACATTGCGCCAAAGCGTTGAGACGTTGCGCGACCGGGAACAAGAGCTCTCGCAGCTTGTCGACATGGTTCCGAGCCACGTCTGGCGTCTGTCACCTCGCGGCGAACCAACCTTCTTCAACAGACGAATGATCGATTTCCTCGGTTTGGATGTCGCGGATTCGGACAGGCCGGGCGTGAGCCGATTGGAGGCGGTCATCGCAGCAATCATTCATCCCGATGATGCAGCGAGTTTCAAAGATGCGCTCAACCATTGCCTTGCCACCGGCGAAAACTTCGCCATGCGCTATCGGCTGCGCCGCGCCGACGGCGTCTATCACTGGATGTCGAGCCGCGCCGAACCGATGCGGGATCAGGCCGGCAGCATTGTCCAATGGTATGGCCTTTGCCACGACATCGACGATCAGGTCCGTGCAGAAGAGGCGGTGCGCCAGAGCGAGCGAGCGCTGCAGCAGATGATCGACGCGGTGCCGGTTCGCGTCTGGAGCGTAGAGCCGGCGAGCGGGTCGGTCTATTTCAACAAACGTTATCAGGACCATTTCCGCGCCGTCATCGCCAATTTCGACGCTCTCGGCGCGCCGCGCATCGAAGAGCTGCTGCGGCAGCTGATTCATCCCGAAGACGCGCCCGACGTCCAGCGCACGCTGCGGAATTGTTTTGACAGCGGCGGCGGTACCGCCATGCGGTTTCGCTGGCGCGAAAAAGACGACGTCTACCGCTGGGCGGAATGCCGGGTGGAACCCCGGCGCGACGACAACGGAACGGTCGTACAGTGGTATGGCGTTTCTCTCGATGTCGAGGAGGAAGTGCGCGCCCTGGAGGCGTTGCGTGATCGCGAGCGCGAGCTCTCGCAGCTCGTGGACATGGTCCCGGTGCACATTGCCCGCATGGCGCCCGACGGCAAGCCAACCTTCTTCAGCAGACGCACACTTCAATCCATTGGGGTGGACGACGTCGCGGCCTGGGATACGCCTGACATCAGCCGCTCGGCGGCCATCATCGGGGCGACCGTGCATCCAGAAGATGGGCCGCGCATGAGGGAAGTGCTTGCTCACGCGCTTGCGACCGGCGAGCCCTACACAATCCGGTATCGCCGGCGTTGGGCGGGCGGCGAATATCGCTGGATGGAAGGTCGCGCTGAGCCGTTGCGGGATCAGAATGGAGCGATCGTGCAATGGTATGCGGCTGCGATCGACATCGATGACGAGGTGCGTGCGCAACAGGCCCTGCGTGAGCGAGAACGGGAGCTGTCACAGCTCGTCGACATCGTTCCGAGCCTTCTCTGGCGTCTGAATGCGGAGGGGGAGCCGACCTTCTTCAACCAGCGGCTCATCAATTTTCTCGGTCCCGATATTGCAAACCCGGGCAAGCCCGGCATGAACCTGTCCGCCATCATCGAAGCCGCCATTCATCCCGATGATGCGGAAAGTCTGGCCGAGGCGCTGAAGCATTCCTTCGCCACCGGCGAGCGCTTCTCGAAACAGTATCGCCTGCGACGCGCCGATGGCGTCTACCGCTGGGTCAGAGGCAGTGCCGAACCACTGAGGGACGAAAGCGGACGGATCATTCAATGGTACGGCCTGACCCATGACATCGACGATCAACTTCGCATCGAGGAGGAGTTGCGTGAGAGGGAACGTTCGCTCTGGCAGATCGTCGAAACACTGCCCGCCATGATCGATTGTGCAGCGCCCGATGGGGAGCCGGTCTATCGCAATCCTCAGCTCCGAGACTTCCTCGGATATAAGCTCGAAGAGCTTGATGGAACGGGGAAAACCCGGCTGGACGGCACGCTCGACGCCGGCGTACATCCCGACGACGTGGCGGGGGTCAAAGAGAACTATGCCCATTCATTGTCCACTGGCGAGCCCTATGCGCGCCGGCATCGTCTGCGGCGCTACGATGGGGAATATCGCTGGGTAGAGACGCGTGCGGCACCGATGCGCAATGCCGAAGGCGTTATCGTCCAGTGGAACGTCATCTGCCTTGATATCGACAGTGAGGTTCGCACGGAAGAAGATCTGCGTCAGGCGCGAGAAGGCCTTGCGCGGGCAAGCCAGGTGGCGAGCCTTGCCGAGCTTTCGGCCTCCATCGCCCATGAGGTGAACCAGCCGCTCGCGGCCGTCGTCGCCAACTCGCATGCCTGCCAGCGCTGGCTGATGGCGGAACCGCCGAATATGGAGCGGGCACAGAGGACGGTCGCGCGCATCATCCGCGACGCCAACTCGGCGGCGGATGTCGTCAGCCGTATCCGCGCCCTGTTCAAGCAATCCGCAGACCGGAGGGTCTACACGAAGCTCGCCGGCGTCGTCGACGAAGCCCGCAATCTCATGGCCGACGAAGCGGCACGGCGGAGCGTCAGGCTGAACGTGGACGTCGATGCAAACCTTCCGCTCATCGCCATCGATCGCGTTCAGATCCAGCAGGTTCTGATCAATCTCGTCCGCAACGGCATCGAGGCGATGGAGACTGTCGCCGGCGACAGGGTGATCGGGATGCGCGTGCGCCATATGGGGAATGCCATTCAGACCGAAATCACCGATCGCGGCCAAGGTATCGAGTTCCCCGAGAAGATGTTCGAGCCGTTCTTCACGACAAAGGAAAATGGCATGGGCATGGGTCTGGCGATCTGCCGCTCGATCGTCGAGCTGCACGGCGGACGATTGTGGGCAGAGAAGAACAATCCGCACGGAGCGACGTTGATCTTCACGTTGCCGATAGAAACGAAGGCGGCGTCATGACGGTCGATGACCATATCGTCTTCATCGTCGATGACGACGGACGTGTCCGGGAGGCGCTCAGCGAGCTCATGGACGCGCATGGCATGCGCGCCATCGCCTTCGAATCCGCCGGCGATTACGTGAGAGCGGACAAGTCGGATGTAGCCGCCTGCCTCATCCTCGATATCGAGCTGCCTGACATCAACGGCCTCGACCTGCAGAGACAGATCGCCGACGGGGATCATCCGCCGATCGTCTTCATTACCGGACATGGCGACATCCCCTCGTCCGTGCGTGCGATCAAAAGCGGCGCCGTGGATTTCCTGACCAAACCGTTCAGTGACGCGGATCTCATGGCAGCAATCCACGCGGCGCTCGCCCAGGATCGGGTGAAGAGATCGGAACGTGCCGAACTCGATATGCTCAAACGACACTATCTCGACCTGACGCCGCGCGAGCGCGAGGTGCTGCCGCTCGTGGTCAGCGGTCTTCTCAACAAGCAGGCAGCAGCCGAATTGGGGATCAGCGAAGTTACGCTGCAGATCCATAGAAGAAATGTGATGCAGAAAATGGCGGCGGCGTCGCTCGCCGATCTCGTGCGGATCGCGGAGAAATTGGAAATACCGATTACCCACTCGCGCCGAGTGGGGGGGAATTGAACATGAACGAGACAAGACATGTCGTCGCAATTGTCGATGACGATCCAAGACTGCTTGAATCGATGGGCGACCTTCTGGAATCGGCAGGCTATGTCGCCCGCGGCTTCCCGTCGGCGGGCTCGCTGCTCGTCAGCGGGCTGTCGGACCTCGACCTGCTCATCACCGATATCGGAATGCCCGGTATCGACGGCTTCGAACTTCGTGACCTGGTGAGAAAATCGCGCCCCGAGCTGCCGGTATTCCTGATCACGGGCCGCCACGAGATAGCCGATCAGGGCCGTGCTCAGGGCACAGGCGGGTTTTTCCGCAAGCCCTTCGATGCCCAGGCCCTGCTGTCGGCCATCGCCAACGCTTTATACCAATCGAGAGATGGAGGGTAACATGAGAGTTGACCAGCCGTTGCTGCGGAGATCGGCGCCGTTATCATTGCAGGGCAGATGTGAAGAGTTAGAGCCGCTCGTCATTATCGTCGATGACGACGCATCGGTTCGCGAGGCGCTGTCGGAGTTGATCCTATCGGCGGGTTTTCAGTCGATTAGTTTTGCCTCGACCCGAGAATTGCTTGATGCCGATATAATGGAAAACCCCGGCTGCCTGATCCTCGATGTGCGCATGCCTGGAGCAAGCGGCCTTCACCTGCAGAGCCATCTGGCCGAAAACGGCATTTCCAAGCCGATCATTTTTCTGACCGGCCACGGAGACATCCCGATGACCGTTCAGGCAATGAAGGCGGGTGCTGTGGATTTTCTCACCAAGCCGGTGCGGGACCAGACGCTGCTCGACGCCATCACTGCGGCCATTGCGATGGATGCCGAGCGACGGGCCGAAGCCGCAATCGCCAAACGCAATGTCAAACGCCTGGAGACGCTGACGCAGCGCGAGCGCGAAGTTCTGCACGAAGTGGCGCACGGACGCCTCAACAAGCAGATCGCCTTCGATCTCGGCATCAGCGAAGTGACGGTTAAGCTGCATCGCAGCAACGTCATGCACAAGATGGAGGCCGCCTCGATTGGCGAACTGATCCGGGCCTGGGAGACGCTGCCCGCGCAAATGCGACAGACAGGCTCGCGTTAATTTTTTTGCCGGGCCCTTTCCAAAACGACGAGACCCGACCTCGCACATCAGCTGCCTGTCCATTTGATGCGCGCCGTATCCGATTCGCGTCGAAAAAGACGGCGCGGCGCCAGCAATGGGTTTCGCCTTGGCACCCATGCGTTATCTCTAAATTAAAGCTCAGGGATATGACCTCATGCCCGGCTTAGATTTCATAAAGGAGATCACGCCTGTACGATCGATCACCAGCCTCGCCCTCCCCTGAAGCCAACGCATTCGACATCGAAGCAAACTTCTTGTCGGCCATGGGGAACGCCAAACGGCTTCACATTCTGCATCTGTTGACCGAGGGAGAAGTGTCCGTGACCGTCCTGGCTGATGAAGTGGGACTGAGCCAATCTTCGACTTCCCAGCATCTGGCAATTCTTCGAGAACAAGGACTCGTGCAGACGCGAAGGTCTGCCCAGACGATCTTTTATTCACTTCAATCCGGCACGGCCAGGACGATGCTCGATACGCTCGCCGACATCTTCGGATCGTGCCATCGCTCCCCGGTAGACAGCGCCCGAGCCGGGCACCTGACGAAATGACGAGCCCCGCTCTTGCCGCTCGTGATTGGTCTCCGACTCTGCTGAGGATGATCTTGCAGGCGTCAGGTCGGATGCATCGGTTTCTGATGGACGTTTGATGTACGCCTCCTAGACCACGGTGTGATTACGTCTCCATAGCGAATGGAGATAATCAACCACATCAGGAACTGAACGGTCAGCAGGAGGCGATGATGGACGTATATGAGGCAGTCACTAGCCGACGGTCGGTGCGCGGTTTCAAAGACAAACCTGTGGCCAGGGAGATACTTGAGCGCGTGCTGTCCGCCGCGGCTTGGTCGCCGTCAGGATCGAACATCCAGCCGTGGAATACCTATGTGATGACCGGCGCGACGCTGGCCGAGCTCAAGACATCCGCCGTCGAGCGCGTGGCCCACGGCGACGCCTGGGATACGCGGCAGTACGAGATGTATCCGCCCTCGATGAAGTCCCCGTACGGGGAGCGCCGATCCGCCTTCGGCAAGGAGCGCTACAGCGCGCTCGGCATTGCGCGCGAGGACTGGGAGGCGCGCCAGAGGGCAGCAATCGCCAACTGGAACTGCTTTGGCGCACCCGCCGCTCTGTTCTGCTACATCGACCGTGACCTGGGCCTACCCCAATGGGCCGACGTCGGCATGTATCTGCAGACCGTCATGCTGCTGCTGCGCGCCGAAGGACTGCACAGTTGCCCGCAGATGGCGTGGTCACAGGTTCGCGAGACGGTCGCGGAGGTCCTGTCACCCCCGGACGGGCTCATCCTCTTCTGCGGCATGTCGATCGGCTACGAGGACCCCGCGGCAAGTTCTGCCCATACGGGCCGCGCCCCGCTCGCCGAGACGGTCACTTTCGTCGGTGATTAGTGACGTGCGCTCGAAGGACAAGGGAGCCCTTTTATGATTCTTGCGCAAGACGTCCTTGTCATGCGTGATATCGGAGAACGCCATGACCACGCATAAAGTAGGCTATCTCATCGGCAGCCTCGCCAAGGGCTCGATCAATCGCAAGCTTGCCAAGGCGTTGGTGCGGTTCGCCCCGCCGGAACTTGAAATGTCGGAGATATCCTTCAAGGACCTGCCGCTCTACAGCTACGACTATGACGCCGACTATCCCCCGGCCGGCAAGGCATTCAAGGCGGCAATCGCGACCGTCGACGCCGTGCTGTTCATCACGCCCGAATACAATCGATCCATACCTGGCGGGCTGAAAAACGCAATCGACTGGGCAAGCCGCCCCTATGGCACCAACTCGTTCACACGCAAACCGTCCGCGGTTATCGGCACGTCTCCGGGCGCGGTAGGCACAGCCGTCGCCCAGCAGAATTTGCGCAGCGTGCTTAGTTTCTGCAACTCTCCCCAGATGAATGCCCCGGAAGCCTACATCCAGTTCACACCGGGGCTGATCACCGATGACGGCGAGGTCACGAACGACACCACCGCCGATTTCCTTCGCACTTTCATGCGGGACTTCCATGTCTTCATCGCAAGGGTTCGCTCGGTGCTGCCGAAAGACGCCTAGTGGGCACATAAAAGGAACTGGCCGCCCCATGCGGCAGCAGCCAGTTCCCGATTTTCGAGACGTCTCTAAGCGAAGGCGTAAGAACCGTCCGGCCGCTTCGGCACGCGCCGCTGCCAGTGGATATAGCCTTCCTCCTCCATCGCCTTCTCGTCCATCTCGACGCCCCAGCCGGGCCGATCCGGGCGCAGTTCGAGATAGCCGTCCTTCGGTAGATAGGGATCGACGACGTAACGGGTTTCGCCTTCCCGCTTCTCGATATCGTTGCCGCCATAGACGTAGGCCTGGCCCTTCGGCAGCCGGTATTCGAGGATACGAAAATTCTGCGCCGCAGCTGAAAAATGCACGTTGACCGCCGTTGCCAAGGGGCCCATCGGGTTGTGCGGCGCGACGCCGACAAAGAAGGCTTCGGCGAGCGTGGCAATGCGGCGCATTTCGCTGATGCCGCCGACGACGCAAATATCCGGCTGGATCAGATCGGCGCCCTTGACCTGCAGCAGCCGCAGGAACTCGTTCCTGTTGTAGAGCGACTCGCCGGTCGCCAACGTGCAGTTAAGGCCCTGCTTCAGATCGCCCCAGGCCTCGATGTTTTCTGGCCGTAGCGGCTCCTCGAAAAATAGCGGGTCGTAGGGGGCCAATGCATTGCCGAGCTGGCGAGCGGCGACCGGCTCGAAAATCTTCGCATGCGCGTCGAAGGCGATCTCGTATTCGTCGTTGACCGTTTCGCGAAGCGAGCGGAAATAATCCGCCGAGGCCTTCACGACATTGCCCCAGCGATTGGAGTGCATGTCGATCCGCCAGGGGCTGAGCTTGAAGGCGGTGAACCCCCATCCCTCCTTCAGGCGATCGAATTCGTCGCGGGCCGCCGGCGCATCGGGAGCGGTATAGACCCCGGCATAGACCTTGATGCGGTCGCGCACCTCGCCGCCGAGCAGCTTATAGACCGGGAGATTCGCCGCCTTGGCCGCAAGGTCCCACAGGCAATGATCGAGCGCGGAGATCGCGGCAAGGCCAAGCGCGCCCGGCGGGAACCGGCTCTGCTGGACCAGCAGATTGACCAGATACTCGACGCGAGTCGGATCCTGGCCGGACAAAAATCCGCAGAGATAATCGAGCAGCGGCGGAAGCGCCTTGTCCGGCCCGTGATTGTAGCATTCACCCCAGCCCGTAAGCCCGTCATCGGTATCGAGCGCGACGATCACGCGCGGACGGTCCTTGTCGCGGGTCATGAAAACCCGCATGCGGTCGATCTTCATCATTCTGTCCTTCTAGCGATTGAAATAATTGCGACGCGCCACGCGCGTCTGCACGTAGACCTGCTCGTTGTCGGTTCCGGGATTATAGACGCCGGCAGCTGCCGGCACCGAGACGTTGCCGGCACTGGGGAAACGCGCCACGAAGGCTTCGTCGATATCACAGCCAAGTCCTGGGCCATCGGGAACGGCGATCAAACCGTCGACCTGTTGCGGATGCGGCACGATCGTCCGGCGGCGGCCGTCCCAGTCATCGTCGAGGCGCTCGAGAATGAGAGCGTTCGGGATTGCCGCAAGCAGATGCAAGGCCGCATATTCCGCCACCGGCCCGAGCGAGCCGGAATGCGGCGCCATCTGAATATGATGGGCTTCGGCCATGGCGGCGATCTTCTTCATCTGGGTGATGCCGCCTGCCCGGCCGGTGTCCGGCTGGATCACGTCGACCAGTTCCTTCTCGATAAGCTCGCGCTCGCCGAAGATGGTCGCCGAGCGCTCGCCGGCCGCAAGCGGCACATAAGCTGCATCGCGGATACGCCGGTAGCCGTCGATATTCTCCGGCGCGATTGGATCTTCCACCCACATCAATTCATAGGGCTCGAGCGCCCGCACCAGGCGGCAGGCATCCGCAGGCGTCAGCCACGGCGGCCCATGCAGGTCGATGGCAATGTCCATGTCGTCGCCGACGGCATCGCGGAGCGCGGCGACCTTGCGAATGGGATCGGCGACCCCGCCGCACTTGATCGCCTTTATCCCGCGTTCCTTGAGCGCAAGTGCGCGCTCGGGCGTATTCGCATGCGAATAGATCGGTATCCGGTCGCGCACCTTGCCGCCGAGCAGCATCCAGACAGGCACGCCAAGCGCCTTGCCCTTGATGTCCCATAGGGCCATGTCGATGCCGGTCATCGCACCGCCTCCGACAGTTCCGAGCATACCATGGCCCATCATGGCGATATGCATCTTCTGCCACAGCCGTTCGATATGGGCCGGATCTTCGCCGATGAGGAGGGGTGCAAGATCATGGATCGCGGTCTCGACGACACGCGGCCAGCCCGAGCATTCACCGATGCCGGTGATACCCTCGTCGGTATCGACCTTCAAAAAGAGCCAGTTTCTGGTGCCGCCGAATTGCTTGGAGGCGCCGCCACCGGAACGCTGATCGGAAGCCCAGTTCGAGGGGTCTGGCTGGCCGACATGCATGAGAAAAGTCCGGATCCCGGTGATCTTCATCTCTGAGAACTTCCATTCCTGAGGTTGTCGGGCGCGACGTAGCGGAAACGCCTGGAATGATCGCGGTCACGCGGATCTGGACGGGGGATCGCTGATATCAGCGCCTGCGTGTAGGCGTGCTCGGGTGTACGGCAGACCTTCTCCGCCTCGCCGATTTCGACGAGTTGGCCTTTGTACATGACGCCGACACGGTCGCACATGTAGCGGATGACGCCGATATCATGGCTGATGAAGATATAGGCGAGGCCGAGTTCGTCCTGCAGGCGCATCAGGAGATCGAGCACCTGCGAGCGCACGGAGACATCGAGCGCCGAGGTTGCCTCATCCGCGACGATGACGCGCGGATTGAGCGTGATGGCCCGGGCAATGCCAATGCGCTGGCGCTGACCACCGGAGAATGCGTGCGGGTAGCGTTCGCGTGCTCTCGGATCGAGGCCAACTTGCTCCATCAGATGGCAAACCCGCTCTTCCAGCGCCCGCCCCTTGGCGACCCCGTTGACGAGCAGCGGCTCGCCGATGATCTGGGAGACGGTCATGCGTGGATTGAGGGAGCCGAAAGGATCCTGAAACACCATACGCAATTCGCGGCGCGCGGCGGCCAGTGTGGGACCTTTTGCCGTCGCCAGATCGATGATGTCGCCATCGGCGCGGCGATACAGGATTTCGCCGGCAGTCGGATCGAGCAGCCGCATGATCGAGCGGCCCATCGTCGTCTTGCCGGAGCCACTCTCGCCAACGATGCCGAGGGTCTCGCCCGGCAGCAGCGAAATGGAAACATCGTCCAGCGCCTTCACCTCTCCGAAATCCATCGAGACGTTGCGCAGTTCGAGGATCGGCGCTTGGGTTCTGTCGAGCGGCGCGCGCGCCAGGCGGATTTCCGCCTTCTGCTCCAGCTTCAGCACCGAGCCGATCAGCATGCGGGTATAGTCGTCTTGCGGCGCATGAAAGATCTGCTCGACCGGCGCATATTCCTTGGCGACGCCGTTATGCATCACCAGCACATCGTCGGCGATCTGGGCCACGACACCCATGTCATGCGTGATGAACAGAACGGCCATTCCATTGGCCTTTTGCAGGCGGGCGATCAGGTCGAGAATCTCGGCCTGCGTCGTCACGTCGAGAGCCGTGGTCGGCTCGTCGGCGATTAGGAGCTGAGGTTTACAGGCGAGTGCCATAGCAATCATCGCGCGCTGGCGCATCCCGCCGGAATATTGAAAGGCATACCGATCCAACGCCTTTTCCGGCGAGGGAATCTCGACCTGCTTGAGCAGCGATATGGCCTCAGTGCGCGCCTCTGCCTTGCTCATCCTGGTGTGGAGAAGAAGCGCCTCGACGATCTGGTTGCCGACCGTGTGGATCGGCGACAGCGACGACATCGGCTCCTGGAAGATCATGGCGATGTCGCGGCCACGGATCGCCCGGATCTGACGCCCGCGCGGATTGAGGCTGGTCAGATCGGTCGAGCCGCCGTTTTGATCGTTCAAGATGATCGATCCGCCGGATATGCGGCCAGGCGCGTCGACGATCTGCAGGATCGAACGCGCTGTCACCGACTTGCCGGATCCGCTTTCGCCGACGACACAAAGCGTCTTGCCCGGTTCGATCGAGAAAGACAGGTCGCTGACGGCGCGAAAGATGCCGGTCCGCAGTGGAAATTCGACGGTCAGGTTTTTCACTTGGAGCAGCGGCCTGCCGGCGATGGGAACGATATCGGTCATGCCGGCCTCATTTGTTGTACGGATCGGCCGCATCGCGCAGCCCGTCGCCGAGAAGGTTAAGCGCCATCACGGCGACCACGACGGCGCAGCCCGGCATGAAGAGCCATGGCGCGGTGGCGATCGAGCGAATGTTCTGGGCCTCGCGCAAAAGCACGCCCCAGGAGATGGTCGGCGGCTGCAGCCCGAGCCCCAGGAAGGAGAGAGAGGTTTCGGCAAGGATCATCGCCGGCACCGCAAGCGTGATCGACGCAATGATGTGGCTGGCAAAGCTCGGCAGCATGTGGCGAAAGATGATGCGTCTTTCGCGAACGCCGTCGAGTCTCGCGGCGGCGACGAACTCCTCTGTTCGCAGCGACAGGAAGCGGCCGCGAACGACGCGGGCAAGCTGCGCCCAGCCGGTCAGCGACAGGATGATCGTGATCATCATATACTGCAGCGTCGCCGGCCAATCCTGTGGCAGGGCCGCGGCCATGGCGAGCCAGATCGGTATCGTCGGCAGCGACAGAACGAAATCGATCACGCGCTGCATAAAGAAATCGATGCGGCCGCCGTAATATCCCGAGATACCGCCGAGCACGATACCGAGCATGAGCGAGAAGAAGACGCCGACGAGGCCGATCGACAACGAGATCTGCGAGCCTTGCACCGTTCGGCTGAAAACATCGCGCCCAAGCCTGTCGGCGCCGAAGAGAAGCAGCGGCGTCGTCTTGTCGGGCGAGGCGATCAGGTGGATGTTTGACTTGAACAGACCGAATACGGAATATTCATAGCCGCGCCCGAAAAATTGGACGTCGACACGCTTTGTCGTGTCTTCCTTGAAGATGGCGGCCAGTGTTTCCGGATCGCGGGTCAGCTTCATCGGATAATAATGCGGGCCGAAGGAAAAGCCATTCTGCGTGTCGATCAGATGCAATCTCTGCGGTGGGTGAAAGGTCGCCCGCGCATTTTGCAGGTTCGGATCGTTGATGGCGAAGAAGCCGGGAACCAGGGCAACGATATACATCATCACGGTGACGACAAGCGCCACCATGGCCAGCCGGTGCCGGCGGAAAGCCCACCAGATCAACTGCCACTGCGATGCGACGGCGGCGCGATCCGGCTGAATATTTGTAACGGTGATGTCAGCCACGTTAGGCTCCTATTCCAACCGGATGCGGGGATCGACCAGCGCAAGCAGGATGTCGCTGATCAAAGAGCCTATCAGCGTCAGAGCGCAGATCAGCAGAACGAAGGCACCGGCCAGATACATGTCCTGGGCCATCAGCGCCTGCAGCAGCAAAGGTGCGGCCGTCGGCAGATTTAGGACGATGGCGACGACAACCGAGCCGGAAATGAGGTTGGGCAGCAGCCAGGCAATGGTCGAGATGAACGGATTGAGCGCGATCATCATTGGGTATTTCATCAGCAGCCGGAACTCTGAGAGACCTTTTGCCCTTGCCGTCGTCACGTAAGGCTTCGGCAGTTCATCGAGCATGTTGGCGCGCATGACACGGATGAGGCTCGCGGTCGATGAAACGGCAAGAATGATGACCGGAAGCCAGAGATGCGAGAAGAGATCGATCATCTTGGCGAAGCTCCAGGACGCGTTCTCGTATTCGGGCGAAAACAGCCCGCCGACATCCTGTCCGAATTCGACCGCCGCGACATACATCAGCACCAGCGCCAGCAGGAAGGACGGAACGGCCAGGCCGAAAAAGGTGAAGGCGGTGAAGAAATAGTCCCCGATCGAATATTTGCGCACAGCGGAATAGACGCCGATCGGCAGGGCGATCGCCCAAGTGGCGATCAATGTCGACAGGGCCAGAACAAGCGTCAGCGCCATGCGCTCCCAGATAAGGTCGGAGACGGGCTGCTGCCATTCGAAAGAAATGCCGAAATCGCCGCGCGAGAGGATGCCCCATATCCATTTGAAGTATTGGACGAGCATCGGATCGCCGAGGCCGAAGCGCTCGCGTAATTGTGCCGCCGTGTTCTGATCGACGATTTCGTTGGATGCCGCCAGTGTTGCGATATAGGTCGTGACATAGTCGCCCGGCGGCAGCTGGATCAGCACGAAAGCGAGAAAGCTGACGGCAAAAAGCGATGGAATCATCCATAGGAAGCGTTTGGCGATGAAGACCAGCATAGGGCGTCTCTTGCATTGAACGCCGCCCCGACTCCTTCGGCTGGACGGCCGAAAAGGCATTGGGGGACAGACTTGAAGGAAGACGCCGTGCCTGATGGCACGGCGCCGGAGATCCGAATCAGCTCGTGAAGGTGAATTGCTGTGGCAACGCAGGCCCCGGATTAGGCCAGGACCAGCTATCCGGCTGCTTCTCGGGAACGTTGCGCAGATTGTTGCGGATGATGCCGAACCCGCCGACCGCGAGGCAAAGCCCGACGGTCTCGAATTCCTCCGCGGCGATGTCGAAGATCTGCTTCATGACCGCACCGCGCTTGTCGAGATCGGCCGTCGAACGCGCTTCGTCAAAGAGCTTCATGCGCTTTTTCTGGCTTTCCGGCGGCTCTTCGCCGCGTGCACCGTTGGAGGTGTACCAAAGCGTCCACGGAATGGCGTAACGCGAACCCTGCGGATGGAAGGCGAAGAAATCGCGCGGATCGAGCATCGGATCGAGACCGCCGGGCCCCGGCCACACCTGCGCATCATGGGCATTGTCGTCGCCGCGGGTGTAATAAAGCGCCCGCTCGATGGTATTGACCTTCATGTCGATGCCGATCTGGGCCCAATGCGTCTTGACCAGTTCGAGCGCGTCGACCAGATCGGGATATAACGTCGGAATGACGTCGATCGAGAAGAACACCTTTTGGCCATCGGGCCGAAGGCGGAAGCCGTCGCCGCCCTTCTTGTAGCCGGCCTGATCGAGCATCGCGCCTGCCTTGTCGGCGTCAAATTCGGTGAACTGGCGCGCGTATTTCTCGTTATACCACGGATGGGTTGGACGCGGCCCCGCCTGGTAAGGCTCGCTCTGCCCGAAATAGACAATATCGATGAGCTCTGGGCGATTGATGCCGATCGACAAGGCCTGCCGAAACGACTTGTCCGCAAACATCTTGCGCATGGCAGGATCTTTGTGGGTGATATTGAAATAGATCTGGCATTGTTGCGAGGCCGAAGGCACCAGCGTCAGCAGTCGATAGTCGCCTTTTTCCATGTTCTTGGACAGCGTCGGCTTGTTGGCAAGCACGCTGATATGGCGCTCCTGGATGTCGATCTTTCCCGAAATGACGTTCAGCATCAGCGATTCGACGTCCTGCGAGATGCCGAAGTTGATCTCATCGATGTAGGGAAGCTGGTTGCCTTCGGTATCGACCTGCCAGAAATAGGGATTGCGGGTCATGACGACACGCGTCGCGCCGCCGGCATAAGGCTCTTTCACCACCCATGGATCGAGCGTCGGCTTGTCGACGTTGCCCCACCGCGACGGGATCTCGATGTCACCGCACCGGCTGCGGAACAGCTCCGTCCAGCTGGTGACGCCGGCCTTCTTCGCATCGGCCTCGATATTGGGATTATATTTCGGCAGGAACTGGCTGCAGTAATGCTTTGGAAAGAGCGTCGGATGCTGACCAAGCGGCGTGGCGAGGTTTTCCAGGTAAAGCGCGTTGGCCGCCGCAAAGGTGAACTTCACCGTATAGTCGTCGATTTTTTCGACGGTCACCGGCTTGCCGGCGACAGCAAGCTGCGCTGGTGTCGAGCTGTAGAGCTCGGTATTCTTGACGCAGTCTTCGATCGCAAAAACGACGTCATCGGCCGTAAAGGGATGACCGTCCGACCAGCGCACGCCTTCGATGAGATGGAAGGTGAATTGCGTCGCGTCGTCGCTGACTTCCCAGCGCTCGGCAAGGTTCGGCTCCACAGCGGTAAACTCGAGGTTCCAGCGCACCAGGCTCTGGTTGCCGACCATGCGCAGAATGCCGTTATGGTCGGATGAACCGCGAAGGCCGCGGCGCAGAGAGCCGCCATAGGTGCCGATTTTTTCGAACGGCTTGACGACCATCGGCTTCTTCGGCAGGCGCTCGGCGAGCGGCGGCAGTTTTCCATCTTTCACAAGCTGTGCAAGTGCGGGTGCTTCACCGCCTGCGGCGGCGGAGACGCGACCAGCGACGGATAGCGCGGCGACACCGGCCATGCCGCCAAGCACGGCGCGGCGGGTAACGCCACGCGACAGTATTTCATTAGGCATCGAGTTCCTCCGTTTTTATGCCGGCGCAGCTTTTTAGACCGGCGGATGCGGCGGGCTCCCGACCCGCCGCCTGCGCCCTCCTCGGCGCTACGACCGAACCATAGACACGTTCCCAAATGATTACAAGAGTTGACAGATAATTACAAATTTTGTAGCGATGCAACATCAGAACTTGAATTGCCTGCCCGGAATACAAGGCTACAGCGAACTAAATACGGCGATCTGTTAGAAGCTGTGAGCTGCCATGGAGATATGATGCCGGCGACAGCAAGAGCCCACAGCGTTCAGAGAAAAGGACGATCATGACATTCGCGGTCGACGCCGTTTCGAACAGAGCCGCAACGCGGTTCAGCGACATCATCTACGAGAAAATCGTGGGGATGATCGCCGACGGCAACTTTCCGGTGAACGAACGATTGCCGTCGGAGACGAAGCTCGCTGCTGATTTCGGCGCATCGAGACCGGTCGTGCGCGAAGCGCTCGAACGCTTGAGAGCCGATGGTCTGGTCGTTTCACGCAAGGGCTCCGGCTCCTATGTCAGGCAGAGGCCGGATTCGTCGATGCTGAAAATGGTGCCGGTCGGATCGCTCGCGGATGTTCAGCGGTTTTTCGAATTCCGCGCCGGTCTCGAAGCCGAGGCGGCGGAGCTTGCCGCGCGAAACTGGCAGCCGGACGACAGGGAACGGATAACCGCAGCGCTTCTTTCGATCGAGCAATGCCTGCGCAACGGAGAGCTCGGCGCCGAGGAGGACCAGGCTCTGCATGATGCAATCGCCATGGCGACCGGCAACCAGTTCCACATCACCGTTCGCGAATGGTTCAGGCCGCATTTCGCCATCGGCCATTCGGTTACGCGAAGCTTGAGCCTGAAACGGACCCTGGAGCAGATCCGTAGCGTCCAGGATGAGCACGCGGTGATCGTGGAGGCGATCTTCGCACGGCAGGAAACCGAAGCTCACGATGCAATGAAGAAACACATACTGAATGCCCGCGCCCGCATGTTCCAGGGCGTTTGAGCGAGAATGGGAGGAAGAACGATGAAACGGATCGCTGTGACGGGTGCTGCCGGACGTGTAGGAACCCTGCTGCGCCCGCTCCTCCGCGGGCATGTCGAGCACGTCAGCCTGATCGACCTGCAGGAACCGGCTGAGCTCGGCGGAAACGAGACGTTCGTAAGGGTCGACCTTGCAAAGCTCGACGAGGCAACGGCTGCGCTGAAAGATATCGACGGCATCGTTCATCTGGCGGGCATCGCAAGCGGCATCGACATGAACGCCATTCTGCACGCCAATGTGCTCGGAACCTACAATCTTTACGAAGCGGCACGGATCAACAAGATCCCCAGGGTCGTCTATGCGTCGAGCAACCATGCGACCGGCTTCTATCCGCGTGACGAAGTCATATCGCCGCTCGATCCCATGCGCCCCGACAGCCCTTATGGACTTTCCAAATGCTGGGGCGAACTGGTGGCGGGGCTTTACTACGACACGTCGGGCATTCGCTCCCTTTCCATCCGTATCGGCAATGCCGGCACCTACCCCAACAGCGAGCGATCGGTTGCGATCTGGATCAGCGCGCGAGATCTGGCGCAGCTGGTGCGGATCGGGCTGTCCCACCCGCTGATCGCCGCGACAGTCATCTACGGCGTTTCCGATACCGACGAGAAATGGTGGGATAACGATCTGGCAACGAGGCTCGGTTACCAACCACAGGACCGGCCGCGCGATCACGCCCGCATCGAACAGGGATCTGAAGGGCCGGTAGCGCTTGCGTTCCAGGGTGGCGGGTTCTGCGAGATCAATCACGACGGCACCATCCGCATGCGTGACGCCGAAGGTTTGGCCAAGAGCCTGGAGGCGGCCGAATGACGGCGCCTCGGATCATCCGCCCAGAAATCCGTTCCGTCATCCAGCAGCCGCTGACGGTCGGTGAATCGCCGGTATGGGACGATGAGACCGGCACGCTGTGGCTGGTCGATATCCTGGCGCCAGCGGTTGTCCGGCTTTCGGCGTCAGGACAGATCGATCGTTTCGACATGCCGGCGGCGATCGGCAGTCTCGGGCTGTGCCGAGACAACAGGATCGTCGTGGGCCTTCAGACGGGCGTCCATCTCTTCGATCCCGTCTCGGGAAAAATCGAATTTCTGTGCGACCCGGTCGGGCGGGATATCAATGGCCGCCTCAACGACGGCAAGGTCGGCCCCGACGGCCATTTCTGGGTCGGCTCGATCAGCGAAGCCAAGCCGCAGGTGAATGACGCAGCACTTTTCCGCGTCGGGGCCGATGGCAGCACGCGGACCGTCGCAACGGGGTTGACGAGTTCCAATGGTCTCGCCTGGTCGCCGGACGGCCGGCGGATGTATCACTCCGACAGCCGCCAATGTTTCCTGCAGGCATTCGACTTCTATCCTGAGACGGGCAGTCTCGGTAAAGGACGTCGCCTTCGCAGCTTCACAGAAGATGAGGGGCGGCCGGACGGGGCGACGACCGATCGCGACGGGCTTTACTGGAGCGCCGGCGTCTCCGCCGGCCGGGTCAACCGGATATCGCGCGAAGGCGAAATCGTCGAGATTTACATTCTGCCGGTCGCAGCACCGACAATGCCGTGTTTCGGCGGACCCGATCTCAGCACGCTCTTCGTCACCAGCCTGTCGACGGACCGCACCGGACGGTTCGAGGCGGGAACGGTCATCGCCTTCGACGTGGATGCAGAGGGGCTGCCGCCCTTCCGCTTCGGCAACCAATCATCTTGAAAGCGAACGGGGAAGAGAAATGAGCATCGCGATCATGCGCAAGGCGCTTACCGGCGTGTCGGGCGTTCCCGTCACGGCCTATGACGGTAAAGGCAACGTCGAACCTGCGATCACGGCCAAGGTCTATGCGCGAGTGGCGGCAGCAGGCATCCACAACATCGTTGCTGCCGGCAACACCGGCGAGTTTTACGCCCTGACGCCGCAAGAGATCCGGATCGTCCACGAAGCAGCGGTTTCAGGCGTCAATGGCCGGGCGCCGGTGACGGCGGCCATCGGCCGCTCGCTGCGCGAGGCGATCGGTATGGCGAGGGATGCGGCTGCGATCGGCGCCTCCGCCGTCATGTCGCATCAGCCCGTCGATCCTTTCGCAGCACCATCGGCCCAGATCGGCTATTTCTGCGATCTTGCGGATGCTTCCACCCTGCCGCTCATCGCCTATGTCAGAGCCGAGGGTTTCGGGGTCGACGATATCGTCCGTCTCGCCAACCACGGCAATATTGCCGGCATCAAGTTTGCAACGACCGATCTGATGCTGCTGTCCAGAGCCATCCCCGCAGCCGATCCGGCCGGGGCGCTGTTCGTCTGCGGCCTGGCGGAAAGCTGGGCGCCGACATTTACCGCGGCCGGCGCGCGCGGCTTCACCTCGGGTCTCGTCAACGTTGCACCGCAGCTTTCGCTTGCCGTCCATGCTGCGCTCGAACAAGGCGATTTCGCCGCGGCACGGGCGATCGTCAACCGGCTCGAACCATTCGAGCGGATGCGGACCAAATTCCGCAACGGTGCGAACGTCACGGTCGTCAAAGAAGCCGTCACCTATTCCGGCCTCGATGTCGGTCCCGTGCGCGTGCCGGGATTGCCGCTGATCGACCAAAATGATCGCGAGGAACTTCATCGGTTGCTTCGAGGCTGGGAGGCCGACGGCACCATTCAAATAGATCCGGACCGGCAGCAATCTGCCAAGGCGGCCGGCTGAATTCGACTATTTCCGCAAAACAACAGGATTGGGAGGTCTAGAGATGCTGAAACAGCTACTGACAACGATCGCAATTACCGGTGCCCTAGTAACGACGCAGCCTGCCTTCGCCGCATCGCCGCCCAATATGCTGGTGATCGGCACCAATCTCACCGGTATCCGGACGCTCGATCCGGCCCAGAATAACGCGCGCACGGTTTCCGAACTGATTTCCAATCTTTACGACAATCTCGTGCAGCTGTCGCCTGAGGATCTCAAGACGCTGAAGCCGATGCTTGCGACGCAATGGAGCGTCTCGCCAGACGGCAAGATCATCACGCTCACCTTGCGCGACGACGCCGTTTTCCAGAGTGGCAACAAGGTGACCGCCGAGGATGCGGCCTGGTCGATCCAGCGCGTCATCAAGATGGGCCAGGTCGGCTCCACCGACGTCGCGCTCTGGGGCTTCACACCAGACAATGTCGAAAAGCTCGTTCGGGCCAAGGATGAACATACGCTCGAGATCGAACTGCCGCAGACCGTGAATACCGATCTGGTGCTCTATTCGCTGGCCGGCTCATCACTCGGCATCGTCGACAAGAAGACGGTGCTGTCGCATGAGGCCAACGCCGATTTCGGCGGCGCCTGGCTTTCCGCCAATTCCGCCGGCAGCGGGCCGTTCAGCCTGGCGCAATGGCGCCCGAACGACGTCGCTATCTTCAATGCGCAACCGAAATATTGGGGCGGCAAGCCGGCCATGGCCCGCGTCGTTGCCCGCCACATCCCGGAATCCGGCAATCTCCGGCTGCAGCTCGAAGCCGGCGACGTCGATGTCGGCCAGTATGTGGCAAGCGGCGATCTCGATGCGCTCGCCACCAAGAAGGATATGGTGATCGAGAACGTACCGGGTCTCGGCTTCTACTACATCGCCCTCAACCAGAAAGACCCGGACCTGCAAAAGCCGAAGGTCCGCGAGGCCTTCCAGCACGCCTTCGACTGGAAGGCGATCTCCGGCAACATCATGCGGTATACGGGCTTTCCCTGGCAGTCGATGATCCCGCGCGGCATGATCGGCGCTCCCGAGCAGGCCGACGTCCGCTATGATTACGATCCCGCCAAAGCCAAGCAGCTGCTGGCGGAGGCCGGATATCCCAACGGCTTGAGGAAGGTGCTCAATCCGTCGGGGGCCGCGACCCTGCCCTTCGCCGAAGCGCTGCAGGCAAGCGCCCGGGCCGCAGGGCTCGATCTCGATCTGGTGCCCGGCGAGTTCACGCCCGCCTTCCGCGAGCGCAAATTCGAAGTGCTGCTCGGCAATTCTGGCGCCCGCCTTCCCGATCCCTTTGCCGTCGCCACACAATATGCCTTCAACCCCGACAATAGCGACGAGGCACGCCTCGGCAGCTATTACCTCTGGCGCACGGGCATGAAGGTGGACGACCTCAATTCGCTCATCGATCAATCGATGAAGGAGCGCGATACGGTCAAGCGCACGGATATCTTCAAGAAGATGGACGGCATTTACTCCGGCATGGCCGCCCCGCTCGTCATCTTCTTCCAGCGAACCGACCCCTATGTCATGCGCGCCAACGTCAAAGGCTATCACGGGCATACGACCTGGTCGACGCGCTGGCATGACGTGACCAAGGAGTAGAGCGCGTGGCAAGCGCCGATCTGACATCGAAGCAGGAGAGCAGCCGTCATTCTCAGGCGGGCGGGTTTGCCGATGCAGCCCCGCACCCCTTGACCAGCCTGCTTCGACGCTTAGCGGGGCGTGTGGTGGCTGTTGTCACCACGCTGCTCGGCCTGCTTTTCCTGACCTTTTCGATGGGCCGCCTGCTTCCCGCCGACCCGGTACTGTCAATCACCGGGCCGGAGGTCAGCAAGGAGGTCTATGATCGGGTTTTCAATGAGCTGGGGCTTGGGCAGCCGATCTGGATGCAGTTCCTCTCCTATGTCGGCAAGATCGCCACAGGCGACCTCGGCACGTCGGCGACGACGGGCCAGCCGATCCTCACGGATCTCATGATGATTTTTCCCGCGACGATTGAGCTTGCCATCATCGCCATGATCATCGGCGCCATTATCGGCATTCCCTTGGGCGTCACGGCCGCCGTCAGACGCGGGACGATCATCGATCACATTGCCCGGATCATCGCCCTCGCCGGTCACTCAATCCCGATTTTCTGGACCGGGCTGATGGCGCTCTTCATCTTCTACGCCAAGCTCAAGCTGGTCGGCGCATCGGGCCGGGTCGATGTCTTCTACGAGGGCCTCGTCACGCCGATGACCGGCTTTCTTCTGATCGATGCGGCAATCCAGCAGCAATGGGAAGTGTTTCAGAATGCGGTCGGCCACATCATCCTGCCGGCGTCAATCCTCGGCTATTATTCCGTCGCCTATATCAGCCGCATGTCACGAAGCTTCATGCTGGAACAGCTCAGCCAGGAATACATCATCACCGCGCGGGCAAAGGGGCTCGGCACCCGCAAGGTCGTCTGGCGCCATGCCTTCAGGAACATTCGCGTGCAGCTCTTGACGATCCTGGCGCTGACCTTCGGCGGGCTGCTCGAGGGCGCGGTGCTGATCGAGACGGTCTTCGGCTGGCCCGGGCTCGGCCAATATCTCACCCGCGGGCTGCAGATGAACGACATGAATGTCGTGATGGGTTCGGTGCTGACGATCGGCGCCGTCTTCCTGACCATCAACATCCTGTCGGACTTCCTTTATCGCATTCTTGATCCGAGAACACGGTGACGCCATGACGATCTCCACCGAAGACGTAAACAGCGCCAATGCCGGCGGCTTCAGAAAATGGCTGCTGGCGCCGGAGCCTCAGGGCTGGTTTCAGTCGTCGACGCAGCAGATCCATCAGGGCTGGCTGAAGTTCAGCCTGCACCCGCTTGGCCTGGCAGGCCTCTTCATCGTCGTGCTGTTGATCGTGGTGGCGACGGCAGCCCCACTACTGACAAGCTACGATCCGATCGCGCAGGATATGGCCGGGCGGCTGGCGCCGCCCTCGGCAGCCCATCTTCTCGGCACCGACAATTTCGGCCGCGACGTCTTTGCGCGGGTGATCTACGGCGCCCGTACGACGCTCTACATCATCATGCTGGTGACGATCATCGTCGCACCACTCGGCCTGCTGATCGGCACCGTCTCGGGATATTTCGGCGGCATCGTCGATGAAATCCTCATGCGCATCACCGATATTTTCCTCTCCTTCCCCGGGCTGGTGCTGGCGCTGGGTTTTGCCGCAGCGCTCGGCCCTGGTATCACCAACGCGATCATCGCGATCTCGCTGACGGCTTGGCCGCCGATCGCCCGCCTGGCACGCGCCGAGACGCTCAGCCTTCGCAAGGCGGATTATATCGCCGCCGTGCGGCTGCAGGGCGCGACATCACTTGCGATCATCATCCGCCATATCCTACCGATGTGCATCCCCTCGGTGATCGTCCGCGTCACCCTCAACATGGCCGGCATCATCATCACTGCCGCCGGTCTCGGCTTTCTCGGCCTCGGTGCGCAGCCGCCCTGGCCGGAATGGGGCTCGATGGCCGCCAGCGGGCGCGAGTTCATGCTCGACAGCCCGTGGGTGATCGCCGCACCCGGCATCGCCATTGCGCTCGTCAGCCTCGCCTTCAACCTCGTCGGCGATGCGCTGCGCGATGTTCTTGATCCGAGAGGTTCGGAATGACAGAGCCCCTGATCGATATTCGTAACCTCGAAATCGCCTATGGCGGTGGGCACATGCGCGCGGTGCGGGGCGTCAGCTTTGCACTCGGACAGGAAAAACTCGGCATCGTCGGCGAATCCGGATCGGGAAAATCGACCGTCGGCCGCGCGATCATGAAGCTGCTGCCGCCGACCGCGATCGTCCGAGCCGAGCGGATGGCTTTTCGCGACGTCGACCTCATCAAGGCAGACGAGCGGACGATGATGACGATAAGGGGACGGCGGATCGGCCTGATCCTGCAGGACCCGAAATATTCGCTCAATCCGGTCATGCGGATCGGCGAACAGATCGCCGAAACCTACCGCTTCCATCATCCAAAGGTCAGCAAGGCAAAAACTTACGCCCAAGCGCTCGACATGCTCGAAGCCGTCCAGATCCGCGATCCCGAGCGCGTCGCCCGCCTCTATCCGCACGAAATATCGGGCGGTATGGGCCAGCGTGTTATGATTGCCATGATGCTGATTGCCGAGCCCGAAGTGCTGATCGCCGACGAGCCGACTTCGGCGCTCGACGTGACGGTCAGGCTTGAGATCCTGGCCCTGCTCGACGAACTCGTTGCACGCCGCAATCTCGGCCTGATCTTCATCAGTCACGACCTCAATCTCATCAGGAATTTCTGCGACCGCGTCCTCATCATGTATGCGGGCCGCGTCGTGGAAGTGCTCGAGGCGCGCGATCTCGACAAGGCCAGACATCCTTATACCCAAGGGTTGCTGGCATCCCTGCCGACGATCGACAATCCCCCTGCCCGGCTGCCGATCCTGAAGCGGGATCCCGCCTGGCTTGACGACCTCGCACTGGAGCCGCCGCGGTGATCAGAATTGACAATCTCACCATCCGTTTCGGACACGGCCAGCGGCCGGTTGTCAGAGATGTAAACCTCACCGTCGAGAGGGGAACGGCATTCGGCCTGGTCGGCGAATCCGGCTGCGGAAAATCAACGGTTCTTAGGGCTCTCTCCGGCCTCAACGCCAATTACGACGGCAACATCGAACTCCAGGGCGAGACGCTGGACCGGCAGCGCAGCCGGCCGTTCTATCGCCGCGTGCAGATGGTGTTTCAGGACCCCTACGGATCGCTCCATCCCCGCAAGACCATCCGCTCGCAGCTGAAAGAACCGCTGCGCAACCAGGGGCTGGAGACGAATTCTGTCGACGTCAACGCGGTGCTGAGATCGGTCGGCCTCGATCCGGCGCTGAGCTACCGATTTCCGCATCAGCTCTCCGGCGGGCAGCGCCAGCGCGTGGCGATCGCCCGTGCCCTGATGCTGAACCCGGACGTCCTGCTTCTCGACGAACCGACATCGGCGCTCGATGTGTCGGTTCAGGCCGAAATCCTCAACCTGCTGCAGGATCTGCGCGCCGAGCGCGGCCTTACCTATCTGCTCGTCAGCCACGATCTCGCCGTCGTCTCCCACATGTGCAGCCGCGTCGCCATCATGGAAGCGGGCGAGATCGTCGAACAGGTCGAGATCGAGGCGTTGCGAAGAGGCGCGGTCGAACATCCCTATTCGCAACGCCTGCTGCGCGCGAGCCGGATGTACGGAAGGGCATAGCTAGCGACAGCTGTGGATTTTCGCCGTTGAGATCAGGTTACGGCAGCGGCCTTGCCGGTGGCGTAAGCGGGAAGGTCAGACGGAAGCATGCGCCGGGACCGGGCCGGACTTCGGCGCGTCCCCCATGCAGGCGCATAATCTTCTGGACGAGATCGAGGCCAAGGCCCACCCCACGACCATCGTGCCGCAGGCGATGGAAGGCCTCGAAAATCTGTTCTCGCTCCGCCTCTGGAACTCCCTTCCCCTCGTCACAGACCTCCAGCCATCCGGCTGCGGAGACACGGACGCTGATCGTTCCCTGTCTTCCGCCGTAGTTAATGGCGTTTTGGACAAGGTTTGTCAGTGCGCGCTCGATGGATGTCTCGTCGCCGGACACCAGTATTTTGTCACCCTCCGGTTCGAAGCGCATTTCGTATCCGGCACCGAAGGCCAGCGGCGCAAGGTCGATGACGACGCGCTCGGCAAGGTCCACCAGGTCGACAGCTGTAAACGTGACCATCTGCTGTTCCAGACGCTGCAAGTCGAGAAGCTGGCCCGTCAGCGCGGTCAGCCTGGCGGCATCCTCCAGGAGGCGGACCTTCAACGGCCCGGGCGGAAGCCCCGAAAGGCGCGTCGTCAGGATAGCGATCGGCGTGCGGAGCTCGTGGGCCGCATCGGTCAAAAATCTCCTGTGGCCCGTATATCCCTTGTCGAGCCTGGTAAGCGCTTCGTTGACGGCATTGACGAAGGGTAGAATCTCAAGCGGCACGCCGCTGGCGGACAATCTCGTGCCGCTCCGATGGATATCGATCTTCTTCGTCTCTTCGGCCGCGTGGTCGAGGCCTTTCAGTGCGCGGCGAACGACGAACGGCGTCACGAGGAACGTTGCAACTGCGGTGATTGCGATCAATATCGCCATCACCGTCAGGAGACCTTGGCTCGACTCGAGTATCTGGGCAATGGTGACATGTCCCTGCGCGCCCGACATGATCTTGACCCGCCCGGCAGGCGTTTCCTCCCAGTGGACTATCGCGAGCGGCAATGCGTCCTTCTCGAAATTTTGGATCAGATCGGCATATGTGATAACATCCAACGCCGATACCGCAGACATGACCTCCAATGGGACGCGGCCTTCCGTCAGTTGCTGTCCGTTCGCATCTCGAACCAGAAACCAGAGATTGGGGATCTGCGATCTGAGTTGGACCAGTTCCTGCGTTGGGGAGATGAACAGCTTTCCGTCGGGGCCGCGTTGAATCGCGTTGCGCACCACTTCGGGTGTCGTCCTGTCATTGACCCCGTGATTGATGTATCCGAAGTACCAGAGAAACCCGATAGTGGCGAACATGCCCACGAAGATCACCACCAGCATCACGATCTGCGCGGTTGTGATATGCATGACCAATCGCCACCGCAGAGATCGGGGCTCGACGAGGCTCATGGTTCCTCCCTCAACAGATAACCCACTCCCCTGACACCGTTGACGATGACACCGCTGTCCGCATCCGCAAGTTTTCTGCGAAGGCGCGAAACCTGGGTGTCGAGTGCGTTCGGCTGCACCTCGTCATCGATTGCGAAGACGGCTTCCATCAACGACGAACGCGGCACCATACGGCCGAGGCGTCGCAACAGCGCTTCAAGGACGAGCAATTCTCGGCGTGTCAGCTCAATCGCGTTGTCGCCGACCCTGGCCTCGTGATTGAAGTGGTCATAAGAGAGCCGGCCGATCGTCACGATGTCGCGCTGCATCGTAGCTGGTCGGCGCATGAGGGCTCGAAGCCGCGCCACAAGCTCCTCGAATGCGAAGGGCTTGGTCAGATAGTCGTCCGCGCCTTGTTCGAGGCCCTCGACACGGTCGGTCAGCTCCCCCCGGGCGGTCAGGACAAGTACTGGCACAAGGTTTCCTTTGGCGCGCAGCTTCGGAATCAGAGACAGTCCTTCGCCATCAGTGAGTTGCCGATCGAGAATAAGCACGTCATGCAGGCCGGGCGCAGTGATCAGCTCAGCGTCAGCAAGACTGGTCGCATGATCGAGAACCATGCCGCTACCTGCAAGCGCGTCACGCAGCGCAGATGCCATCTCAGGCTCATCTTCAACCAACAATACTCTCAAGACGAACCTACCTCGTTGGAACGGCTTATCTTCTTACGGGCGCTCCATGTCGGCAACCTTGCACGAGAAACATAAGCCCGGTTTTTCCGAAATTCTGGCCAATCCGGGCTGCGACAGACTGCCGACATGTAAAACTGACATTAGCTGTGTATGAGGCACAAACGCTTTCCGCATTCAGTCTGGTGCCGTGACCCGGATCAACAATGATGTACACCCTAAAAATACTCATGCTCTTGCCATTGCTTTACGAAACGAACGGAGCGCGGCATGGGCATCACTGATATTTTTCTGTTCCTTGGCGAATGGTTTCGCAATCCGCGCAGCGTGGCGGCCATTGCACCGTCCGGCCGCGCCTTGGCTTCATTGATGACAAGGGACATTACGGCGCGGACGGGTAAGGTTCTGGAACTTGGACCAGGAACGGGAGCATTCACGCAGGCCCTGATCGAACGCGGAGTCCGGGAAGAAAACCTCACTCTGATCGAGTGCAGTCCGGACTTCGCAAGGCTTCTGGAAGCGCGGTTTCCCCGGGCCCGGTTGTTGGAAATGAATGCGGAGCAACTGAACCGGCTGACATTGTCCGATATTCCGGTGGGCGCGATCGTTTGCGGCCTGGGACTGCTAAACATGTCGCATCAAAGGGTCGCCAGTATCATGAAAGGCGCCTTCTCCTGTTTAAAGTCCGGCGGCGAGTTCTTCCTGTTCACCTATGGGGCTGCCTGTCCGGTGCACAAGTCCATACTTGCGGAACTTGGTCTTGAGGCCAAACGCCTGGGACGAGCTTATCTCAACCTTCCACCCGCAGCGGTCTATCGCATTACGCGGCGTGTTGAGGAGACGATGGCATGAGCTCATCGGAGCTGTTGCCCCTAGTCGTTCAATTTGGCGTCTTGGGCATGTTCGCCGCGGCGGTGTTCGAAAAGACCATACCCATCGTACCCTCCTATCTCATGCTGCTGATCTTCGGCTCCGCCACGTCGACGATCATGGAGCTGGCTGCCGTCATTGTCGTGACGTCCAGCGGTTCGTTGATTGGGACAGCATGTGTCTACACGTTCGGTCGCTCCTTTGGAGAAGAGCGTGTCACTCGGGCGGTCGACAAATACGGGAGGTTCGTCTTTCTGCCCCTCGAACGTTATCGGCATCTTGCCAATGCCTATCGCCGAAATCACTTCGCTGTCTCACTCTGCGGCCAGATAATCCCTGTAGCGAGGCTTTACCTGTCGTTGCCGGCCGGCGTGCTTAAGCTGCGGGCCGATCGTTTTCTCGTCGCCTCGGCGATCGGGATCACGACCTATAACACGTTTTTCCTGACCACCGGATTCGTGTTGCGCGGAGCCGCCCATGACCCGGTCAAAACAGGCGTTCTCTTGTCCTTGGCGCTTGTGGCCGTTGAAATCGTAGTTGCAGGCAGCATGCGATGGCTCATGCGGCGGCAGAGGACGGCGCGAACATAAGCCTCAGACCGAGCAAGGGCTAGTTCGTAGAGTGGGAGGCAAGCATCCCGCTTAACGGCGCGTTGCCAAAGCGGGCGAGATCGTCGAGGTCGAAGAGGTACCGTGGAAACATCCCTATTCGCAACGCCTGCTGCACGCGAGCCGGATGTACGGAAGGGCGTAGCCATCCGGCACGCCCTCGCTCTCTCTTGGATCACCGCAAGTGGGCGTCGATAGCGGAAACGATCTCTTCCCAATCATCGGGATGAATTTCGTGGCCGCCACCTTCGAGCCGAACAAGCTTCGCTCCCCGGACAGTTCTTGCCAGCAGTTCGCCGTGTTCAACCGGATAAATCGGATCCGCCGTTCCGTGTATGACAAGCAGGGGCGCGGCCAGTTCTCCCAATTTTCCTTTCAAGGTCTGGCCGCCCTTCAGCATGAAATGATTGGTGGCGCTGACGAAGCTTTTCGCCCGCCTGACGTCCCGTTCGACAAAGGCGCGCGCCCGCCGTTCGTCGTAGGGATGGGCCACACCGGCGATCTCTTGAGTATCCTTGACAAGGAATTCGATGACCTGGGCATCGTCTGTCCAGTCGACGGTCTCGCCCGTCGCTGCATGCGCCATGTAGGCGCCGGTGGTATGCGGTAGAGCACTGGTATCAATGCCCATCGGCGTGGTGGAAATCAGCGTCAGCGTCTTGATGCGTTCGGGATGCGAGAGCGCTGCGATCTGGGCGATCGTGCCGCCCAACGACATTCCGATCAGATTGGCGCCGTCGATACCGTAGCCATCGAGTATTCTGATGGCGTCCTCAGCCATGTCGTCCATTGTATAGGGAGGTTCCCCCGGCTCGTAGATCGTCGAGCGGCCGGTGTCTCGATTGTCGTAGCGAATGACATAAAATTTGCGATCGGCAAGTGTTTGGCAGAACTCGTCCGGCCACCACAGCATTGACGCCATGGCGCCCATGATCAACAGGATCGGCTGATACGCCGGGTTGCCAAATGCCTGCGTGGCGATCTCGACGTCGTCAAATCTGATAATGCGTTCACTCACTTGGGGCGTCCTTTACGTGTACTGGGTGAAGCGGCGAAAACCTTGGGTCCTGGTATCAGCAGGCATCCCCATATTGGGGCTAAGGCAGCGGTGCCGCATCGGGCATTTTCAGTAGGACAGGTCAAAAACACTCGGGAGCAACAGCGGCGGCACTGACACCAAATCCCCTTCCACCCGTGGAAAATTGAACAGCTGCGCGTCGATGGAGATCGCCGGTGTCCGAAATCGGCACATCGCTCCTCGGCCGATGTTCGCCGCACATGGGATGACTACGTCTCCATCTCTGCTAATCTCAAACCGCACGTACCGGAGGATTTTGTGCCGACATCTCATAGACGATCTCTGTTCTCTGGCCGCGCAGCAGAACTCGATGCGATGGAAGCCGCGTTCCGGGATGTCTCCGGCGGGCGGCAACGTTCCTTTCTTCTCGGGGCAGAAGCCGGCGGCGGCAAGAGCCGGCTGGTTGAAGAGTTTGCCGACCGACTGTCCGGCCGTGCCCTGTTCCTGAAAGGCGGCTGCATCGAGCAGCGGGAATCAGCATTGCCCTATGCGCCTGTGACGGCTGTGCTCCATGAACTGGTTCAGCTGCGCGGCGCGCCATCAGCGCGGTCGCTTGTCGGCGCCGAGGGTGCCCGTGAGTTGGCATGGCTTCTTCCCGAATTCGGCGAGACCTCCGAAAGGTATGATGCGGGCATCGCAAGAGCACGGCTGTTCGAAGCGCTGCGAAAATTGTTCGAAGAGCTTGCACGAGAAATGCCGCTCGTCCTGGTCGTCGAGGATATACACTGGGCCGACCAGACCACGTGCGATCTGCTTCGCTTCCTCGCGGCGCGGCTGAGGAAAATTCGGCTGATGCTGATCGTCACCTATCGACCCGAGGAGACCAGCGGCAGCAACGCACTGCGGACGACTATTGCCGACCTCTCCCTTTCCGAGGGTGCCGAGGTGTTGAAGCTTCCCCGCCTCACGCGGGCGGAGGTCGCAGCACAACTCAAAGGGCTGCTCGGGCGCCCGCCAACACCTGCTGTCATCAATGAGGTTCATACGCGGTGCTGCGGGATACCGCTTTTCACCGAGGCCCTCATCGATGCAAGCGGAGGCTTGCGTACGGATTTTCCCGGCTCGCTCATCGACTACCTGCTCAAAGCCGTCAGGGATTTGCCGGCGTCCACGGCCGAGCTGTTGAAGGTGGCGGCGCTCGGCGGCCCGCATATCGCCCATGGGCTTCTTCGCAGCGTGGCGGATAAGTCCGACCTTGAACTGGCAGATTTGCTGCGCCCTGCGATTTCGGCCGGGATCCTGGTGCCCGATGGCGACGGATATGCGTTCCGCCACGCCCTTATCCACAAAGCGGTGCGAGGCGACCTGATTGCCGGCGAGAGGATGGCCATTCATCGCGCCTATGCCGAAGTGCTCGAACGCGGTCCGGTTCCAAGCTACCGGGTTTGGCATGCCGTTGCGCTCGCCCGCCACTGGCACGGTGCCGGCGAAGCCGAACATTGCCTGCGGTGGGCCTGGCAATCGGCTGCAGAAGGCGCCGCGACTTTCGCCTATGCGGACCAGATGGAGATGCTGAAGCTCGTGCTGGCGGCGTGGCCCGACGTCGATAATGCGGCCGACTTGATCGGCGCGGATCCCTGCAGGGTGCTGGAACTGGCTGCCGATGCCGCCTGCTGGGCAGCGGAAGCGGAACAGGGACTGGCTTTTGTCGAACGCGCACTCGCCGAGGTGGATGCCGAGCGCGACGGCACGCAGCTGGCAGCCCTTCTGCTGCAGCGCGCGGTGATGCGTCAGCACACGCTTATCCCAGGCGAAATCGCCGATCTGGAACGAGCGCTTGATCATGCGCTCGATCCCACAAGGCTGCGCGCGGACGGACTGGGGCAGTTTTCCCGGGCGCTGATATTGCGGGGAGAGTTCGATCGCGCCAGGCGCTTAGGCGACGAACTGAAGGATCTGTCGGAGAGGCTCGATGACGAGGAGTACCGTATCGAGGCGCTGATCGTCGCGGCCTCTGTGGACATGGCATCGGACAGTTCCCGCATCGACGCCCATTGGAGCGTGGCCAAGCGCGCCGAGCAAGCCTCCATCGGCCGGGTCGAGGTGCTGGCGGGTGCCTCCCTCCTTCAAGCCCTGTTTGCGACAGGAAAATACGCTGAGGTCATCGAAGTCGGACCGGCGATCTTTGCGCGGACCGTCGAGTTCGGTCAGGCCCGGTATATCGGGGCGATCGTGGGTTCGCCTTTGTGCCGCGCCTTGCTCGCCGTCGGCCGCGTTTCCGAAGCCATTGAGACGTGCGAACGGATGGCGGCATTGGATCCGCTGCCGCTTGGGCTTGTTCATGTTTTCGAATGCCAGGCGGAGATTGCCCTGGTGTTAGGGGATTCGGATCGAATTGCCGCAGCCGCAAGCTCCTTGCGCGCTCTGCCACCGGGTCCTCAGGTTGCGAGCCGCATGGCGGCCAATCTTCTGAGATTCGATATCGAAAGCTGCGCGCTGGCGGGCGATACGGATCAGTCTGCGATACTGATAAGATCCGCTTCGACCCATATCGAGAAGCAAGGAAGCGTCTCATGGCCGCTGCTGGCCTCGGCCATGCGTGTTGCCGTCGATATGAGTCAGAAAGATGCCGCCCGGCAGCTCGCGGACCTTGCCGCTCGGTCGCCGTGCCGCAACATAGTGGAGGAGGCCGAGAGGCTGGGCATTTCGGCCGAGATGTCGCGCACCGCGGGGTCCGACCTCGATGGCTGGGAAGCGCTTGCCCAAAACTGGGCTGATTTGAGCCGGCCCTTTCGGCAGGCCTATGCCCTTATGCAGGCCGGTGGCGCTGCGGTGAATGCCGGCAAGCGCGCCAGGGGTGCGGGTCATTTACGGCAAGGCGCTGATCTTGCCCATTCGATCGGCGCCCGCCTCCTCTGCGATCAGATCGAGACGCTGGCCGCAAAGGCTCGTATTGATCTTCGAGGTGGGACGGACGGCGGTATGCCGAAGGCACCGCTTGGCCTGACGGACCGGGAATTCGAGGTGCTCCGGCTTGTCGCTGCAGGACAAAGCAATCGCGAGATCGCCGACAATCTGTTCATTTCTTCGAAAACGGCGAGCGTTCATGTCTCCAACATCCTGAGCAAACTCTCCGTCCCCAGCCGCGGCGCTGCAGCCGCGATGGCGCACCGGCTGCGGATGGTTGATCCCGCCTAGATGTTAGCTTCCAGGAGATTGCCTGGCTGAACCCTCCTGATTGGCCGCTCTCACGAGGTCGGCATCGCATTCAATTCTTTCGTTGCCTAGGCATTTTGCCTGATGTGCGTGCGCGGCCTTACGCTGAGCATGGTGATACGAAGCGCTGAGCGGCGTTAGTATTCCATCATTCGGAGGTCAAAATGCCCACTTCTTCCGCCACTTTGGCCGGCACGCAACGCACGATCGATTCCTATGAAGATTGTGCGGATGATTATAGTCGCATCGTTGATCCGTTTCCCTCACCCAGCCTGGAGACGGCGTTGCGTCAAGTCGCCGTCGCCGCCGGCAAAGTAGGCCGGATCCTTGAGATTGGCTCCGGCCCCGGATGGGATGCGGATTTCCTTGAGACCCAGGGCGTTTTGGTAAGGCGAACCGATGCCACGCAACGCTTTCTCGAACTGCAGGCGGCGCGCGGCAAGCAGGGCGAGTTCCTCAACGTCATCACCGACGACCTCGGCGGCCCCTATGACGCTGTGATCGCTCTCTGTGTCCTCATCCATGTGCCTCGCGACCAGACCGGCCAAGTCCTTGAAAAGATCGTCGCAGCGCTACGCCCCGGAGGCGTCTTCCTGGTGACGATGCGTGATGGCGACGGGGAGACGAGCGGTGCCTACCATATGACCTACTGGCGCCGGGACGACTTCGCGCTGTGCATCAAGGCCGCCGGCATGGATCTTGAATGGGACGCATACCGCTTGGGTCGTAACAACGAAGCGTGGAACACATTTTACGCACGGAAACCCGGATGACGCGCAGCGATTTCGTGCGCTTCGCGATGCAAAGGCTGCTATCAGGCGTTCCTTATCAAACGATAGGCGTCGGCTGCGCAGGCCGTTTTCATTTCCAGCTCGTGTAATCGGCGGCGACGCAACCGAACGGCGCGCGATCCTGACCAAACCGCTTCTTTAGTTGCTCGCATCCCCACGCGTTTAACGGCGCCGGCATGAGATTGTTGATGTCCATTCCAGGCGATTGGAATTGCGTCGAGGAGGTTGTGACATACCAAAGCCAGAAGCCGACCACACCGACGACCATCAGAAGCAACACACCGAAGAAAAACTGCAGCCGCTTCCATATCGATACCGTTCTTTTGGCTTCTTCAATCAGCACCGGCACACCCTGATCGCTTGCTTGCTTATGCGCTAAGGGTGCAAGAGCCGCGGTGCGCTCGGCATCCGTGAGCTCGACCCGCTGCAGACGATCGTCCAGAAGCACTGGCAGGGCTGTATTGCCGTGCCGGACAGCCAGTCCGATCGCCTTGCCATTGGCTTCACCGACGATCAGCGGTTCCTGTCCGCTCTTCATCCGCGTGTAAGCCGAACGCCCTGTTTTGTCGGCGGCAATCTTGTCATTGTAGGTGATGGAAAGGACGCCGCGTTTTCGGTCGAATGCGCTGATCTCGACCGGGACCGGGATCAGCCTGGCGGGCCGGCGCAATTGCCCCTTGACCCGCCAAATGCGGATACCGAGAAAAATCATCCCCAGGCTCATGGCGCCAAGCAGGACCACAAACAGAGTGAGGGTGATAATCCTGTTCCAGAGCATGTCTAGACCGAGACTCATCGTCGCGAGTTCCGGATGATCGGCGGAAATCACAAGACCGGTTTCATAATCGCCGGTATGGAAATCGACGAACATGACCTCGACCTCGGTGTCGTAGTTTCGTCCACCGTAGCTGTAGACAAGGCGTGCCTCGCAGTCGGTGAAGACTGCCTTGCGTGTCGTGCATTTCCCGTTTTGCACGTCACCATCTTCGAGTACCAAAGGGTTCTGGCTGATCTGGAAATCGCGGATCACGCCCGGTGCTTCCGAGACGAATAGAAAGACAGCCAACGCCAGGATAATGGGCGTTGACCAGAAGTAGGCGTTCGGCGTGGAGATGACGTTGCGCGCCAATGAAAGCGGGCGACTGGGGAGTACAAGCGAAGACAATGGCGTTGGACCCCTCATGTGACAGCGCCGCGCGCCGGTAAAGCTTCAGACAGCAACCGATGACGAGCAGCGGAGTTGGCGTCATTCTGATCGGCTTGCATAATCCCGATCTACAACTTGATGCGAAGGATTCGCAATCCCTTTATGCACGCTTGGGCAGCATTCCTACGTCGATCCTGTTGATACGCACGCGCGCATGACACCACCGTCGCAAGAGGAGTGAGTTGCAAGCCTGAATGCTTCCCATACGGAACCAAATCACCGCCGAGCGATTATATGACGACCCTTCTCCTCGATTTGCTAAGCGTCGTGATGCTGATGTCCCGTGGGCCAAAAATTACTCACATGATCCAGGTCATTGCATGCTCCGTCGCCATTGCGACCGGGTCGGGGGTCATGGCCGGCGGTGCCCATGCCGACGAATCAGCCTTCCTAAAAACACTTGCGGGAAGTTGGAGCGGTAAAGGGACGGTGAAAGTGCGGACAAATGCACCCACTCTCAAAGTCACGTGCCGCTTCAAGTCGGACACAAACACGAATTCCCTCGCACTCAATGGGCGCTGCACCAGCCTCATGATCTTTTCCCGCATCATCAGCGCCAATCTCAAGACGAGCGGTGACAGCTACACCGGCTCCTATGTCGGGGCGGGAACCGGCACCGCGGGTCTTGGCGGCAAGCGCAACGGCGATGCCATAAACCTCGCGATAAAGTGGGCCAAGGAGGTAAATGGCGATCGACGTGCGCAGATGACGATCAAAAAGATCGGTGCGTCGGGGATGCGTCTTACGACCGTCGATACCGACCCCGCCACAGGTCGATCGGTTGTCACGAGCCTGATTGACCTTCAACGAAGCTAGTGCCTTCGTTGCTTTTGAATTGCGTCAACGGCATGAAGGTTGATAGAGAAGCGTCGGCGGTATAGTTTCGCTTTCGCAAATCGACGAATGACACAAGGAATAGTTATCTCATGCCGACAGGTACGGTTAAATTCTTCAATGACGACAAGGGCTTCGGCTTCATTACCCCTGAGGATGGCGGACAAGACGTGTTCGTGCACGTGTCTGCGCTGCAGCGCGGCGGCTCGCTCCGCGAAGGCGACAAGGTCAGCTTTGACGTCGGACAGGATCGCAAGACCGGAAAATCAAAGGCTGAGAACGTCTCAACCCTCTGATCGAAAGTCGAAGATTGCCCAGCCCGCGTTAAGCGGGTTGGGCTCCTCGTCGCAGTCCGCAGGCAAGAATGCCTTAGCGCGATAGGCTGTCACGACGGTAACCAAGCGTTGCGCGTGTCGTTTTGGGGTACCGGGACGGCAAGGCGTTTCACGCATTCACTTCAGGCAATCCCAAGAGCTATTGCCCTGACAGGATACTCTCGGCGGCCTTCTCGGCAATCATGATCACCGGCGAGTTGGTATTGCCCGAGACGATCGTCGGCATGATCGATGCATCGACGACCCGCAGCTTCGCCAGCCCATGCACCCGCAATTGTGAATCGACGACCGCCATCGTGTCGCTGCCCATCTTACAGGTGCCGACCGGATGGAAGATCGTGGTGGCGATATCGCCGACGCGACGAATCAGATCCTCGTCACTTTGGTATTCCGCGCCCGGCAGCATTTCCTGTGGCCGGTACTTGGCGATGGCCCCGGCCTCCATCAGCCGGCGGGCATGCCGAATCGATTTTGTTGCAACGATCCGGTCGCCGACGGTCGAAAGATAATTCGGGCGGATTTCCGGTGCCACGGAAAGGTCCGGGCCGCCAACATGCACGGTGCCCCGACTTTCCGGCCGCAGATTGCAGACCGAAACGGTGACGGCGGGATATGTGTGCAGCGGCTCGCCCAGCCGGTCGGTGCTCAAGGGCTGCACGTGATATTCGAGATCGGCGGTCGCAACCGCCGGATCGCTTTTGGCAAAGATACCGAGTTGGCTGGGCGCCATAGACAGCGGACCGGACCGGCGCAGCATATATTCAAGCCCCATGCCCGCCCGGGTGAACAGGTTGTGATAGAGCTGATTCAGCGTCTTTGCGCCCTCGATGCGGAAAACCGTACGGATCTGCAGATGGTCCTGCAGGTTCTCACCGACACCCGGAAGTTCATGGGTGACATCAAGTCCGGCAGCCGACAACACATCCGGGCGGCCGACCCCGGAGAGCTCCAGGATTTTCGGCGAATTGATCGCACCGGCAGACAGAATGACCTCGCGGCCGGCGCGCGCCAGATGAGTTTGCCCGTTCAGCCGGAACCGCACGCCGGTCACCCTCCTGCCGTCGAATTCCAGCCGCTCTGTTTCAGCGCTGGTCAGCACCCGCAGATTGGCCCGCTTCATCGCCGGGCGCAGAAAGGCCTTGGTGGTGTTCCAGCGCAGGCCGCCGCGCTGATTGACCTCGAAATAGCCTGAGCCCTCATTGTCCCCATCGTTGAAATCGTCGGTTTTGGGAATGCCGAGTTCTTCGGCCGCATCGCGAAAGGCATCGAGGATCGGCCAGGAGAGCCGTTGCTTTTCCACCCGCCATTCGCCGCCTGCCCCGTGCATCCGCGACCTGCCACGATAATTGTCCTCGGATTTCAGGAAATAGGGCAGCACGTCGTCCCAGCCCCAACCGGAATTTCCCGCCTGCCGCCAGCCGTCGTAATCGGCCGCCTGGCCGCGCATGTAGATCATGCCGTTGATCGACGAGCAGCCGCCCAGCACCTTTCCACGCGGATAGGGTAGCGACCGGCCGTTCAGTCCGGCTTCCGCTGCCGTCTTCATCATCCAGTCGGTCCGCGGGTTGCCCATGCAGTAGAGATAGCCGATCGGCACATGCACCCAATGATACCGGTCGCTGCCGCCGGCTTCGAGCAGCAGGACGCGGGTTTTCGGATTAGTCGACAACCGGTTGGCCAGAACACATCCCGCCGATCCCGCGCCGACGATGATGTAATCATAGCTTCCCGCATCAATGGCGGCATCATTCACACGCATGTTCACGCCGCCACTCCCGCTGCCGCCGGCGCGACTGCCGTCAGACGCCGCCAGAGCGGCGCCATCGCCTCGGCGATTTCAAGATAGAGAGCGTAACGTCGCGCATAATGCCCCTCAAGCGAGACATCCGGCCGGTAATGCCGCTCGGTCTGCACCATCGCCGCTGCACCAGTGCCGAAGTCCGCGAAGATGCCGACGCCGATTCCAGCCGCAATCGCCGCCCCCAGCGCACCGGTTTCGCGCGAGCGGGCGACGGTGACGGGAACGCCGAGCACATCGGCAAAGATCTGCGGCCAGATCAGGCTGCGCGAGCCGCCGCCGGACAGCACGGCTTCGTTGAAATCAGCGCCGGCCTTTCGGATCGCCTCGATATGCTGGCGATGGCCGAAGGCGACACCTTCGAGAAGCGCGCGAACCAGATGCCCCTTGGTGTGCCAACCGGCAAGACCGTAGAAGCCGGCGCGTGCGTGGCCGTCCTGCTGGGCGCCGTAGAGATAGGGATGATAGAGCGGGTCGTCTGCGGCGGGCTTGATCACCGCAGCCAGCGCGCAGCAGGCATCGAAAGGGGAAACGCCTTCCGCATGCTCGCCTTCGAAGAACTCCCGCACCAGCCATTCGAGATTGGCAGCCGAGGTGGCGCTGTTCTCCATCGCCATGTAACGCGTGCGATCGAAGGTCGAGGACATGAACACCGGCCCGTCGAGGTCGGGACCGTCGATGATAACCTGGTTGATGCTCCAGGTGCCGGCAATGATCGAGGCACTGCCGGTGCACGAAACGCCCGAGCCGAGCGCCGAGGCGACTACGTCGAACAGCCCGCCGACCACCGGCGTGCCGGCAGCCAGCCCGGTCTGCGTCGCCACCTCTTCCGTGACCGTGCCGGCAATGTCGGCGCTTTCGATGAGCGGCGGCAGGAGATCCATGCAATCGCCCAGTCCATAAGCCTCCATCAGCGCCTTGTCGTAGCGGCGCGCGGCAAGATCGAGCAAACCGGCCCCTGACATGTCGGAAACCTCGCTGACGCGGCGACCGGTCAGGCGGTTGACGATAAAATCCTTGGAGAAGAACACCGTGCCGATGCGGCTGAAAAGCTCCGGCCGGTAACGCTTAAGCCAGGCAAGCAATGTCGGCGTCTGGGACGGCCAAGGACGCTGGCGGGCAATCGGATAGGTCCGCTCTCCGACGCCGGCCTCCCGCCATTCGTCGACCAGCCCGGCCGCCCGCGTGTCGAGTGACTGGATGGCGAGCAGCGGAGCGCCGTCGCGGTCAAGCGCATAGAGACCGTTGCCATGCCCGGCGCAGCCGATCGCGGCGATTTCCTCCGGCCGGATCTTTGCCTTTTCGATGCAGGCGCGGATGACCTGCCGTGCATTCATCCAGAGTTCGTCCAGCCCCCGCTCGACATGCCCGGGGCTCGGCATGCGGCTGTGCCCCTCCTCGGAGGCAGCCGCGACCTCGTTGCCGTGCCGGTCGAAAATCACCGCCTTAATGACGGTATTTCCGGCGTCGAGCCCCAAAAGATAATCTCCCATGCAGAACCCCTCCGAAGGTTCGAAATCGCTCTCAGCCCTGCTGATAGAGCGCAAAGGCCTGTTCGCCGCTCGCATCTTCGTGCACGATCGCCATCAGCCCGCGCACCACGGCACTCGGATTGGCGTGCTGATAGATGTTGCGGCCATAGACCATGCCCACAGCGCCCTGTCGCATCAAGGCCGCCGATTTGTCGAAGACGGCGCGAAGATCTTCCTTGCCGCCGCCGCGGACGAGAACCGGGCACCGGGCCGCTTCCACCACCCTGTGGAAATCCTCGGCATGGGTGGTCGGATCCGCCTTGACGATGTCGGCGCCCATCTCACGGGCGAGCCGGGTCAACGTAACGATCTTGTCGGCATCGCCATCGACCATGTAACCACCCTTTGCGGTGACCGGCTGCATCACCAGCGGCTCGATCATCAGCGGCATGCCATATTTGTCGCAATCGGCCCGCACGCGGGAAATATTCGCAACGCACTGGCGGAACAGGTCCGGCTCGTCCGGCAGCATGAACAGGTTAACGACGACGCAGGCCGCGTCCATCTCGATCGCGCCGATCAACGGCTCGGACTCGTTCTGCAGCACCGCCCACATCTCGCGATGGCGAACGCGGTTATAAGGATTGCCCATGTCGATGCGCATGACCAGCGCCGGCTTGGCCTTGCCGGGCACGTCCTGCAGCAGGTCCGCCTGGCCGTAATTCATCTGGATCGCATCCGGCCCGGCAGCGACCAAGGCGTTGACGACGGCCTGAATATCCTCCAGCCCGTCGAGGAAGGATGGCTCATTGCAAACGCCGTGATCGATCGCCACGTCGAGGCAGCGGCCGCCGTCGAACAGCCGGTTCATCCGGACTTTGCTGTTGTGTCGCATTCTGTGCTCCTTGGTTCGTTCCTTGCGGAAAGCATGTCTTCGTTGACGCCGTGGCGTTCGTTGAGAAGGGTGAGAAAACGGTGACGCTCACTGGCACGGTGGCCCGGCGTCCAGCGCTTTTCCTGCGCCAGCAGGTCGAGCGCGGCATCCATCATGTCGAGCGAAAGCTCGCCCGAAACGGCGAGCGTGGTGCGCCGCAAAAGCAGGTCGTCGAGATGCTCCACTGCTTCATCGCGGATCAGCAACTGCAATTCGCGCACCGAATAGCCGGCGTGCGGCAGCGCTGCATCGGGGCCTGCCGCGATGAAACCGGCAATCGCCTCAGCATCCGTGCCGTACCGGGCGAACAACTCAGCCATGCGCCCGCCGGAAAGGCCTTTGGCGGACGCCACCTGCGCAAGCCAGGCGGATTTGTTGGCGGGAAATGCCCGCCCGCCGCCGATCGGCCGATCGGTTGTCGCAACGCTGCGCCCTCTGCCTAGCCCTTCCAGAGCCATGTCGGCCGCCAGTTCTCCGAAGGACCGGAATGTCGTCCACTTGCCGCCGATCATGCAATGCACCGGCGGCCCGCCCCCGGACGGCTCCAGCACCGTGCAGAAATGATCGCGCGGGATGCGTCCGGTAAAACTGTCGGTGCTGGCCGGCAGCGGCCGCACGCCGGAAAACTGGAAAACGATCTGCTGCGGCCGGATGGTGATATCAGGCAGCACGAAGGCGAGCGATTGCAGGATATAATCCCGCTCGTCCGCCTCGCAGCGCACCGTTTCCGGATCATCGACGCGGATATCGGTGGAACCGACGAGAACCTTGCCGAGATAGGGAAACAGGATACAGATCCGTCCGTCCTCGTTCTCGTAGTAGATCATGTGATCGGCAAGTGCATCGCGCAGCTCCGCATTGTCGATGATGAGATGCGAGCCCTTGGTGCCGCCCATCAGCGGTGCCGGCCGTGCTTCCGGCGAAAACAGGGTTTGATTGGCGACGTCGATCCAGCCGCCGGTGGCGTTGATGATCAGCGACGGTTCGACGGCAACGGCTGCGCCGCCTACCCGGTCCTCGATGCGATACCGGCCATTTTCCATCCGCCGCAGTTCGGCATAGTTCAGCGCCATCGCGCCGGAATTGCCTGAAAGACCATCCTGCAGAAGCTCGATGCCCAGCCGCTCGGGATGGCTGACCCAGGCGTCGAAATAGGTGGCTGAACTCTTGATGGCGGGATTGAGCGCCGGCCACTTGGCAAGCGTCGTGCGCCGGCCGCGAAACTTGTGGCGCGGCATCAGCGCCCGCTTGCGCGTCAGGAAATCATAGATGCTCAGGCCAGCCTTGATGGCGACGGCGCCACGGCGGCTCGGGCGGCGGCTGAGGCCCAGGAAGCGGACGATGCCATTGCCGAGGCCGGAAAAGATGTCGAACACCGGCACCGTCGTCGGCAGCGGCGCGACGTAATGCGGCGCGTTGCGCAACAGCCGGTCGCGCTCGACCAGCGATTCCTGCACCAGCTTGAATTCGCCGTTTTCAAGATAGCGAAGCCCGCCATGCACCATGCGGGACAACGCCGAACTGGCACCGGAGCAATAGTCGTGCTTCTCGACGAGCAGCACATTCAGGCCCTGCAGCGCCAGCTCCCGAAAGACGCTGATGCCGTTGATGCCGCCGCCGATAATGCACACGTCAACCTTCGGGCTCTGGCGAAGCCCGTCCAATATCTCTTCACGTTTCATGATGGCGATCCGCTATCTCATGTCAGTCAGTTTCGCCGCTATGGCCGTATCGATGGCCGCACGATCGGCCGCATCCAGCCGGATGATGCCGGCCCGGGCATTGTCGATTGCTTGTGCCGGATTGCGCGCCCCGCAGAGCGCAAAGGTCACGCCGGGCTGTGCCAGCGTCCAGGCAATCACGGTCTGGGCGATACTGGCGCCGTGTTTTTCGGCTATCGGGCGGATGGCGTCGGCAAGCGCCGTTGCCTTCCGGCGGTTGGCGACCGAAAAGCGCGGATTGTCCTTGCGCTGGTCGTCGCCGGAAAACACACGGTCCGGACCGATGGTGCCGGACAGCAACCCCAGCGCCAGCGACGAGTAGCTCAGCGTCGCGATGCCGTTCACGTTCGTCAGCGGCAGAAGCTCCGCCTCGATCTCACGGTCGATCATGCTGAACCGCTCCTGGATCGCATCGAGGCCACCGGCAGCGATATAGGCATTGAGGTCGTCGCGGCTGACATTGCTTGCGCCGATCGCCCGGATCTTGCCCGAGGTGCGCAGATCTTCCAGCGCCCGCATGGTTTCCTCGACCGCTGTCGTCGGGTCCTGCCAATGGGTGATGTAGAGATCGATATAGTCGGTTCCGAGCCGCGTCAGACTTTCCTCGACTTCATGCAGGATCGCATCGCGGCCGAGATATCGGTGGACAGGCTTGCCGTCTTGATCGAAGAAATGACGGCCAATCTGCGTATGCCAGACAAGGCCGCATTTGGTGGCTATGACAGCCTTGTCGCGGCGACCGGTCAACGCCTTGCCGACGATTTCCTCGGAGCGTCCAAGACCATAGGCTGGCGCCGTATCGATCAGCGTCACGCCGGCATCGAGCGATGCCTGGATCGCGGCGATGGATTCTTTTTCGTCAGTCCCGCCCCACATCCAGCCGCCGATCGCCCAGGTGCCCAGTCCGACCGCCGAGGCGGAAACGCCGGACTTGCCGATGTCACGTGTCAATTGCTGTCCGCTCATGCCCATTTTCCTTCGCCACTCGCCAGTGCCAGCACCCGCGCACCCGTGGCCTCATCGGTCACCAGCGTATCCAGATGATTGCCCCTGAGGACGCTGAGGATTGGGCCTGCCTTGTTCGGCCCGCTCGCGACACCGATCTTCGTGGGGATCGAGGCGAATTCCGCCAGCGTCAACGACACCAGCGAACGGTTGAGGCTGTAGTCGCAGACTTGGCCATGATCATCGAGCAGGTGCGCCAGCAATTCGCAGGAGGCGCCGGACCGCTCGATCGCGGCGCGGTCGGTGCTTGAGGAGGGATGCAGGTCGTAATAGCTGGAATCGTCCGACAGGATCGAGCCGATGCCGACCACGGCCACCTTCGCCTCGCGCGCCCGTTTGAAAACGTCTGCAACGGAGCGCATGTTGATCAGCATCGCCCGTTGTTCGGCATCGTCGGCAAAGAGCGGCGCATGGATCTGGTAGGAACGCCCCCCAAGCCGGTCGGCCATTAAGGTCGAGACATGATTGACGTCGGTGTAGTGTTTACCCTGCACGCACCCGGTTGCCGGAATGACTTCGACATCAAAACGACGCGGCGGCTGCAGACCCGCAACGACGGCGCTTACCCCTTTGCCGCCGGTGATGCAGATCGTATCTCCGTCGATGATCTCTTCCAGCAGCAACCTTGCTGCCGCTTCGCCGACGGCTTGAAGCGCCGTCTGCGGATTGTCGGACACTGTCGGCACCACCACGGCGCGGCCGATGCCACCAAGCGCTCGCAGCTGTTCTTCCATATCGACCAGCGGCTCGACCGGCGACTTGATCTTGATCTCGACCAGGCCGAGCTGACGGCCGCGCTTGATCAGGCGGTTGACGGTGGCGTGCGAAATGCCGAGCTGATCGGCAATTTGCGCCTGTGTCAGTCCTTCGAGGAAATGCAGGACGAGAGCCTGGTGCATCTGCCGGGCGATGACGATTTCCTCGCGCGGCGCATTTGCGGGTTTGAGTTTGGCTATCGGCATATCAGGCAGCCTTCCGCTTGTGCAGGAAATGGTCGATCGAAACGGCGGCAAGCAGAATGCAGCCCTTGATCATATCTTGCCAATAGACGGACACGTCGAGCAAGATCAACGAGCTTGTGACGACCGACAGCAGGGCAATACCGAGAATTGCCCCGAGGATCGTGCCGGAGCCGCCATTCAGCGACGCACCGCCGATCACCGCGGCTGCGATGATGTTGAGCTCCATGCCGACACCAAAAGTCGGGGTCGCGGCACCGAAGCGGGACATGTAGATCACCCCGGCAACGCCGGAGAGCGTGGCGCAGAGCACCGTCACCCAGAACTTCACCTGGTTGGTCTTGATCCCGGAATAGAGCGCCGCCTTCTCGTTGCTGCCGGTGTAGAACACCTTGCGGAAGGCGGTTGCCCGGCGCAGCAGGAAGTCGAACAGCACGACGACCGCGACAAAAATCAGGATCACATAGGGGACGCCGGAGAACGTGCCCTGCCCGACCGCCTTGAATGAGGGCGGCAAGGTGAACAGCGACAATGGCGTACCCTTGGTAATGATCAGGCAGATGCCGCGCACGATCACCATCGCCGCAAGCGAGGTGATGAAGTGGTTGAGCCCGACAACCGTGACGAAGAAGCCCATGACGCAGCCGATCAGGCCGCTGGCGATGATCCCGATCAGGGATGCGCTCCACGGATCGAGCCCCATCAGGAACAGCGAGCCCGACAGCACCATCGAGAAGCAGACGACCGAGCCGACCGACAGGTCAATGCCGCCGACGATCAACAGGATGGTCATGCCGACGACGACGATCCCCTCCACCGAGAAGGACATCAGCATCGCCCGGAAATTGCCGAGCGTCAGAAAATGCGGCGAGGCAAAGCTCATGACGATGCAGAGCGCCAGGATGATCGCGATCAGTCCCGCCTCGCGCATCGTCCCCAGCCGTTTCCAGCCGGGCGCCCGTGCCCGATGCGCCGTTGCCAACGTAGCGTCCGCCATGACCTTGTCTCCTGCCCTGCTTTTTCTCTATGCGGCATGCTCTGATGCCTTTGAATTATCGTGACCGCCGATACCCGACGCGAGCCGCATGATCGCTTCCTCCGTCATCGTCTCGCCCTCGACCTCGCCTGCCACGGTGCCCTCGTGGATGACCAGCACCCGGTCGCACAGGCCGAGAAGCTCCGGCAGTTCCGACGAGATGACGACGATGCCGATGCCGGAGCGCGCGAGATCGCGCAGCAGCCGGTGGATTTCCGATTTGGCGCCGACATCGATGCCGCGGGTCGGCTCGTCCATCAGGATGACCTTGGGATTGACCGCCAGCTGCTTGGCGATCGCCACCTTCTGCTGGTTTCCGCCCGACAGCGACGAGACCGGCATGTCGATGCCACCCATCCGCACGCCGAGCCGCCGAACCAGGTCGCGGGCACGATCCGCCTCGGCCTTGGAATTTAACAGTCCGAGCGGCCCGGTCAGTGACTTCAAATCGAGAACGGCAATGTTCTGGGCAATGGAAAGATCGAGGAAAATGCCGGAGCCTTTCCGGTCTTCCGACAGGTAGACGACGCCCGCTTGCACCGCCTGCGCATAGGAGCGCGCCCGCAGCCGCTGTCCATGCAGTTGCACCTCGCCGTCGATTACCGGCCGCAACCCGCAAATACCTTCGGCTATCTCGGTGCGGCCCGAGCCGATCAGCCCGCCAACGCCGAGAATTTCCCCTTTGCGCAGGTCGAAGTTCACATCCGTGAAGCGGCTGCCGTCGCCGAGATCGCGGACGCTCAGAATGATCTCATCGGTCCGCTCCGCCGGCGCCTGCTTTTCCGGATAGAGCTGGGTGATCTCGCGCCCGACCATCCGGCGCACCACATCGTCCGGCGTCAAATCCGCCACTTTCTCCGTCGAGACATAACGGCCATCGCGAAACACGGTGACCCGGTCGCACAGGCTGAAGATTTCGGCCATGCGGTGGCTGATATAGATAATCGAAATACCCTGCGCCTTGAGGTCGCGGATGATAGCGAACAGGATCTGCGTCTCCGATTCCGTCAGCGCTGCCGTCGGCTCGTCGAAGATCAGCACCCGGCAATCGAGCGTCAGTGCCTTGGCGATCTCGACGAGCTGTTGGCTGGAAATCGACAAGTCGCCGACTTTGCGGCGGACGTCGATCGGCGCCAGACGGCTCATCACGACCTGCGCATCCCGCTCCAGCCTGCCATAATTCATGAAAGGCGAGCGGCGACGATTGGTAGCGGCCATGAACATATTCTCGGCCACCGTCGCATCGGGGCAGAGCGCGATTTCCTGATGCACGAGGCCAAGCCCGAGCGATTGCGCCACGGCCGGCGACGTCACTTTTACCGGCGCGCCGTCGACGAGAACGTCCCCCTCGGTCGGCTGCAGCACGCCGGCAATGATGTTCATAAGCGTCGACTTGCCCGCGCCGTTTTCGCCGCAAAGCGCATGAACCTCGCCTCTTTCCAAGCTGAAGCTCACCTGCGTCAACGCCTTCACCGCACCGAAGTGCTTGCTGACATTGCGGATTTCCAGAACCGGCACCGACGCCATCATCCTCTCCTCCTCATTTCCGCAGCGGCTGTCCGGAGCTTCTGCCCGGACAGCCAGCCAAAGGCTTACTCCTCGATGCCTTTGGTGCCCCGCCGCTTCAGGTACTTGTCCCAGTAGAAGTCGTCGGCATTGTCAGCCGTGACGATCGACAGGCCGTTGTCGACGAACGGAATGCTCATCGGGTTGAAGCTGGCGCGCTTGGCGTCGTTCATCGGGTCGATGAGTTCCGGATGCTTGGCCAGCCACAGCAGCATGAAGCCCATGTAACCCTGCATGCCCTGGTTCGGGTTGATCGAGCCGAACACCTCGCCCGCCTTGATCATGTCGAGGATGTTGGCGTTGACGTCGGCGCACATCACCAGGATCTTGCCGCCGCTTTCCTTGTTGGCCTGCGAAGCGCCGATTGCCGAGTTCGCTTCCGGCATGAAGACGGCGCCAATGTTCGGATGGGCCTGCACCAGGCTCATCAGGCCCTGGTAGGCCTTGTTCGGGTCCTGGTTGGACGCGGCGCGGCCGACCAGCTTCATCTCCGGATATTTTTCCTCCATACGGGCGATGAAGGCGGCAATACGCTTGTCATGATTATCCTGGCCCGGATTTTCCAGAACGGCATATTCCCCCTTGCCGCCCATCTTTCCGGCGATCGCGTCGGCCGCATAGGTGCCTTCGCGGGTATTGTCCGAGGTGATGAACGAGATGCGCTTGGAGAGCGGCGCATCGGCTGCGAAGGTAACGACCGCCGTGCCCTGATCGATAGCCCGGTTGATCGGCTCGATAAACGGGTCGGAGTTCATCGGATGAACGAGGATACCGGCCGGGTTCTGGGCCAGCGCCTGGTCGAAGGTGGCAATCTGCTTGTTGACGTCATATTCCGGCGTGCCGGTATAAGCCGTCTCGCAACCGAGCTGCTGACCGGCCTGCTTGAACATCTCATAGACCGGAAACCAATATTCGACGCCCGAGACCATCACATTCATGACGTATTTTTCGCCCGGCTTGCAGCGGAACGGATTTTCCGTGTCTGCGCTGGCCACGCCAGCCAATAGTGTCGATGCGAGGACCGCCAATGCGGTCGTGCTTAGAAATCTGCGCAAGTTTCCTCCTCGAGGCCGAGGCCCCTCCCAAATATCCGGCGGCACCTGAGCGGCTGCCGATGATCCATTGAAGACCGGAGTTCCTCCTCGAAGTCCGGTATGGGCAGGTAATCCCAACGATAGAGAGCTGTCAATAAAATTCACGCACTGAAATATATTTCACATGAAATCACTGAAGGTCCGACTGTGTGCCCAATCGCTTTTCCTCGACGCAAAGAACGGCTAGCGGTGAAGGACGCCGGCTTCCTCAGCCGCAACTTTGAATGCCAATGCGGCAGCGGATGGATCTGCCCGCCCGTCAACGGCGTCCGTGCAGATCCTCTTCGCGACGGCGAAGGAGGCTGCTCTCTCACGCGGCCAACAGGTCATGAGATATGCGAGCGCGTCCCGGCTGCTGCGGATACTCTTAAGGTGGTCGCCATCCCCAATGATGACCTCAACGGGTTGGTCCCAAAAATCGCGGCGCATCGACATCTCTTCAGCTCCTTCAGCTATCGGCTGAACGTCATCTGCGCGGGCTCGTTCCAGCATAGGGCTTTAGTCCTATGAAGAGCCATCGACCGGACCAACACGCTACGGAACAATTCCATCGGCTAACGATCTGATTGGTACACGCTGCGCGTCGCGGGCGGTTCTCGTCCACTGGATTGTGATCCTCCTTGGCTATACAGCAAGGGAGGTATTCCGAGCCCATCCCATTAAGGTGCAATTCGTCTATGACAAAAAAAGTTTATCTGGCCGGTCCGGAGGTCTTCCTTCCAAACGCCCGTGAAATGCTCGACCGGAAGGCAGCGCTTGCGCGCGAGGCGGGACTTTTCCCACTCTCGCCCGGTGATCTGGAAATCCCGCACACGAACTCGAAGCGCGAGCGCGCAGCGGCAATAAACGCGGTGGACGAAAAGATGATGATGGAGGCTGACGCCATCATCGCCAATCTGACGCCCTTTCGTGGCATTGCCGCCGATACCGGGACGGCCTTCGAACTCGGATTCATGTGCGCAAGTGGTAAGCCGGTATTCGCCTACACGAATGTGGCCCGAGATCACAGCGGACGGGTGAGCGATCTTTACGGCGGGGCCCTCGCCTATGATGCCGACGGTCGACTGCGAGACCCGAACGGGATTGCCGTCGAGGATTTTGGCCTGGCCGACAATCTCATGCTGCACGCCGGGATCGAGCGGCGCGGTGGCGTCCTCATCGTCGGAGACGCGCCTCGGGATGCGCTCTATACCGACCTCGCCGCATTCAAGACGTGTCTCGCCATCGCCGTTGAAAAGCTGCGCTAAAATGCTTGGTTCAGGCGTTCGAGGTCGAGGATAAATCGCCCGAATTCGTTTATCTTCCGCGCAAAGCTATGAATTTGGTTCCCGTTCAAGCGCTGGCCTACCCGAGGATCTGATGCGGCAGCGTTAATCCGAAGGCTTCACGCGCCATCAGGCAGGCATCATCTCCAGGAACGCATTCGCGACAAACGACAGGCCGAATATCGTAAACGAGGCACGATGTCTCAAAACCGACCCGACCTGCCAACGCAGAGCAACGCGACCCGCTACAACGCATTCCCGTCTCATCTGCCGCAACGAAGCGCGGTGGCAGCAAATCGAGAGCAGCATCACTTTCCGTAGAAAATCTTGGCCAATCCGATGAAAAAGAGCAACACGCGCCGCAGCTTTGGCAATCTATATCGCTTAGTGAGTTCATACCCAACTCCTACCACGACACCCGCCCTTAACGCAAAGTGCTTGAAACAGAACTCGAAAGGGATATCGGACGACGCGCTCGCTTGCGGCTGAAGGGATGGCCGCCGCAATCGCGACGGCCATCAAGCACTCGACTTAGCGTAGCGAACGGAACGCCGCCCGAACTTCGTTCGTGAAGATCGCGGGCTGTTCCCAAGCGCCGAAATGTCCGCCGTTATCAACCTCGTTGAAATAGATCAGGTTGCCGTAGGCTCGCTCTGTCCACGACCTCGGGGCTTGATAAATTTCCCCTGGGAAGACGCTGACCGCCACCGGCAACGTCGGGATCTTGTCGAGGGCATTGAAGTTGTTGGTATGGTCTTCCCAATAGATTTGGGCAGCCGAGGCACCGGTCTCCGTGAACCAGTAGAGCGAAATGTCGTCGAGCATCTCGTCGCGCGTCAGGACCTTTTCCGGCTGCTTGTCGCTAAATGTCCATTCAGCAAACTTGTCGTACATCCAAGCGGCCATTCCGACCGGTGAATCTACCAACGAATAGCCGATGGTCTGCGGACGGGTGACCATCATTTGCGCGTAGGCAGCGCTATCTCGGTAGAAGATCGCCAGCTTATCGAAACAAGCTCGCTCCTCCTCGTTGAACTCTTCGGGTGCGGCAGCGCCTGCAGCGAGGAGAGGTACGATTTCGCGCGGGACGATTGCAGGCATGGTGAGATGAATGCCCAGCAAACCGGGAACGTTCTGATGCGCCATGCGCTGCGAGATGACCGAGCCGCAATCGCCACCCTGGGAGACGTATTTTTGGTATCCGAGCCGGTCCATGAGCGTGCTCCATGCGCGACCGATGTGGTCGGAACCCCATCCCCGCACGTCCGGTTTACCGGAAAAACCGAAGCCCGGAATCGAGGGAACGACCAGATGGAAGGCATCCTCGGCCCTCCCGCCGTGAGCTGTCGGGTTTGTCAGCGGATCGATGACCTTGAGCATTTCAAGGATCGAACCCGGCCAGCCATGGGTCATGATCAACGGCAGCGCGTTCTCGTGCCTGGAGCGGACGTGGATGAAATGGATGTCGAGCCCATCGATTTCGGTAATGAACATCGGAATGGCATTGAGCTTTTCCTCGACCTTCCGCCAGTCGTAACCGTCCTGCCAATAGTTCACGAGGGCGCGAAAACGGTCGAGCTGGACGCCCTGGGAGTCGTCACCGACGGTTTCCTTGGCGGGCCATCGCGCTGAGGCAAGGCGCTGCTTCAACTCTTGGAGAGCGCTGTCGGGAACGCTTACCTTGAAAGGTCGAATCTCGTGGGCTGCGCCAGTGGAAGCAAATGACATCGCAGGCTTTAATATCGTTGCAGTGCCGGCGATGGCGGCGGCCGCCAGAAAATTGCGGCGGTTAATATCAGGAGGGAGGGACGTCAAAGGGAAACTCCGTTTTAGGGTTGAATTTTCGCCCCAAGACGGTGCCTTTTTCATGTATCCGAGATATGTCCGAGGTCACGCCGATTTGTATCCGCAGATGTCCGGCATAGCGGCGAGGACGCCCCGCTAGGGAACGTGACGGGAGCACCGCGGCCCCAGCGATGGCGGCGATCAATCAAATTGCGGGTGAAACTAACCGTTGACATCGGCGGTGTTAAAGCTGAAGCCGACCTCGGCCGCGCCTGAGCGGCCCCTCTTGCAAGGACGCCATATGAAGACCAAGACGGCCGCAGCCAATGCCGGAAACCTGATCATGACCGGCGTCGTGCTGATGCTGCTCGGCGATCTGCTCTTTGCACTGAACGATGCGATGGGCAAGTGGCTGGTCGCAAGCTTTGCCGTCGGCCAAGTGCTGGTTATCCGCTCCGTCGGCGCTTTCGTTGTGCTCGGGCCGATGATCGCGCGACAAGGGCCGATGGCCCTGTTTCGCGTCGAACAGAAGGGCCTCCAGTTCATCCGGGTCGCCATGGCGACCGCCGATGTTGCCCTGTTCTACGCCGCCGTCGCCTATCTGCCGCTCGCAGATGTCATGACCTTCTATATGGCCGGGCCGATCTACATTGCGGCGCTCTCGCATTTCTTTCTCGGAGAGAAGATCGGCTGGCGCCGTTGGCTTGCCGTTCTGCTTGGCTTTGCAGGTGTCGTCATTGCACTGCGTCCATCGACGGCGATGCTGTCGCTTCCGTCGCTCTTCGGTCTTGTTGGCAGTTTTGCCTTTGCGCTGTCGCTGGTGATGAGCCGCTATCTACGTTCGACCAGCGATACGACGCTCGTGACATGGCAGACGATCGCCGCCCTGGCGACCGGCATCGTGTTGAGCATCGGCCATTGGCAGCCGGCAACACTCGTCGATTGGGCCGGCATGCTATTGCTCGGGATCGTCGCCTCCTGCGCGCACCTGCTGATCACACGCTCGCTGAAGCTCGCGCCGGCATCGCTGTTGGCGCCGCTGCAGTATACGCTGCTGCTCTGGGCGATCATTCTGGGCTATTTCTTCTTCAATGATATTCCCGATGCACAGATCGTCATCGGCGCCGCAATCATCGTCTTTGCCGGGCTCTTCATCTTCCACCGGAAGAACCTGAAAGAGACGGTTCCGGTCGAAGCCGTCCCGCCCGACGGCCATTGAGGGTATAGCGCCGCTTATCTTCAGCTTTGCATAGGACGCTGCTGTAACCCCTGGAATTCCTGCATACTTCCATCCTTAAACCTTGCGGGAATAGATCAAAAGGATGGAGGCTTAGTCACGTAGGCTTTCCACGGAACAATTTGGACGCCTGCACGCTACTCCCGAGCATTCAAACCCGGGAGATCGCAATGGCGTCCATGACCCTCGAAGACCTATCCTCACAACTGAAGAAGATCGATTTCTGCATGCTGTCGACGAACGCCGGGTCGGGCTGCATCTCGGCCCGACCGATGAGCAATAATGGCGACGTCGAATATGACGGGGATTCCTGGTTCTTTTCGTATGAGGACAGCAGGAAAATCACGGAGATCGAAGGCATCGACATCGTCTCGCTGACGTTCACGGCACCTCCCAGCCTCCTCGGCAAACCGGGGATTTTCATCGCTGTCGAGGGCTTCGCCTCGCTGGTGCGGGACAAGGCGGCGTTCGAAGAACATTGGGTGCCCGATCTCCAGCGGTGGTTTCCTGAAGGTGTGGACACTCCCGGGATCGTTCTTATCAAAGTTTCGGCGTCCTCCATCCGGTACTGGGATGGTGAGGAAAACGGCGAGGTCACCCTACCCGGCGCAGCGAGTTAAGACAGTGGCACAAAGGGGTGCCCTACTCTGCGGGCGGCTCCTCACAGCCGAAGACGCTCCGGCCGCCGAAATCGGCGGACTGGCGGAATTCGCCGGCGATAATTTCCTTGAGGTCTGGACCGGTGACGTAGCGTTCCATCTGCCTGGATTGGTCATCGAGGCGCTTCAGCGCCTGCAGTTCCTCCTCCCGTCCGAGCCTGCCTTTCTGTACCGCCGATTTCATCACGCCGATCGTCTCGTCATAGACTTTGAGCGGCACTGGGAAGGGATGGCGGTCCTTGCCGCCATGGGCGATCGAGAAGCGCGCCGGATCGGAAAAACGGCAAGGCGCGCCGTGGACGACTTCGGCCACCAGGGCCAACGCATTCACGGTGCGGGCACCGACACCTGGAACCAGCAGCAGCTCTTCGAAATCCGCCGGTCCACGGTCGGCTGCGGCGGCCAGATTTCCGTGCAGGCGCCTCATGATGATGTCACTTTCGCGAACGTCGTGATGGGTCGGCATGATCAGGTGCGGCAGCATCGGTTGTTCGGCAGGCTCGGGCGCCGGGTGCTCAACACGCAGCAGCGCGGCGGCCTCGCGAACGATCCGGTCGGGACCGAGCGTCGCCAGCAGATCGAGTTGGCCACGCCGAGAACGCTCGGCGCGCCTGTCGGCCAGATTGACGATCTCGCCCTGGCTCCTGCCCTCGATGGCCGCATGCGGCGAGTCGACGAAGCTCTCCAGCCCTTCCGACAGCCAGTGATAGCGCCGGGCCTGCCGCTTGTCGCCATTCATGCCTTGCTGCACGACCACCCAATGGCCGTCATCGGCGACGATGAAGCCGTGCAGATAAAGATCGAACCCGTCCTGAAGGGCGGCGCTGTCGACCTTGGCAATGAGACGGCTCGTCGTCGCCAGCCCCTCCCCATCGAGACCGACCCGTTCGCCGATCGACAGCAGCTCCTGCGGGGTCTTGCGCGACTGCGCGCCGCGGCCGCCACAGACATGCAGGCCGAGTTCGCCGGCGCGCGGCTTCAGTCCGCGTTTCAAGGCGCCGAGAACGCTGGTGGTGACGCCGGAGGAATGCCAGTCCATGCCCATGACCGCGCCGAAGGACTGGAACCAGAAGGGATGCGCAAGCCTGCGCAGGAATTCGTCGCGGCCATAGTGATGAACGATCGCCTCGGTGATCAGCGTACCGAGTCGCGTCATCCGGTCGCCCAGCCAATGTGGCACACGTCCCCCGTGAAGCGGAAGATCGGCACTGCCTGCTCGTTGTGACATCGCGTTTCCTTAGGCTTTCTATCGCCGGACGAAGTCAGCCCGGCCGCCTCTTCCGCCACCGCAGGGAACCCAGAAATATTCCAAGCGTTTGTTTCCCCAGTTAGAGGCAGAGGCAATCATGACCGCAATTGAGACCGTCTTCAATCATCCGACGCTGACACAGGCAAAATTGCCGGCGCTGGTCGGCCATAAAAGGCAAGATTGCAGTGGGTTTGACCTGCAAGGGAGTGCCGCGAAGGCGGCCTTCCTGATCAACGGCAACAGCTATTTTGCCGAGCTGGCGCGGGCGCTACGGCAGGCGCGGCGCACTGTCTGGATCATCGGATGGGATTTCAATCCCGACATCCTGATGGAACCCGATAAATCCGAGGAGACGCTTGCCGACCTGCTGCACGGTCTCGCGGCGGAAAATCCCGAACTGGAAATACGCATCCTCGTCTGGGCACTCGGCCCCCTCTATTCGAACAAGTCCCTGCAGCTGTTTCGCAAGAAGAATTTCCCGAAGAATGCCCGGATCGATCTGCGCTTCGATTCCGCGCGGGCAGTCGGCGGCTGCCATCATCAGAAACTCGTCTGCATCGACGACGCGGTCTCCTTCATCGGTGGGATGGATCTGACGGCGCGGCGGTGGGACACTTGGCTTCATCGCGCCAAAGACAAACTGCGACGTGATCCCGCCGGCGTTTCCTACGACCCCCTGCACGATGTTCAAGCGATGGTCACGGGCGACGCGGCCAAGCTGATCGGCGATATCGCCAGGCGGCGCTGGGAAGACGCCACCGGCGAAAGCCACTCGCCGCTGGTCGCGAGCGCGCCTTTCGTCTGGCCCGATGATCTGCCGGTTTCGATCGGAGATATTTCGGTCAGTTTCGCGCTGACGGAACCCTCGACGGCCTTGCGGACCGGCGTAAGCGACGGTATCGACATGACACTTGATGTGATCGCCCGGGCGAAGCGATCACTTTACATCGAAGCACAATACCTCGCCTCCTTCCGCGTCGCGGAGGCCATCGCCGCCGGGCTTGAGGAGGAAGACGGGCCTGAAGTCATCATCATCTGTACGCGCAGCTCTCACGGGCTGATCGAAAAGCTTGTCATGGGCAATAATCGCGACCGTGTCATCCGTCGCCTCAAACGCGCTGATCGCGCTCATCGGCTGCGCATCTACTATCCCGTTGTTCCGGGGCCGGTCATGCCCAAAGCCACTGCCCCTGGGCGAGCCCCGCTGGCGTCGAGCACAGAAGTGGAGGTGCTCGTCCACTCCAAGCTGATAATTGCCGATGACAAATTGGTGCGCATCGGCTCGTCCAACATCAACAACCGCTCGGAAGCAATTGATACCGAATGCGATATGCTCTTGGAGGCCGACGGCGAGGATCAACGCCGGGGGATCGTGGATCTTCGCAACCGCCTGCTTTCGGAATACCTAGGAAGGGCGGCCGAGACCTTTGCTGCAGCCTTCGCTCGGACAGGATCGGTGATCGAAGCGATCGAGACGCTGAATGATGGTCGCCGCGGCTTGCGCGAGTTTGCAGTCGACATGGCCGGCAGCACCAAGCCAGTCATGGGAACCGCGCTCTTCGACCCGGGTCGGCCCACCACACTGCTAAGCCGACTGGGCCTCGGCGCCTTCGTCCGCCGTCTCGTTCGCTCCACGTGATCGGCGGCGAAAGACGACCTCGCTGATTGCGAGTAGCGTTGCGCCAAGCGCCAGCGGAATGAAGAAATAGACGCAGCGGAATGCGATCAGCGCGCCGATGGATGCTTCCTTCGGCACCGCATAGGAGACGGTCGCCTCGAGCACGCCGAGACCACCTGGAACATGCGTTGCAAGAATTGCCGAGTTGGCGAGCACGTAGGCTGTTACCGATCTGAAGAAGGCAACATCGCCGAAGGCTGAGAGCATCTGGTGGAGACAGGCAGAAACGAACCCGAAGTTGATCGTGCCGACTCCAACTTGCGCGACCGCTATCGAAAATCGCGGCAACTGAAAGGACCAGCGCCAAAGCCGCAACTTGCTGCGGATGAAAAACGCCAGCCCCGCATAGACGACCGGCACGATGAGCGCCAGCAAGCCGAAGATGCGCACACCGGCCGGATCGAGCCGCAGCAGGCGCCCGGCGTCGCCGGGATTGATGATCATCGCCAGGCCGCCAAGCGTGATCAGCCCCAGCCCGACTGTGATGCCGCAAAACAGGATGATATTGGCGACATCCTCGGTCGTCAGCCCCCAGCGCGAATAAAAACGGTAGCGGAAGGCGCCGCTGCTCAGTCCGGCAAAACCGATATTGTGGCCGAGCGACAGGCTGATGAACGAAGCCAACGCGATTTTGGGGTAAGGCAAGGATTTGCCGAGTGAACGGATCGCCAGGAGATCGAAACAGCCAAGACATAGATAGGATGCCGCCGCAAACAGCAGGGCTACGCAGAAATTCGAAAAAGGTATGCTGCGAACCGATTGGACGATCTGCTCGAGGCTGTACTGTTGGAAGATGCGGTAAAGAAGGAAGACCGCGAAACAAAGGGCAGCAACGAGCAGTCCATTCCAGATCATGTTTTTCAAGCTCATCGATTGTCCTCAGGAGTGCAAACGGGATGGTTCGATAATCTGGAACGATCAAATGAGTTTTGTGTTCCCCTGGGGAACGAGATCCATGTCCCCGAGGACAAGCTTCAGCGGACTCATGTCGGAAAAAACGATCAAACTCTTAACCTATAACGTGCACAGCTGTATCGGCAACGACCGCAAGCTCGATCCCGGACGCATTGCTTCAGTCATCGCCGAGGCGGAAGCCGACATCATCGCTCTTCAGGAGGTCGATGTCCTCAGGCGCAGGACCGGCGGCATCGACCAGGCCCATACGATCGCCGCGCTTCTGGAGATGCAGGCTCATTTTCATCCGGCGCTGTCGATTGCCGAAGAGCAGTATGGCGATGCGATCATCACCGCGCTGCCGACTGGCGCGGTCAAGGCCGGCCCGCTGCCATCCATCGGCGAACAGCGCGGTGCCCTTTCGGTCGAAATACTGGTCGGCGACAGAAAACTGCTGGTCGTCAACACCCATCTTGGCCTTCGCGGCCGCGAGCGCATGCGGCAGATGACGACGCTGTTGAACTCGGGCTGGCTGCGCGGGACAGCGGGCGAATCTCTCCCCACCATCCTTTGCGGCGACTTCAACGCCATTCCGGCATCGGCGACTTACCGACTTGCCACTCAGTCATTGAAGGATGCTCAGCGCGAAGGCAAGGCCACACCAAGAGCAACCTTCCCTTCCCGCTATCCGCTGATGCGCCTTGACCACATTCTCGTTTCCGACGATCTCGTCGTCAAACAGGCGACGGTCCTGGAAAACCGACTGACAAGGGTCGCCTCTGATCACCTGCCTCTCCTTGCGGAAATTAGTTTCGCCTAAACGGACGCCGAGAGAAGGCGATTGAAGCAGAAGTGTGCCGTGCCCGATGTCCCGTTAGAGGACGATGTTCACCTGACGGACTTCCGTTTCATCGCGGCCGCCACCAACGGTAGCGCCGTCGTCGCCACGGTTCCGAGCGGCAGCCGCGTGATGCCTCTCGTGACGACGAATGTTGCCGCCATTGCGCCGGCCAGCTTGAGCCAGGGCTGATTGCCAAGCTGCGCGTGGGCGCTTGCATCGGCCCAGCGGACGTTCGCCGCAACGACGGTCGCAGCCTGATGTTGGATCACCTGAAGGCGGGCGCGGAGGTTTTCGAGTTCTTCTCTCAGTTCTCGCAGACGGCCTTCCAGGGCATGATTGTCAGAGGCCAGGAGAGGCTCCTCAAAGGTGCCTCCAACCGGAGCATGACCACCGAGCGTCGCGATATAAGCCCGATATTCGGCCTCGCTCGCGAAGCCCTCACGCCTGATGAGATCGGGATTGGCGTTTGCATCTTCGAAAGCAGCCGGTGCGGTGCCGGTATTGTCGCGCCTGTCCAGGTTTGTGCCGATGTCCCCGAGTTCGTCCTTGAACATGATGGATCTCCAGTTGTTCCTGGCGATAGAACGCTCGACGGCTCAGAAGGATGCATCGGACGCCGGTCGCGGTTCGCAACGGCGCCGAGTCGGACTTCCGCTCCTTCCACGACCGTCATCCTCGCGACGCGCTGAAACGTTCGGGCCGAAACTCCGCCAGCAGCGGATGACGGCGTCCGGTGGCGATCTCGTCGGCCAGCAGTTCACCGGCGATCAGGCCGAGGGTGGCGCCACTATGGCTGAAGGCGACGAAGTAACCCCAGATCGACGGCAGTTCGCCAAAGACCGGCTCGCCATCGCCCGGAATGGGCTTTGGGCCGACCCCATAATCTTCGATCTCGAGCGTCGGGTTGCCTTCGAGAACTTTTGACGCCTCGCGCAGCAGCCCGTCCAACGTCGATTGTCTGACTTCATAGCCGCCGTCCGGCTTCACTTCGACCTCTTCCTCGGACCAGGCGGAATCGAGGGCGAAGCCGCCATTCGGCATGGGTCGGATGGCGACGCGGGGGGTGTTGAGCACGGCCTTCAGCGAATGGCGGATCGGCTTGGTCCTGACGAGAAGCGCGACCGGCGTTGCATCGTCGATATGCTGGCCGGCTTCGGCAACGATTGCCGGAACGGCGCCGCCCGCGGCAAGCAGCACAGACTCCGCGTCCCAGTGTCTGCCGTCCGCTGCGCTCACGCCGCAGACACGGGCGCCTTCGACATCAATCGCCGCGCGCCCGGCGTCCGTCACGACCTCGCCGCCGAGCGAACGGAATTCCTCCGCGAGAAGGCCGATCAGCGAGGTAAGATCGACCCAACCTTCTCCGGGATTGAAGATCGCGCCCTGCGGCGTCACCGCACCGGCGTCGACGCCGGGCGTCGCGCCGGGAATGTTTTCCTGGGCCAGCCATTGCGCGTGATAGCCGAGGTCGCGCTCGAAGTCGAAGACCTCGGCTATCTCATTGCCGGCGTCATCGGCATCCCAGGTCAGGCCGCCATCGAAACGCAGCCAGGGCGCATCCGGATATCGGGCAGCAAGGGTGCGATAACGGTCGATGCCGGCGAGGCGCAGCCGGTGATAGGCATCAGAGCGTTTCCGGGCCGAATTGAGCCAGGCGAGCGAACGGCCGGAGGCGCCATTGGCAAGCGGCCCATCGCTGACGAGCACGGTGGCGATCCCGAGGCGAGCGAGATGGACAGCCGTCGAGACGCCGAATATGCCGCCACCGATGACGACGACCTTCGAAGGTTTGGGGGAAGCATTCATGTCGATAACCTTGTTTCCTGCTATGTCGAACGAATTCCATGCATCCGTCGTAGGAGCCCTCAGCGGCATGCCTCGCGTCAGGGGCTAAAGCGCGTCGCGATCTTTCAGATTCGCGCCTCGCGCTTTGGCTCTTTGTTTTTTGCGCATGTCGTTGCCGCAAAACCGCTGCACACTTTTGCGCGACATGCTTTAGAGGACTTCCGCAAGGAAGCGTTTCAGCCGCTCGCTGTGGGGATTGTCGAAGATTTGCCCCGGGCAGCCGGCTTCGACGATGCGGCCCTCATCCATGAAGACGACCTGGTCGGCCACCCTGCGTGCAAATCCCATCTCATGCGTCACCACGGCCATCGTCATGCCCTGGCGGCCGAGAGCTGCCATCAAGTCGAGAACGCCTTTCACCAATTCGGGATCGAGCGCACTCGTCACTTCATCGAACAGGATGAGTTCCGGATCCATCGCAAGAGCACGCGCGATGGCGACGCGCTGCTGCTGCCCGCCAGACAGACCTGCCGGGCGATGATTTCTGCGCTCGGCAAGACCGACCTCGGCCAAACGCGCCTCGGCAATGCGTCGCGCCTCCTGCCTCGACATCTTCTTGATCTTCGTCAGTGAAAGCATGACGTTCTCAAGCGCGGTGTGATCGGGAAACAGGTTGAAGTGCTGGAACACCATGCCCACGCGCCGGCGCAACCGCTCTGGTTTCATGGCCAGAATGCTGGCGCCATCGAGCAGGACGTCGCCGCCTTTCGGTTCCACCAGCCTATTCATACAGCGCAGCAGCGTCGATTTTCCCGAGCCGGAAGGACCGATGATGCAGGTGACGGTACCGGCGGCGATGTCGAGATCGACACCCTTCAGCACATCGAGATTACCATAGGCCATGGTGAGATCCCGGACGTTCAGGGCACCACCCTTGAAGCGCGGTTCGGTCTGCTCGACAGATTTTGCCGGGGGTTGCGGACCGGCGGCGCGCATTTCGCTCACCTCGACCAATCCACTCGCAACACCCGAGCTGCGGCCTTGTTTTCCCAGGCGCAGTCGCACATCGATGTAATTGACCAAGTGAGTGAGCGGCACGGTGATGACGAGATAGAAGACGCCCGCCAGCAACAAGGGCGACAGATTGCCCGTTACGACAGCTTGATCCTGCCCGACGCGGAAGATCTCCCGCTCGGAGGCGAGCAATCCGAGAAAATAGACGAGGCTGGAATCCTTGACGTTTCCGATGAATTGATTGACCAGCGCCGGCAGAACCCGCCGGATGCCTTGCGGGATGACGATCAAGCGCATGCCCTGCCCGTAGCTCATGCTGAGCGCCCGGCAGGCTTCCATCTGGCCGCGCTCGACGCTTTGGATGCCTGATCGGAAGATTTCGCCGATGTACGCCCCGGCAATCAGGCTGAGCGCCAGGATGCCGAGCGGAAATGGCGACGGACCGAAGATCTCCCGTCCGATCCGGGCAAAACCCTGACCGATGATCAGGATCGTGACGATCGCCGGCAAACCGCGGAAGACATCGGTATAGACGCGCGCGGGCAGCCGCAGCCAGCGGGACTGCGAGATACCCATGACGGCGAGAGCCATGCCGATAACGACGCCGAGCACGGTCGAGGCGGCGGCCAGGATCAGGGTATTCTTCAGGCCGACGCTGATCATGCTCGGTAGCACTTCGGCCATGGCGTCCCAGTCCAGGAAGCTGCGGCGCAGATTTTCAAGCCAGTTCATCGAGATCCTCATCGAAGCCCAAGCCGGGCATGAAACCGTCCGCCGGAGCGGACGGCTTACGACGTTACTTCTTGGGAAGGTACTGGTCCGGCATCGGCGAACCGGGGAACCATTTTTCATAGAGGGTCTTCCAGGTGCCGTCCTGCATCGCGTCGTGAAGAGCTGTGTTCAACGCCGTGCGGAAGGCGTCATTTCCCTTGCGGATCACGAAGCCCGCTGGCGCATCGAAGGACGGGATGTTGACCGCAATCTTCAGCGCGGGATAGCGCTCGCCATATTGTTTGGCAGCCTCGTAGTCGAGAAAATGCGCATCGACCGTTCCGTTGTTGAGGGCAGCCACGGCGGAATTGTTGTCGGGGAATTTCACGAGATCGGCCTCACCGAAATTCTTGGCCGCATAGACTTCCTGCAAGGTCCCCTGCACGACGCCGAGACGCCTGCCCTTGAGGCCGTCGGCATCCTTGATGCCGGAATCCGCCGTCAGGACCGAGAGATAACCGGCAAGATAGCCGTCGGAAAAGTCGACGGTCTTCTTCCGGGCTTCGGTGGTTCCGATCGCCGCGACAGCAACATCGAACCGTTCGTTTGCCACCGACGGCAGAAGTGCGGAGAATTCCTGGCCCGTGAACGTGACCTTGTCTTTCGGAATGCCAAGGCGGGAGACGACGTTGAGAAACAACTCGATATCGAAACCGGTGAACTGGCCGTCCGCCGTCGCAAACGTATAGGGCTTGGCATCGCCCATCGTGCCGACGCTGATCACCCCGGGCTCGATGAGGCTATAGGGATTGTCGGCCGCGGCCGCAGAGCCGGCCCCCATCGCCAGAAGGCACGTCAGAAGGCCAGCCCGCAATGGAGCCGCGACGGCCGCGAAAGATTCAAAAGGCTTCATGTTCGTTCTCCGCTCTGAAGGGATGCTCTTGTCGGCATTCGTTATCATCCGGTCTCGTCGCCCGTGCGACGAAGACTTCTGGACAAGATACCGGTCTTCTATATAAAGAGACCGGTCTCACGACATATTTGATATCTGTCAATTGACCGGCCGTCAACAACTCTTGTAGTGCTGCGCCATGGAAGATTCCGCTGCCCCGAAACGTTCAGTCACGGTTGCCGACGTCGCGAAGGCAGCAAGGGTCTCGAAGGCGACGGCAGCCCGCGTGCTCGGCGGCTATGGCGTCGTCAGCGACAAGATCAAGGATCAGGTGACGGCGGCCGCCGCCGCGCTCGAATACCGCCCGAACGAGCTCGCCCGAAGCATGAGCACGGGACGCTCAGGCATTATCGGCGTGGTGGTCGGCGATATCGAGAATGCTTTCTTCAGCCTCGCAGTGCGCGGCATTACCGATGCAGCCCGGCTTGCGGGCTTCAACGTCATCATCGCCAATTCGGGCGAACAGATCGATGCGGAAAAATCGGCGGTCGACCTGCTGATCGGTAAACGCGTCGATGGCCTGATCGTCACGCCGGCCCGCTGCGATCGCCTCGATCACCTGCAGCACGTCCGCCGCGCCGGCGTGCCATTGGTTCTATTCGACAGGGCCATCCCGGAGCTTGATGTCGACGCCGTGACCGGGGATGACAGGGATGCGGCACTCACCGCGACAAGGTATCTGATCGGCCAGGGCCATCGCCGCCTCGCCTATATCTCCGCCATGGACGCCGAGGACGGCGGGCTCACTGAGCTCGGGCGGATATCAAATTCCGCCGTGCGCGAACGCATGGAAGGCTTCGTCAGCGCTCTGACCGAGGCGGGTTTGCCGAACCCTCTTCATTACATCCGGCTCGGCGCCACGAACCAGCAGCAGACAAACGCCGTGATAAAACGCCTGCTCTCGGAGATATCGCCGCCGACGGCGCTGTTGGCATCCGACAGTCTCGTGGGCTTGCGCATTTTCAAGTCACTGCAGTCGCTCGGCTTGTCGATCCCTCAGGATGTCTCGATGATTTCGTTTCTGGACGCCGACTGGACCAGCGTCACCGTTCCGCCGATCACCATCGTCGACCAGCGCGTCTACGAACTGGGCAAACTCGCCGGCGAACGGCTCGTCGCCCGCATCGAACGCACCCCGCTTGCCGTCGAACGTCTGCGCGTTGCCACCAGCCTCGTCGTGCGCGGCTCCGTTGCGACGATCGGCCGGTAAAATCTGGGTTAAAGCGCGTCGCGCTTTAGGTTTTGTCTTTACGCATGTCGTTGCTGCAAAACCGCTGCGCACTTTTGCGCGACATGCTTAGTCGTACAGCTCGCCATGACCAATCTGCTCTTGCCTAGCGGAAGCATCGCTGATGACAGGGTCATCAGCCGGATCGGGATCTTTCTTGTTGGCGTCGCTCAGAAATTGCGCGGCCTTAAGCAGCGCCGCGGTTATCTCTCCGGTTGCCCATCCGGACTCATTGGCGACGGCAATCAGTCTTTCCAATGCGTCGCGCGCGGCCTCGGTTGCCTGTTCAAAGCGTTGCGCGGGAGCTTCGGTTTTCGGCGGTGGAAAGGTCATCGGCATTCACTCCATTAGGTCTGACTGTAGGAGAGGAACGCAGCCTGCGGGAAATGGATGCACAATCATGCCGATTTAGCCAGCGGATGCCTTGTCACGCGGCAGAGACAAGAGGTGGCGACGGTTTCTCCAGGTCAGATGACCGTCTGCAACAGGAACGGAGAGCGCTCCAGCGGACGCTGGGCGAGAATCCTCAGCATCGCCGGGCCTTGTATGCCAGTCGTCGTCGTCGAGCGACCGTCGTGATAGACCACCGTCATGACTCGGCTGAGGCTGTCATATCTGATCTCTGCGATCGTGCGTGTGTGAACCGGAAAGATGAATTCGTGGGGCTGAGATTTTCGCCGGGAGGTGTTCGAGGTCATCGTGATGCCCCATCGAAACAAAAGGAGGATTGCCCCAGCCGTCCACGGCTCAGGACACGCGTGATAGTCGGCAGCACATCCCTCATCGAATGTCTCCAATGCGCTTAAAAATCGATCAAACAACAGAGCGGCCGGTTCCCGCCATCAGAACGGCAATCGCTAGGTCTGAGACCTTAGCCTCATCCCAACCATGCCGATCAAGCACATATTGTTTCCATGGTCGCGTGACATCGGCGTGACACGCAGATCGCGGCTCGAAAACACGTCCGGAACGGGCTCCGTGAATTGCCAGCTCTACCTAAGGCAGCGACAGCCCATCAATGCAATGTTCTGTATATGCCGTAGGCCCGTGCGGCCTGCGGCCAACATTCGACGGCGCGTGCAAGTGACCGAATGGCTTCGTCCACGACGAAAACCGCATCCCCGAGCCGTTCGATCTCGCAATCGAGTTCATACACTTCAACTTCGTCAAGGTCTTCACTCTTCAGCAGCTGCTTGCTTGCCTCGATCAGGCGCTCCGTACGCTGAACAATATCAAGAGCGCTCCGTATAATGATGTCGAGCATGCGGTTGCCCTCGCTTCGATGAGCAAGTGTCGGGCATAATCGCGATGCTGACAATCCTGAAATCTTGTCAGATGCGCTCGCGGATCGTGTCGTAAAGATCCCTCAACTCGCGCAGCGATTGATGGCGATGGCGCGGCAGAGAAGCGCGGCGTCCAGCGAAGGCGAACGCACCCGCAACGGCCGCAACGAGGATGAGCGTCGAAGCCGGATAGAGCTTCACAGCCGCTTCCGTCTGCCGCATTGCTTTCCGGGCGCCTCCCTTTAACGATCGGGCACCATCGAACACCTGCCGCTGGAGCGCGTCGATTTGCTGTCGCAACGCGCTCAATTCCTCACGCAGGCCCTGATCAGGCTGCCGGGGAATGCCGACCGAGGCCGCGTTCGTATCGATGATGGCTTTCGGCACCGGTTCGCCGATCTTGGCTCCTTTGGTGTCGAGGGTCGTCGTCTCAGTGCTCTTGCGTCGCGGCACGATCAATTCTCCTTCCCCTGGGGGTAAAATCATCCTGTTCTAGTTATCGTCGAGCGAGAAGACCGGCCGATAGTGGCGCTCGGCGATCAGCAAGCTCCGATCAGGCCGGATGATGTAAATCTCCTCGACCTGGCGTCCCCATTGATCTGTAAAGCTGTGCGGGAAGGAAGAACCCACGGGCGATTTCGTCAACTTCGTGCGAGGCTGACCATGATAGGTGATGCTGCCGGGAATGGGGGCCAGTCCCGCCGACGCGTAATCGCCTGCACCGGTCGTGCAGCCCGTCAGAATAACGGCAAAAACCAGCCCAAACCCTATGCTCCGCTTCATGGAACCTCCAGCTGTTCCTGCCTTTGCGCGTTACTTATTTCATCGCTAATGTAACAAGAGACGATAGAGATTGTTCCATATTTCGGCTGGAAACGTCATGACACACGTCTTCAGGAGATCGAGCTTGGGACTGGCATCGCGCGTTCAAGGCCAGTCTTAGACGCGTGCCTCACGCGGCGACATCAGGAATGCGCAGGCCAAAAAGCGCGGCATATTTACAGAGCTTCTCCCAAGGCACATCGCCGACCGGCACGCCCTCTTCCAACGCCGAGCGGCGCCTGCGGGCTGCGCTGTCACCCGGCATGCGGACCGGGCCATTGTTCCACGGCGCGGATGGGTTGCTGCGGCATGCAGAGGCGAGATAATCGGACTGCGCGGTAAAGGCGTCCAGCCCGGCGAAAAAGGCGGGGTCGATGACCTGAATAAATGCGCTTTGCGAAAACACACCGGGCGGCGCGTTCGCCCGTCCCTTGCCGGAAAGCCCCTGCCCCAGCAGTTCGACGATCAGCCCGAACCCAAAGCCCTTGTGTCCCTTCAACTGACCGCCGAGGGGCATCATTGTCCCGCCACGTTCGGTCACCTCGCGCGGATCATCGGTCGGCTCGCCCGCGGCGGTGAAGGCCCAGGCCTCGGGGAATTTCTTGCCGGCGTTCGCCAGGTTTTGCGTCATCGTCGTGGTGGTGATCGAGGCGGAGACGTCGATCAGAATCGGATCCTCGGATGTCGGAAAGCCGGCCGCCATCGGGTTGGGGGTCAGGAGCGGCTTTGTGCCGCCATAGGGCGCGACTCGGCTTGCCGCGGGATGCGATACCGACAGCTGAACGATGAGGCCCTGTTCGGTAACCTGCCGCATGAAGGCTGACAGTGCGCAGGTGTGATGGCAGTTTCGGATTGCGGCGGTGACGACGCCATGATCGCGTACGCGTTCGCAGGCCTGGTCGATCGCCTTGGTCAGCAGCCATGCGCCGGGCAAAGATTTGCCGTCCCACACAAAGGCTGCGCCGCGGTCATTGACCACCTCGTAGCTACCCGACTTCGCCAGCGAACCATCTTCCAACGCTTCGACATACCAGTTCAAAAGGCTGACGCCATGCGTTTCGTGGCCGATCATGTCGCCTTCCACCAGGACGGCGGCTGTGATTTTGGCCTTGTCGGGTTCCATCCCGGCGCGGATCAATATCTGCTCGGCGAATTGGGTGAGGTCAATGCGGTCAATCAGCGGCATAGGCATCCATCCGTCATGTCATCGAAAGCGCGGGCCATTCAGGGAAGGCGGCCCGCGCGTCAATCCGCAAACCGGCTTACTTGAAGCGGATCTGCGATAGCTGCAGCTCGGAATTCGTCGCGATCGTCGGCTTGAAATCGAGACGCGGCGAAACGCGGGTGAATCCGACCATGTGAAACATCGGGATATCGGCGATGATCTCGGTGTTCACCTTGGCGAAAAGCTCCTTCCAGAGTTTTGTGCGCGCGTCTCCGGTGGCTGAGGTCGCCTTGGCGATGAGGGCGTCGACTGCGGGATCCCGAACCATGGAGTGAGAGCCGTCGGTCGCGTATTTCACGAAGGCGGTGAAGACGGGATCGCCGGTCGCGTTATCGTGCTGCGACTGCGTCAGCGTCGGACCGGAATCGGCGACGAAAGGTGCCACGAAGTAGCCGTTCCACACGGAAACGTCATACATATCGAGCTTTACGTTCAAACCGACGTCCTGAAGCATGGCCATCATCGCTTCCATCGCTTCGGTGGCGTTCGGATATTGCCCGTTGCGGCCGATGATGCGAATCTCTTGATCGACCGGGACGCCGTCAGCTTTCGCCGCCTTGACCAGTTCCTTTGCTTTTTCCGGGTCATAGGGCCAGACGGGAATATCGGCATTGTAACCGATCGTTGTGGGTACGACGAGCTGTGTGGCGATCTTCGCCTGTTCAGGGAACAGCGTTCCGAGCATTGCCTGACGATCGATGGCGAGGTTCATCGCCTCGCGAATGCGCCGGTCGTTGAGGGGTGCCGCGCGCGTATCGATGCGCAGCGATGTCGTCTCCGAATTCGGATAAGCGAAATCTGTTTCCTTGTTGGTGGCATCCTGCACCGATACGGCCGGAACGATATCGGCTTCGCCGGCATCGACCATGGCGGCTGCGACCGCGCTGTCGGAGCGGAACAGATAGGTCGCCTGTTCCACCTGCGGTTTCTCCCCCCAATAGTCCGGATTGCGCTTCAGCACGATCGACTGGCCGATATCCCATTTGTCGAACGTATAGGGGCCAGTGCCGATCGGTTTGCGGGTGAATTCGTCTGCTGGTGTCGCCTCGGCTGATTCCACGGCCATCACCGTCATCAGCAGCGGAAGAATCGGCTGCGCCGGTTTTGTGGTAATGCGGATCGTGTTGGCATCCGGCGTCTCGAAGCTGAATTCCGTGCCGCCGAAATATTTGCCGCCGGTCTCACAGCTGAGCTTCTTGTTCTTGTTGCGCTCGATCGTGAACTGGACGTCTTTGGCGGTGAACGGCTTGCCATCGTGCCATTTGACATTCGGGCGCAGCTTGAATTCCCAGGTGTCGTCGTCGATCTTCGACCATTCCGTCGCCAGACGGGGTTTGAGGCCGCCGTTGACGTAGTCGAATTCGACCAGCATCTCGTTGACGTTCTCGGAAATGACCCGGCCGACGTCCTGGCGCGCCGCCATGCAAGGCTCGACGACATCGACGGTTTCGGCAAGCACAACAGTCACGTTGCTCTTGGCATCCTCAGCGTGAGCCGAGCCACCGCTCAGCCCGATCATCGTGGTTGAAAAGCAGACAGCTAGCAAATGCAGTTTCATTTCGTTCTCCTCCCATGCGCCGTCGGCGCTCCTCAAGCGAATCTTCGTCCCATTTCCGGTGATGCGGCCCTCGCCTCCTCCTGCAAAAGCCGATCTAATGCATAAGTGCACTAATATACCAGTTGAGAGGAGCGATCAAGCGCGACACCCGAAACACGGGCGCCCACCCTGTCTGAAACGCTCGATTTCTAGCCGGCCGAAACAAACAGTCCGCGCGACATCTCGACCTCATCATCGGTAAGATCGGTCGGCGGCGCAGGCATTGATCTGCCTCGAAGCCGGCGAATGATCTTGCGAAGTTCCGTCGCGGCGCGATCAATTTGCTTTTCCCCGGTTTCAGTTGCGCAGGTCTTGGGGCAGCAGGCCGGCGGGGAAATTCTGGTAGGAAACGGGGCGCAGAAACCTGCGGATCGACATGGTCCCGACGCTGGTCGCGCCGAAATTGGTCGAGGCCGGATAGGGGCCGCCATGAACCATGGAATCGACGACCTCGACGCCGGTCGGGAAGCCATTAACCAGCAATCTGCCCGCCTTCCTTTCGAGGATCGGCAGCAGCTCGCGGGCAAGACCAAGATCGGCGTCGTCCATATGGATCGTCGCGGTCAACTGTCCCTGGAAGCTTTCGGCAAGGGAGAGCATCTCTTCTTGCGAGCCGACGCGCACCACGAGGCCGAGAGAGCCGAACACCTCTTCGCTGAGCGAATGATCGGCAAGCCAGGCCGAGCCATTGGTCTCGAACAGGTTCGGGGCTGCATCCCGGCCAGCGCTCTTTCCAGTGAGAACCGGTGCGACTGCATTGCTTGCCCGCATCCGATCGACACCGTCGTGATAGGCGGTGGCGATGCCTTGAGTCAGCATCGTCTGCGGCGCCACCTTTTCAAGCGCCGACTTGGCAGCGCCGGCGAACCTGTCCGCCTCCGGCCCATCGACCACGACGGCAATACCGGGTTTGGTGCAGAACTGGCCGGCGCCAAGCGTCAGTGAGCCGGCCCAGCCTGAACCGATCGCCTCCGCCCGGGCAGTGGTCGCGGCCGGCAGCAGGAACATCGGATTGACGCTGCCGAGTTCCCCGAAAAACGGGATCGGCTCTGGACGCTGGGCGCAAAGATCGAACAGCGCACGACCACCGACCAGCGATCCGGTAAAGCCGACGGCCTTGATGGCGGGATGCGTCACCAGAGCCGTGCCGACGTCACGGCGCCCGCCCTGGATCAGGCTGAAGACGCCAGCCGGCATTCCGGTGCGTTCGACAGCAGCGGCGATCGCCTCGGCAATGATCTCACCGGTGCCGGGATGGGCTGAATGTCCCTTCACCACGACCGGGCAGCCGGCAGCAAGCGCGGCTGCCGTATCGCCGCCGGCCGTCGAGAATGCCAGCGGAAAATTCGAGGCGCCGAAGACGGCGACCGGGCCGATCGGCCGCTGTACCAGGCGGATCTCGGGCCGCGGCGCCGGTTGGCGATCCGGTTGCGCCGCATCGACGCGCGCGTCAAGATGCGTACGCTTGCGGATATGCTCGGCAAACAGCTTGAGCTGGCCGGTGGTGCGAGCGCGCTCGCCATTCAGCCGGCCCTCCGGGAGCCCGGTTTCCTGAGTTCCGATGAGCGTGACGGCCTCGCCACGTCTGTCGATCTCCTCGGCGATCGTCTCAAGGAAAATGGCGCGCTCCTCGCATGTCTTTGCTGAAAACGCCGCAAAGGCACCTTCGGCAGCGCGGCAGGCGCGGTCGACCAGATCGGTCGTGCCGACGGCGAAGTCATGCGCCGGGCCGTGCGCCGGCTCGGAGCGAAATGTCGTCGTTCCGGCAATCCACTCACCGGCGATGAAATGTCTGCCTGAAGGGGTCCAGCTCATTGTTATCCTCCTCGGCGGAGCCTCGCTCCGTCCTGATGCGGTGATCCGTTGTCCAAGATGCCGGCTTTAGCGGCCATTCACCTTCCGCCATTCGGCAAAGAGCGTCAGGTTGCTTTCGTCGGTGGCCGGATAGAGGCCGATGATCGTATGTCCTTGCTTGACGCGCTCGGTGACGAAATCCTCGTAAGCGGTCATTTCCACCGCTTCGTCAGCGATCTCGTCGGCGATCTCGGCCGGGATGACGATCACGCTGTCGTCGTCGCCAACCATGATGTCGCCCGGGAAGACCGCCACATCGCCGCAGCCGATCGGCACGTTGATGTCGATCGCCTCGTGCAGCGTGAGATTGGTCGGGCTGGAAGGACGATTGTGATAGGCGGGAATATCAAGGCCACCGATCGTCACGGCGTCGCGGAAACCGCCATCGGTGACGACGCCGGCACCGCCGCGCATCATCAGGCGGGTAATCAGAATATCACCGGCGGAGGCTGCTCGCGGATCCTTGCGGCTGTCCATCACCAGAACATGGCCGTCGGGGCAGGTCTCGATGGCAAGCCGTTGCGGATGTTTCGGGTTTCGAAAGACGTTCATCGCGTTGCGGTCCTCGCGCGCCGGCATGTAGCGCAGCGTGAAGGCCGGCCCCACCATATTGCGGCCCTTCGGCTGCACGGGCCGAACATCCTGGACCGTCTGATTTCTCAAGCCGCGCTTGAACAGCGCCGAGCAGAGGGTCGCGACCGAGACGCCCATCAGCTTTTCACGGGTTGCGGGGTTCATATTTCCTTCTCCTCGTTCAAATTCAGCCGCCGAAGCTGCGCGTTTCCACTGTCCAGTCACGGGCTTTGCCCGTCAGGCTGCAGCCAAGCCCCGGACGTGCGGGCACGATCATCCGGCCGTCCTTGATGTCGTGCTGCTCGTTGAACAGTGGCGCCAGCCAATCGAAATGCTCTACCCACGGCTCGTGCGCATAGGCAGCCGCCAAGTGCAAATGGATTTCCATGGCAAAATGCGGCGCCAGGCGCAGGCGTTTCGCCTCGGCTTGCGCGCAGATGCGCAGAAAGGGCGTGATGCCGCCGACACGCGGCGCATCCGGCTGAATGAAGTCGACCGCATCGGCGCGGATCAGGGCCATATGTTCGTCGGCGCTTGCCAGCATCTCGCCGGTGGCGATCGGCGTGGCGAGTTCGCGCGCCAGTGCCGCATGGCCCTCGGCGTCATAGGCATCGAGCGGCTCTTCGATCCATTCGAGATTGAGCGGCTCGACAAGCCGGCCGAAGCGCAATGCCGTCGTGCGATCCCATTGCTGGTTGGCATCGACCATCAGCGGCACACGGCCGTCGATATGGCTGGTCACGGCATCAAGCCGGCGAAGATCGGCCATCGGGTCCGGCTGTCCGACCTTGATCTTGATGCCGCCGATACCGGCGGCGATCGAGTGATCGATAGCATCGCGGATTTCCTCGACGCTCGACGACAGGAAGCCGCCTGAAGTGTTGTAGCAGGCGACGCTGTCGCGATGGGCGCCTAGCAATTTTGCCAGCGGCAGGCCTGCCCGTTTCGCCTTCAGGTCCCAGAGGCAGATGTCGATGGCGGCAATGGCCTGCGTCGCAATGCCGGAGCGGCCGACCGAGGCCCCGGCCCAGCAGAGCTTGTCCCATATCCGTGCGGTATCATTGGGGTCTTCGCCCATCAGGTTGTCGGCGATCTCGCAGGCATGTGCATAAAGAGCGGGTCCGCCCGCCCGTTTCGAGTAACTGAAGCCGAGACCGCTATGGCCCGCTTCGGAAACGATCTCGCAAAACAGAAACGCCACCTCCGTCAGCGGCTTCTGCCGGCCCGTCAACACCTTGGCGTCGCTGATCGGCCGCGCCAACGGCAGATAAGCAAGCGACAGGGTGACCGATCGGATGGCGTCCAGCTTGGACGGGCCGGCGGCGAAGCCAGCCTTGGGCGGTTGTGCGGGGATCGAGCGTCGATTGGGATCAAACATCGTGGTTCCTCAATTGATAGCCGGTTCCGGAGTCTTGCCACCGAATTCCGTCGTCAGGAAGTCGAAGTCGCAGCCTTTGTCGGCTTGCTCGATATGCTTGGAGAACATAAAGCCGTAACCGCGCTCGTAATGTCGCGTCGGCGCCACCCAGGCGGCCCGTCGGGCTGCGATCTCCTCTTCGGAAGCCAGCATATTGAGGCTGCGTGCCGGAATATCGAGCTCGACCATGTCCCCGGTTCTCAGCAATGCCAGCGGCCCGCCGATGTAAGATTCCGGCGCGGCGTGCAGCACGCAGGCGCCGAAACTCGTTCCGGACATGCGCGCATCCGAAATGCGCACCATGTCGCGCAGGCCGAGCTTCAACAGCGCCTTCGGCATCGGGATCATGCCCCATTCCGGCATGCCGGGCCCGCCCTGCGGGCCTGCATTGCGCAGCACCAGCACCGTGTCCGGCGTCAGCGGATAATCGGGATCGTCGATGATCTTCTTCATCTCCGCATAACTGTCGGCAACCAGGGCCGGGCCGCAATGGCGATGGAATTTCGGGTCGCAGGCCGCTGGTTTGATGACCGCGCCGTCAGGACACAGGTTCCCCTTGAGCACTGCCAGCGAACCTTCGTGATAGACCGGGTTCGACAGTGGCCGGATAACGTCCTCATTGTAGATCTTCACCTGGTCGAGGCCGTCCACCAGGGGTTTGCCCGTGACGGTTATCGCGGTCGGATCGAGTTTGTCACCGAGCTGCTTCATGAGCGCCCGCAGGCCGCCCGCATAAAAGAAATCTTCCATCAGGTAGGTCGAACCAGAAGGCCGAATGTTGGCAAGAACAGGGGTCGTGCGACCGATGCGGTCGAGGTCATCGAGCTCCAGCGGGATGCCGGCGCGTCGCGCCATGGCAATCAGGTGAATGATCGCATTGGTGGAGCAACCGGTCGCCATGGCGACGGTGACAGCATTGTCGACGGCCGCCGGCGTTATGATCCGGTCGGGGGTCAGATCCTCCCACACCATATCGACGATGCGGCGACCGCAGGCGGCCGACATGCGCTGGTGGTTGGCGTCGGCTGCCGGAATCGAGGAGGCGCCCGGCAGTGTCAATCCCATAGCCTCGGCGATCGCTGTCATCGTCGACGCCGTGCCCATGGTCATGCAATGGCCGTAGCTGCGGGCAATTCCGCCTTCAATGCCCTGCCACTCCTCCTTGGTGATCGTGCCGGCACGCCGCTCGTCCCAGTATTTGAATCCGTCGGTGCCGGAGCCCAGGCTCTTGCCGGCATAATTGCCGCGAAGCATCGGGCCGGCAGGGAGATAAACAAAGGGAATGCCCATGCTGACCGCACCCATGACAAGGCCCGGTGTCGTCTTGTCGCAGCCGCCCATCAGAACGGCGCCGTCGACAGGATGGCTCCGCAACAGCTCCTCGGTCTCCATCGCCAGCATGTTGCGATAGAGCATCGTGGTCGGCTTGACGAAATTTTCGGAAAGAGAAAGAGCAGGCAGCTCCATGGGAAACCCGCCCGACTGAAGGATGCCGCGCTTCACCCATTCGGCGCGTTCGCGGAAATGCATGTGGCAGGGCTGGGCATCGGACCAGGTGTTGATGACGGCAATGATCGGCTTTCCGTGCCAATCCTCCGGCGCATACCCCATCTGCATGGTCCGCGACCGGTGACCGAACGAGCGCTGATCATCCGGCAGCATCCATCGGGCCGACCGCAGTTGCTCGTACGTTTTCCTCGCGGTCACGGCTTTCTCCCACCATTTCGCTTGCTGCTCTACGAATTTCTCCAACTAATATTTTAGTTTGCCATATATATCAACCGCAACTTTGCATTCTTGTGCATTAGGTCACGTAAAGCTATGAATGGTGTAAAAGGATTTGCCTCACATGAATTCTCAGTTCGCTTCCACATTCGGCCTGACCGCACCCGGCTTTCCAGTCGCGGCCGGCAGCACCGTCCAGCGGGTCTATGATGATCTGCGAAAGCGCATCATCACCATTCAGTTGCCGCCGGACACCACGCTGTCGCGCACCGAGCTGACGGAGACCTATGAAGTCAGCCAGACGCCCATTCGTGACGCGTTACAGCTTCTCAAACAGGAGGGCCTGGTTCGTATTTACCCGCAGTCCCGCACTGTGGTGACGAGGATAGACGTCCTGCAAATCTACGAAGCGCATTTCCTTCGTGTCGCGCTGGAATCGGAAGTCTGCCGCCGCCTCGCGACTGACCCGGATCCGGATCCGAGCGTCATCACGCGCGCCCGCTCGATCATAAAAATGCAGTCGGCGGTCGCCGATGACGTCGATCAGATTGCCATCTTCCAGGAGCTCGACGAGCTCTTTCACCAGACATTGTTCGCAGGCGCCAAGCGCAGCAGCCTCCATCAACTGATCCGCGAGCGGTCCGGCCATCTCGAGCGCATTCGACGTCTGCATCTGCCCGAAAAGGGCAAGATCATGAGCATCCTCGATGGTCACCACGCCATCATCGACGCGATTGCCGCTCGCGACGAACAGGGGGCCGTCGATGCGGTCCGCGAGCATCTCAGCCGCACAGTCGCAAAAGTAGAAGAGCTCAGGAAGGAGTTCCCGGACTACTTCGTCTGAACCTGCCGCGCCGCAGGTTTCCGCCGGGGTCAATTGACCGGCGTCAGCAGCGGCCTGCCTGCGAAGAAGGCGGCAAGGTTGTCGAGCGTGAGTTGCGCCATCCTGTCGCGCGTTTCCTCGGTGCCGCTGGCGTGATGGGGATAGAGCACAACGTTATCGAGTGCTGCGAAGCGCCGATCGGGATTGGGTTCGTTGAGGTAGACATCGATGCCGGCAGATGCGATCCGATTTTCCTGCAAGGCGCGGATCAAGGCCGGCTCATCGACCACGGTGCCGCGGGCAATGTTGATGAAGCTGCCCGTTGGTCCGAGCGCATTCAGCACCTCTGCCGAAATCAACCCTTCGGTCGAGGGCCCGCCCGGTGTCGCGACGATCAGGATGTCGGCCCAGTCCGCCAGTTTTACCGGCTCGTCGAAATAGGCAAAATCATTGTCGGCTTTTTTCGTCCGCCCATAATAGCCGACCGCCAGTCCGACAGCTTCGCATCGCCTGGCAATCGCCATGCCTATGCGGCCGAGACCGACGATCCCGGCTTTCTTGCCCGACGTCGATGTCGTCAGCAGCATCATGCCCTTGTGCCCCCAGTCGCCGGAGCGCACATAGCGATCACCTTCCGGCAGGCGCCGGCGTGCCGCCAGCATCAGAAGCAGCGCCATGTCGGCAACGTCGTCGCAAAGCACCTCGGATGTGTTGGTGAGCTTGATGCCGCGCCGCGTCATCGCCTCGACGTCCATCTGGTCGTAGCCGGCCGAGGAACAGGCGGCCAGCTTCAGTGCCGGCAATTTCGCAAGCAGGGCTTCATCGATCGTCACATGGCCGTTGCAGACCAGAGCCGTGCAGATCGGGCCGGCTTTGGCCAGGAGAGCATCGCGTTGCCCGCCTTCTGCAAGATCCAGCCGGTGCAGCGTATAGGTCTCCTCCAGCACCGCCATCTGACGGGACCGGAGCGGATAGGCGACGATGACATCGGGCTTCATACGGAAACGAGTCCTTCCTGTGTGAGACGTGCGGCCCGTCGGGTGGCCTGGACCTCGGGATCGGGATCGAGGCCGGCGGCAAGCAGCGCCTGGGTGTAGGGGTGGGATGGCGCGTTAAATATCTGGCCCACCGGCCCCTCCTCGACAATCTCGCCGGCCTTCATGACGATGACACGATCCGCGAAATCGCGAACCACCGGCAGGTCGTGTGCAATGAAAAGGTAGGACAGGCCGAATTCGCGACGCAGACCCTCGAGCAAGGCAATCACCTGTGCCTGGATCGACACGTCGAGCGCTGAAACCGCCTCGTCGCAGATGATCAGTTTCGGCTCCATCGCCAGCGCGCGGGCAATGGCGATGCGCTGGCGCTGGCCGCCCGAAAATTGATGTGGATACCGGTCCGCCATATCCGGCTTCAGGCCAACCTTGACCAGCAATTCGGCCACCCTCTCCTTCCATCTCGCTTTCGGCAGGATATCCGGGTGAATGACCCAGGCCTCGGAAATCAGCCTGAACACGGTCATCCGCGGGTTGAGCGACTGCGTCGGGTCTTGAAAGACCATCTGCAAATCCCGACGCAGCCCGAATATTTCCCTCGGGCTCATCGCAAGCAGATCATTGCCGCGGTAGAGGACCTGACCCTCCTGTGGGTCGTCAAGGCGAACGATCGCCCGGGCAAGCGTCGACTTACCGGAACCGCTCTCGCCGACAACAGCGACCGTTTCGCCGGGCATGATGACGAAGTCCACGCCTCTCAGTGCCTGGAATGCGCCAAAACTCTTCTTCAAGCCGATGGCGCGCAGCAGCGGTTCGCCCTGCCGGTCACGCTCTTGCGCCATCGCGCCCTTCCCAGGTGCGGCAGCAATCAGCTTCTTCGTATAGGGGTTCTGCGGGTTGCGATAAACTTCGGCGGCATTGCCGGTTTCGACGACGCAGCCGGAATTCATCACCACGACCCGGTCGGCGATCTCTGCAACGACACCAAGATCGTGCGTGATCAGCAACAGGCCCATTCCGGTTTCCTGCTGCAATTCCTGCAGAAGTTCGAGCACTTGTGCCTGCACCGTAACATCAAGCGCGGTGGTCGGTTCATCCGCAATCAGGATTTCGGGCTTGCAGGCGATCGCCATGGCGATCATCAGCCGCTGCCGCTGCCCGCCGGAGAACTGAAACGGGTATTTTCGCATCGCCGCCTGCGGATCGGTGATGCCCACTCGCTGCATGAGTTCGAGCGCCCTGGCACGGGCCTGCTCAGCGGACTGACCATGCGTGGTCATCATTTCGGTGATTTGCCAGCCGACCGTGTAGACCGGATTGAGATGCGCCAGCGGATCCTGAAAGATCATGGCGATCTTGGCGCCGTTGATCGAACGCCGCTCCTCAGGCGTCATTTTCAGCATATCGCGCCCATTGAGGAGGATGGTGCCGCCGGTGATCTTGCCGGGTGGCATATCGATCAGGTTCATGATCGCCGAGGCGGACACCGACTTGCCCGAACCGCTTTCCCCGAGGATTGCCAGTGTCTCGCCGCGATCGAGATGCCAACTGACATCTTGCACTGCCTTGACGGAGCCACTGGCGGTGTGAAACTCGACCGAGAGGTCGCGCACTTCCAGAAGATGTTCAGCCATTTTTCCTGCCCCTCATTTCAAGGCGCCAGCGTTGCGTTGGATTGAGCGCGATGCGCAGCCAATTTGACAGAAGATTGAGCGACAGCGTCGTCAGGATGATTGCAAGGCCCGGCCAGAAGGACAGCCACCAGGCATTGGTAAGGTAAGGCCGCCCTTGGGCAACCATGAGGCCCCAGGTGATTTCCGGCGCCTGAATGCCGATCCCAAGGAACGACAGCGAGGATTCCGCCAGCATGACGAAGGCGAAATCAAGCGTCCCAATGGTGACCAGCGTCGGGAAGATCACCGGCAGGATGTGATGAAAGACAATGCGCCGGGACGATGCTCCCATGACTTTCGCCGCCTGCACGAACATCCGCTCGCGCACTTCCAGCACTTCGGCGCGGGTGGTGCGCAGATAGATGGGAATGCGGGTGATCGCCAGGACGAGGACGATATTGGTGACCGAGGGTTCGAGCATATAGAGCACGATCACCGCCAGAAGCAGCGACGGAAAGGACATGATGACGTCGCCGAGGCGCATGATCCATTGAGCGGCGGAAGAGCGGCTATAACCCGCCACCAGTCCGAGCGCCGTGCCAACGATAGAGGATGCAAGCACCGCCGCCGCAGCAATCAGGATGGTGTTTTGCGCCGCGACGACGACGCGGGCAAGCAGCGGCCTGCCCAGCGCATCGGCTCCAAGGACATAAAGCCATCCGCGGGTAATATCGAAGGGCGGCGCGTTTCGGCCCCGCAGGTTCTGCTTGGTGGCGATGCCCTCCAGCAGAAACGGGCCAAACAGCGCGCAGAGAAGAACGATCAGGAGGAATAGAGCGGCGAAGAATGCGAGCTTGTCCGCCCACAGCATGGTCAGCCAACGCCCGATCGGGCCGCTCGGTTTTTTCTCGATGAGGATTTGTGTGTCGGTCATCGTCATCGCTCAATACCGGATACGCGGATCGAGCAGCGCATAGGCAATGTCGATCAACAGGTTCATGATGAAGATCGCCAATGCCGAGACCATGATGACGGCCAGCACGACGGCGAAATCGCGAAGGAGGATGGAATCGATCATCAGCTTGCCTATTCCGGGAAAGCCGAACACCGTCTCGACGACAACGGCACCGTTCAAGATGGCCGCCGCCTGATCGCCGATCACTGTGATCACCGGCAGCATGGCGTTGCGCAGTCCGTGAATGAAGATGATCGAGTTCGAACGCACGCCCTTGGCGCGCGCCGTCTTCACGTAGGCGGAAGACAGCACGCTGATCATCGAGCCGCGCACCACCTGCAGGATCAGGCCGAAGGGCCGGATGAACAGCACGCTGACCGGCAGGACCCAGTGCCAGAACGTTCCCGTTCCCGATGTCGGCAGGACATGCAGTTTCACGGCGAAAATGACGATTGCCACGATGGCAAGCCAGAAATCCGGGGCGGCAGCGCCGATCAGCGAGAAGAAAGTGGCAAGACGGTCGAAGACCCCGCCGACGCGAAACGCCGCGAGCGAACCAATGACGATCGCAGCGACCGTGACCAGCGCCATGGTGATGACAGCCAGCCAGAAGGTCCAGACGAAGGCCTCCAGCACGACATCCATGGCCGGACGGGCCTGGCGCAGGGACTGACCGAAATTGCCTTGGGCGAGATCCGCGACATAACGGCCGAACTGGATGATCAATGGGTCGTTGAAACCGTTCATCTCACGGAATTGCTGGCGCATTTCCGTGGTCGCGTCGATCGGCAGATAGAGGTCGGTCGGGTCGCCCGTCAGCCGGGAGAGGAAAAAGACGATGACGATAAGCACCACGAGCGATACGCCACTGGCGATCGCACGCTTGCCGATAAAACTCTTCATGCCACTCCTCCCGAGTGAAACCCATACGGACCGTCAGGTCTGGTCTTCGCGTGTTTCGAAGCCCGCCCAGTCATGCCCTTTCCGGCGACAGGCGTGAACTAAAATATTAGTTCATCTAGAATTTTTGTGAACCCCCTTTCTCAAAATCGTCAGCTCTTATCAAACGGCGGCTTGCGCCGCCACGCCATACCGCCCGTTCCAATGATGGTCGCGCCAATGATGACCGCGGCACCAATCCATGTCTGTGCGGCCGGAACCTCCGAGAAAAACAGGAAAGCTATGAGTGCTACGACCGGCAGCCGGAGAAAGTCGAGCGGGGCCAGAACGCTTGCAGCCGCCATACCGAAGGCGCGGGTGATCAGCGTCATGTTGAATGCGCCGAGCGCCCCTTGTATGGCGAGCAGCCCGAGTTGGCTCCAGGTCGGCATCGACCAAACCGGCACCATGACGATCAGGCCAAGCGGCACCGTGGTAGTGAGATTCCACGCAACCAGCCGGTCCGCGCTATCCCTCAACGCCATGCGCCGAAGCATCAACTGGCTAGCCGCCGTCAAGACCGCTCCTGCAAGGGCAAAAAGCAGCCATTGGTCGAAACCTGACGCTACGGGGCGAATGATGATCATCACGCCGATAAAGCCTGCGGCGATGCCGGCGACGCTGGAGACGCCGACGCGCTCCTTGAGGACAAGCCATGCACCGAGAACGAGAAACATCGGCATGGTGAAATTAATCGCCGTGGCATCGGCCAGTGGCGCGTGCGCAAAGGCGATGAACAAAGCAACCAGTGAGGCAAGCTTCAGACCCGCACGCACTGCGTGCAGAACACGATAGGGAGAGGCTTTCAGACCGACTCGGGACACGATCCACGGCGAGACGACAAGAAGTCCGAAAAACGAGCGGAAAAAGCCGATCATCAAGGGATGCACGTCGCCGGCCAGCAAGCGCACAATGATGGCGTCAAGACTATTCAAAAAGGCGGCGGCCACCATCATGCAGACGGCAAGGCCTGTGCGACCGGGCTGCATCACGCTTCTCCTGATTGAACGATGTGGGCTCTGCCAATATCGGACGTTCGATACGGCAGCGCGTTGAACCAGCAATCCATCAGAAATAAGAGCCTTCCTGGCGTGCAGGTGCCAGGATCGCTCAACTCATCAGGGATGGGCATCGCTATCTGTCGGTCGCGCGATCTGACGGTCTTATCTCGATCCCTCGTCCGGCGTCCACACTAAAATACAAATATATTAGTTTGAAGGCGACAACTGCCATATCCCATCGAGAAACTAGGCTTGATGACACTCGACGGCACGTGACGATGATGGGGGCAGCTGGGAACTCGAAAGCCGGGAGAGCGCCGTCGATGGAATACGCTTTCAATTTTAAAAATACGGCCGGCTGAACTTCGTCGTCGACTTTTCCGATTACCTTAATCGGATGCCGTCAACCTATTCAGACGGGTCGAAAAGCCTGACAATCCGCGCCACGCCGGAAAAGCCGGTTCCCTTTCCGATGCCCAAGACCGACGAAAGCTGACCACTTCGCACGGGAAAGGAAGCGATTTCCAGGAATTACTCTAAAGCTCATCGCTGCGACGTCTCACGGCGTGCTTCAGAGCCATCATATGTCTTCGCCGCTCCAGCACATAGTCGGCATAGCCGAAGCAGATGAACAGCAACGTCGGACCGGCGTAGATCATGATGAGAGCCAATGCGATAAGGATGAATGCGGTCGTCATGGTCTTGTTTCCATCATATTGGTCGCGCCGCATCTGAAGCGGCGAAAGCGGACAGGCTTATCTCGGCGATCCCTGTCCTTATTCCTTGAAAATTCGCCGGCTTCGTATTCGTTCCCTGCCCGATCGATTTCCATACGCGCGGCAGGCCCGATCGAACGACAATGGCGAAGCTGGCGGTTCATTCGACCTCGATCACTCCCGCGGCCTTTCCTCTCGCATCACCGCCCCCACGATCTCGGGCAGCGGACTAGTCGTCAAATCCTCAAGCCAAACCGATAGCTTCGGCTTCCAGTTCGGATAGCTGTCGCTGGTGCCTGGAACATTGGTCGGCTTTTTTTCGTCGGTGAGATCGGCAAGCCGAACCGCGACGAGCAACGACGGAGTCCGCGCGATGAAGCGATAGGCGCTGACGGTCAGTTCCCTCAGCGTTTCCTCGCTTACCCTTGCGGCAGCAAGGCGGGCCGGCAAATCGATGCCGGCAACCTTGAAGGTGACCTTCAGGTTCCTCCGTTCGTGCTTGCGGTGTTTGAGATGTTCTTCGGTGAGATCGGGCGGTACGATACCGTGTTCACAACGGTCCCGAATGTCGGCGCCGCGCCACCAGCCGGCAAGGGTCTGGTGGTCATGCGTCGAAATGCAGGCGAGCGCGAGGACGGGATAGGCATCGGCCGGCTTGAAGCCCTTGTCGTCCTGTTCGTAGGAAAGGATCCGGTAGGAGAAAATGCCGGCAGCGGCCAGATCTTCCTGCAATCCTTCCGGGATCATTCCCAGGGACTCTCCGATGACGAGGCATCGGTGTTCGGCGGAAACTTCGGCGAGGATCTGCAGCAGCCGATCCTCGGGATAGCGGACATAGGCGCCGCTCTCCGGCCTGTCGCCCAATGGAACCAGGAAAAGGCGACGGATTGCCGGCGCGTGATCGATGCGAATGGCGCCCGCGTAGCGCATGGAGGTGCTGACCATGCGTCGATACGGCGACATCTCCCCTGCGGCAATTTTTGAAGGCAGGTATCCAGCGAGGTGCCAGTCCTGGCCGTCGACGGCGAATGGATCGGGAGGGCTGCCGATGGTGGCCTGGGAGACATAGATATCCGGCTCGCTCCATGTCGCCGAGCCATCGACCGCTTCCCCGACGGCAAGATCAAGATAGAGCCCGATGCGCAGCCCGGCCTTGCGCGCTCGATCTGCTGCCTGCATCAATTGCCGGTGGGCGAGCCATTGTAGCCACATGTGGAAACGAACATCGTCCGGGTGCTCGCGTTCAAAATCGGTGACGGCAGCGCTGTCGACGCGCTGGAACTCGGCTGGCCACCGTTGCCAGCCGGCGCCCGCTCCGCGCTCGACCATGTAAAACGAGAGGCATTCGAACAGCGCATGCAGCCGCAGGCTGTCGCCGCCTTGCGCGACAAAGGCGTCGAAATCGGCCGGGCCGTCAGAGGCGGCCTTGCGACTGACACGACCCTGGCGCCATGCCGACCAGAGATCACGAAGCGCTCCAAGCTTGGTCCGCGCGACGCCGATGTAATCGACGAGATCGGATTGGCGAAGGCGCTCCAACTCCCGTTCGAGTTCGCGACTGCTGGCAAACCCCGGCACCTGGTCGACTGCGATATAGAGCGGGTTGAGATGCTGACGGCTTGAGGGTTCATAGGGGCTGCAACGGTCGGGATCGGCGAGGAACGGCGCGTGAAGCGGATTGAGTCCGATGAAATCGGCCCCCAGCGATCCCGCCAGATCGGCCATATCAGCCAGATCCTTGAAGTCTCCTATGCCCCAATTGCGTGCCGACCGGAGTTCGTAAAGCTGCAGGCTCACGCCCCAGACCCGTGTGTCGGACAGGAAATCCGGCAGAAATGACACCGGAATCTTCCCGCGCGCCGGCTTCGCTTCCCGCCGCGGCGCGCCAGTCTCACCCGTCCTCGTCAATTCGATGTTCAGTGCAGAGAGTATCTTGCGCTTGGTCTCGGCGGAAATCGCCACTTCCCGGTTCTCGGGGCTGGGTCTTGTCGGGCTGATGCCGTGGAGCCGGGCGAGCTTATCGAGCTCAGCGGATTTCATCAGTCGATCCTTTCCTCGCACCGCCGTCACGCTTTGCTCATGCTCCAGATCACCGTCCAGGGCGCGAGATCGCCGCCGTCGCTGCCGAGACGGAATATCGTCTCGGCGTCACCCTGTTGCGGGTCAAGCGGCCGTCCCGCCTCGCTGCCTAGGTTGGCGCGCAGATGAAGGTGCCGGCTCTCCGCAAGGGTCCAATCCACCGCGATCGCGTTTCCCGCCGAGCGGTAGACCGCGCTTCCGCCGGCCACACCCTTCAGCAAAGGAACGATCTTCCGATGCCGGAGGTCGAGAAGTGTCCGGTAATACTCAAGCACGTCAGAGGTAGTGCGTTTCGACCAATCCAGTTTGGCGGCCGCAAAGGTCGATGGCGCCGTCGGGTCGAGAAGGTCGTCGGCGTCGAAGCCCGGCAGACGCGAAAGCTCCTCGCGACGGCCTTTCCTGACCTTCTCGTTCAGATCCTCGTCGAAATCGCAGAAAAAAGGAAACGGCTCCTCCGCACCCCATTCCTCACCCATGAACAGCATCGGTATCTCAGGCGCCAGCAGATAGATGGCGATGACGGCCTTGACGGCATTGGCCGGGCTCGAGGCCAGAACCCGATCGCCGAGCGCCCGATTGCCGATCTGATCATGGTTCTGGATGAAGGAAATGAAGGCGGTCGGCGGCAGGTGGCCACTCGGTCTGCCGCGGCCTCCTCCGCGATACGACATATGTTCGCCCTGGAACACGAAACCTTCCGCCAGCGCTCGGCCGAGCTTGCCAGCGTCGCCAGCGTAATCGGCATAATAGCCGAAGGTTTCGCCGGTCGCCGCGATATGCAGCACGTGGTGGACGTCGTCATTCCACTGGGCTGTGAACAGCTTCGCTTCACCTTTTTCGTCACGCTTCAACAGGTCGCTGTCATTCTCCTCGTTTTCGATGATCAGATGCACATGCCGATCGCCGGCCGCAGCCCTGACGCGGCGGGCAAGCTCGTAAAGAAGATGCTCGTCGCTGTCGTCCTTGATCGCGTGAACGGCATCGAAGCGGAAGCCGTCGAGCCTGAATTCGGTGATCCAGTAAATGGCGTTCTCAATGACAAATTCGCGGATCATCTGCGATCCGTCGCCGTCGTAGTTGATGCCATGGCCCCAGGGCGTCTTGTGATGGTCGGTAAAGAGCGGCGCATAGGAGGGGATATAGTTCCCATCCGGCCCGAAGTGATTGTAGACCACATCGAGGAACACCGAGATGCCGCGCTGGTGCGCTGCATCCACCAGCGCCATGAAATCTTCCGGCCGGCCGTAACTGCTGTCGGGAGCATAGGGAAGCACACCGTCATAGCCCCAGCTGTAACGACCCGGGAATTCACTGAGCGGCATGATCTGCAGCGCCGTGATGCCCAGCTCTCGCAGATGATCGAGCCGCTCGATCGCCGCCCTGAAGCTGCCCTCCGGCGTGAAGCAGCCGATGTGCATCTCGTAGATAACCATCTCTTCCCAGGGCCGGCCAGGCCAGTCGCTTGTCTTCCAGCGATAAGAGGAAAGGTCGACCACCTCACTCGGACCATGCACATCCTGCGGCTGGAACCGCGAGGCGGGATCGGGAATTTCGAGACCGTCCGGCAGGACGAAGCGATAGCGCGTACAGGCATGGGCATTCGGAACTATGCACCGATGCCAGCCATCTTCCGCCGCCTGCATCGGACGCGGATCGGCGCCTTCGATCTTCAACGACACGCTGTCATGCAGAGGAGCCCAGAGGCGAAACAGAATGCCGTCTTCGGTGAATGCGGGGCCGAACGTCATTTTGGTCAAGGGAAAGCCTTCGGTGAGTGGGGATAGATTTATTTAACTTTTGCGGGAGCAAAAAGTTTCGTCCGCAATTGGACACGCGAAAGCGGCAACGGTCGCGGGGATGACCGCACTGCTCGCCTTGGTATGTTTACGCTTCGATCGTCAGGCCGCCGCGACCTTGCCGGAGAGCGCCTGATCCATGGCCGCCTGAAGCTGTTCCTGCGTGAATGGTTTCTTCATCCGCAGCATCCGGCCGAGGCCATGGTCTTCGGAAAATTCGGCATAGCCCGAGGCGAGGATGATCGGTAGGCCCGGGAAAGCCGAGCGGAGGTGGCGCGCAAGCTCGGCGCCTGTCATACCCGGCATGGCATGATCGGTAATGACGAGATCGCAATCCTGTCCGCCGGCAAAGAATTCCAAGGCTTGGGAAGCGGAGGACACTTCCTGCGGCAGGTGCCCGAGATCCTCCAGCATCGCCACGGTTCCCGTCCGGACAAGCGCGTCGTCGTCGACGACGAGAATGGCAAGCGGCCGCGACGCCGGTTTCAGAGGCTCCGTCGCCGGAGCCTCGACGATCGGCTGCACCTCGACGAAAGTCTCGGCGACGGGCAGCCAAAGGGATACGGTCGTGCCGCTGCCCCTGGCGCTCGATATCTGGATCGAGCCCCCGGATTGCGCCGCCAGACCATGCACCATCGATAGGCCGAGACCGGTGCCCTTGCCGACTCCCTTGGTGGTAAAAAACGGTTCGGCGGCACGCGAGACCGTTGCTTCGTCCATCCCTTCGCCATCATCCGACACCGATATTCTGATGTAGTTGCCGCCGGCGAGACCGGCTGGCCGGCCCTCTTCGGCGGCCGCCGCGGCAACCGTTACGGCTCCGCCGCTTTCGAGTGCATCGCGCGCATTGACGAACAGGTTGAGCAGCGCCAATTCCAGTTGGTTGCTGTCCACCAGAAGGGGCGCCAGATCTGCCGGGATGCGCTTGCGGATTTCGATGCGCGGCCCGACCGCCTTGGCGAGAAGATCCTCGACGTTTTCGAACAGCCTGAGGAAGTCGACCGCCTGCGGCTTGAGCTCCTGGCGGCGTGCGAAGGCAAGCAGGCGCTGGGTCAGCGCCGTGCCGCGCTCGGCCGCCTGGATCGCATTGGTCAGCAGCCGTTCGCTGCGTTCATCCACCGGAAGCCGCTTCTTCAGAAGGCCAAGGCTGCCGAGCACCGCCATGAGAAGGTTGTTGAAGTCGTGCGCCACCCCGCCGGTCAGGTGGCCGATGGTGTCGAGCTTCTGCGCCTCGAACAGTTGCGCCAACGCCTCCTCGCGCTCCCGCGTCCTTTGATCGATCCGGTGCTCGAGCTCCTCGTTGAGCTCCCGCAACTGGGCGGCCGAGGCTTCGAGTTCGGCAGTGCGTTGGCGAACCCGGGCCTCCAGCTCCGCATTCAGGCGCTCGAGTTCCCGTGTCTTCCTGTAGAGATCGGCAAAGACCCTGACCTTGGCTCTCAGCACTTCGGGCACGATCGGCACGGAGACGTAGTCGACCGCGCCCACCGCATATCCGCGCAACCGGTCGGGTTCGGCCAGCATCACCGCGGAAACGAAGATAATCGGCGTATCTTGATACCGTGGGTGCTGCCGGATCATGCTGACCAGCTCGAACCCATCCTGTTCAGGCATGCAGACATCGACGAGGATCACCGCGATTTCGGTGCGCAATAGATGCTCGAAGGCTTCGCGCGCCGACTGCGCCTTAATGAGGTTTTCTTCGAGCTCGTCGAGGATGACCTCGTAACTCAGAAGCTTGGCGGGTTGGTCGTCGACGAGGAGGATGTTGACGGGGTTCATGGCCAGGTCCTCAGCGGTGCAGCCACATGCGAAGGGCCGACAGAAGCTGTTCGGTATTGACCGGCTTCGCCAGGTAGTCGGAAGCGCCCGCTTCCAGGCATTTCTCGCGGTCGCCCTTCATCGCTTTGGCCGTCAACGCCAGGATCGGCAGCCGCCGGAATCGTGGCTCCGAACGGATGACCTGCATCGTCTCGTAGCCGTCCATTCCAGGCATCATGATATCCATCAGCACGATTGCGACAGAGGGTTCATTGTTGATGACGTCGATGGCTTCGCTGCCGGTCGTTGCTGTCAGCACCCGCATTCCCCGGCGCTCGAGCACGCTGCTCAGCGCGAAGATGTTGCGAGCATCGTCGTCGACGAGCAGTACTGTCTCGCCGACGAGATCCTCGTCCGAGCTGTGCAATTCCTGCAGCGTCGCCTGTTTTGCAGGCGGCAGGTCGGCGAAGACCCGGTGCAGGAACAGCGCAGTTTCATCGAGAAGACGTTCCGGAGACTCCACGCCCTTCACGACGACGCTTCGCGCCATGCTGTGTAGCGTCGCATCCTCCTCGGGGGAAAGCTCCCGTCCAGTGAATACGACCACTGGAACCTCACCGATCTCGGCGTCGTCGCGTATTTTCTCCAGTACGTCGAAGCCGGACATATCCGGAAGGGAAAGGTCGAGCACCACGCAATCCGGAGGATCCTGCCTCAGAGCGTCGAGTGCTTCCGATCCGGAGCCGACGCTGGTGATGTCGATGTCGTCATGTCCGAGAAGGGCAGTGACGCTCAACCGTTCGGCCTCGTTGTCTTCGACGAGCAACAGATGCTTGCGGCGCGGTTGCGCATAGGCTTTCAAACGCGACAGCGCCTTGCCGAGGCCCTCCGGCGTCGTCGGCTTGCTCATGAAGGCGAAGGCGCCGCGGGTCAGCCCATGCTGGCGATCTTCATCGAGACTGATGATCTGCACTGGGATATGCCGCGTCTGCGGGTTCTGCTTGAGCTGGCTGAGCACCGTCCAGCCGAGCATATCGGGCAGGAAGATGTCGAGCGAGATCGCCGCCGGCCTGTAGTCCTGCGCGAGTGCCAGCGCATCGCCGCCACGCATCGCCACCAGAACCTTGAATCCATTGTCACGGGCGAGATCGGCCAAGACGCGGGCGTAATGTGGATCATCCTCGACGATGAGCAGCACCGAGTCACCGGCCGCTATCCGATGACGATCGTCTTCAACATGTTCGGTTGGTTTTTCGGCACGGCGGATTGCCGCGGCCTCGGCAAATTCCACGACGTTTGCCGGTGGGACGGATTTCGGCGCAACCGCCCCGGCACCGACATAGGTGAGCGGCAGATAGAGGACGAAGGTGCTGCCGACGCCGGGCGTGCTGCGGAGCTGGATCTCACCCCCCAAGAGGTTTGCCAGCTCGCGGCTGATCGCCAGGCCAAGGCCGGTGCCGCCATATTTACGGCTTGTCGAGGCATCAGCCTGCTGGAACGCCTCGAAAATGATGCGCTGCTTTTCCGGGGGGATGCCGATGCCGGTGTCAACCACTTCGAAGGCGATGACGGAGGGCGCGTGCCGGAGCGACGGATGATCGGGCGACCAGCCGCTCGCCGGCAACCCGACACGAAGCGTGACGCCGCCCTGCGCGGTGAATTTGAAGGCGTTCGACAGCAGATTCTTGAGGATCTGCTGCAACCGCTTCGAATCCGTAATGATGCTCTTGGTAATATCGCCACCGACCTCGACCGCGAATGACAGGCTCCGATTTTCCGCCTCATGCCGGAATGGCCGGGCCATCATCTCAAGCAGGTTGCTGACGAAAATCTCCTCGGCATCGACCGAGACCGTTCCGGACTCGATCTTCGACAGGTCGAGGATATCGCTGATGAGGTTCAGGAGATCGGTTCCGGCGCCGTGGATGGTCTTGGCGAACTCGACCTGTTTTCCCGACAGGTTGCCATCCGGATTCTCTCCCAGCTGCTGGCCGAGGATGAGGATCGAATTCAAAGGCGTGCGCAGCTCATGCGACATATTGGCGAGGAATTCGGATTTGTACTTCGATGTCAGCGCCAACTCGGTTGCCTTTTCCTCCAGCGCGCGCCGGGCCTGCTCGATCTCCTGGTTCTTCGCCTCGACTTCGACGTTGCGTTCTTCCAGCTGCTGCGCCTTCTGCCCGAGCTGCTCGTTGGTCTGCTGCAACTCGCGCTGCTGCGTCTGCAGCTCGGCGGCAAGCTGCTGGGACTGCTTGAGCAGGCCTTCGGTCTGCATGGTCGCTTCGATCGAGTTGAGCACGATGCCGATCGACGTCGTCAGCTGGTCGAGGAATGACAATTGCAGCTCGGTGAATTCGCCGGCGGAGGCAAGCTCGATCACCGCCTTCACCTGCCCCTCGAAATGCACCGGCAGCACGATGGCGCTTCTCGGCAGGGTCGTGAACACGCCGGAGCTTATCGGAACGACATTGTCGGGAAGATCGGTGACCAGGATGCGGCGGGCGTCGCTGGCACACTGACCAACCAGTCCCTGGCCGAATTCAAGCCGTGCCGGGTGCGCCGCCTCGACCCCTTGCGCATAGACAGAGAGCAGCGACAAGACCGGCTGCCGTTCATCGGCATCCACCTGGTAGATTACCCCCTGATGCGCGCCGACCAGCGGCGCCAGCTCCGAGAGCAGCATCTTGCCGACCAGCGTCAGATCGCGCTGTCCCTGCAACATATTGGTGAAGCGCGCCAGGTTGGTCTTCAACCAGTCCTGCTCGGTGTTACGCTCGGTGGTCAGCCGCAGATTGTCGATCATCGTGTTGATGTTGTCCTTGAGCTCGGCGACTTCGCCGCGCGCGTCGACCTTGATCGAGCGCGTCAGGTCGCCCTTGGTGACGGCGGTCGCCACTTCGGCAATGGCGCGCACCTGCGTCGTCAGGTTGGCGGCAAGCAGGTTGACGTTGCCAGTCAAATCCTTCCAGGTCCCCGCCGTGCCCGGAACATTCGCCTGGCCGCCGAGGCGGCCTTCCACGCCCACCTCGCGCGCCACCGTCGTCACCTGATCGGCGAAGGTCGCGAGCGTGTTGGTCATGTTGTTGATGGTTTCGGCGAGCGCCGCCACTTCGCCCTTGGATGCGACGGTGAGGTTCTGCTTGAGGTCGCCGTTCGCCACCGCCGTCACCACCTTGACGATGCCGCGAACCTGCTCGGTCAGGTTAGCGGCCATGACATTGACGGTGTCGGTCAGGTCCTTCCAGGTGCCTGCCACTCCAGGCACCTGCGCCTGGCCGCCAAGTTTGCCTTCGGTGCCGACTTCGCGGGCGACGCGCGTCACCTCACCGGCAAAAGCGTTCAGCTGGTCCACCATCGTATTGATGGTGTTCTTCAGTTCGAGGATTTCACCCTTCACGTCGACGGTGATCTTGCGCGACAGGTCGCCGCGCGCCACCGCCGTCGTCACTTCGGCGATGTTTCGAACCTGGGTGGTCAGATTGGCGGCGAGCAGGTTGACGTTGTCGGTCAGGTCCTTCCAGGTGCCGGCAACGCCCGGAACGACCGCCTGGCCGCCGAGCCGGCCATCGGTCCCGACCTCGCGCGCCACACGCGTCACTTCGCCGGCGAAGGATCGCAGCTGATCCACCATGGTATTCAACGTATCCTTCAACAGCAGGATTTCGCCGCGCACGTCGACGGTGATCTTGCGCGACAGGTCGCCGTTGGCGATCGCGGTCGCCACCTCGGCGATATTGCGCACCTGCGCCGTCAGATTGCCGGCCATGGAATTGACGCTGTCGGTCAGGTCCTTCCAGGTGCCGGCCACACCGGAGACCTGCGCCTGGCCGCCGAGCTTGCCTTCGGTGCCGACCTCGCGGGCGACACGCGTCACTTCACCGGCAAAAGCGTTCAACTGGTCCACCATGGTGTTGATGGTGTTTTTCAGTTCGAGGATTTCTCCTTTCACGTCGACGGTGATCTTGCGCGACAGGTCGCCACGCGCCACCGCCGTTGTTACTTCGGCGATGTTTCTCACCTGGCCGGTGAGGTTGGAGGCCATGGAATTGACGTTCTCGGTCAGATCCTTCCAGGTGCCGGCGACACCTGGCACCTGCGCCTGGCCGCCGAGCTTGCCTTCCGTCCCGACCTCGCGCGCGACGCGCGTCACTTCGGAGGCAAACCGGTTCAGCTGATCGACCATGGTGTTCAGCGTTTCCTTGAGCTCAAGGATTTCACCCGAGACCGACACCGTAATTTTCTTCGACAGGTCGCCATTGGCAATCGCAGTCGAGACCTCGGCGATGTTGCGCACCTGCGCCGTCAGATTGCCCGCCATGGAATTGACGCTGTCGGTCAGATCCTTCCAGGTGCCGGCAACACCGAGCACGTTGGCCTGGCCGCCGAGCCGCCCTTCGGTGCCGACCTCGCGTGCCACACGCGTCACCTCACCGGCAAAGCCGTTCAGCTGATCGACCATCGTATTGATGGTCTCCTTCAGCTCGAGGATTTCCCCCGATACGGTGACGGTGATTTTCTTGGAAAGGTCTCCCTGAGCGACGGCGGTGGCGACTTCGGCAATGTTGCGCACCTGTCCCGTCAGGTTGGAAGCCATGGAATTGACGCTGTCGGTGAGATCCTTCCAGGTGCCGGCAACGCCGCGCACATTGGCCTGGCCGCCGAGCCGGCCCTCTGTGCCGACTTCGCGGGCCACACGGGTCACTTCCGAAGCAAAGGCGTTCAGCTGATCGACCATCGTATTGATGGTTTCCTTCAGCTCAAGGATTTCACCCTTCACGTCGACGGTAATCTTCTTCGACAGATCGCCATTGGCAATCGCGGTCGAGACTTCGGCGATATTGCGCACCTGCGCCGTCAGGTTGCCGCCCATCGAGTTGACGTTTTCGGTCAGATCCTTCCAGGTGCCGGCAACGCCGCGTACATTGGCCTGGCCGCCGAGCCGCCCTTCCGTGCCGACTTCACGGGCAACGCGGGTGACTTCCGAGGCAAAAGCGTTCAGCTGATCGACCATCGTGTTGATGGTCTCCTTCAGCTCGAGGATTTCGCCCGACACCGTCACCGTGATCTTCTTCGACAGGTCGCCATTGGCGATCGCGGTCGAGACCTCGGCGATGTTGCGCACCTGTGCCGTCAGGTTCGACGCCATCGAATTGACGTTGTCGGTGAGATCCTTCCAGGTGCCCGCGACACCCGGCACCTGCGCCTGTCCACCAAGCCGGCCTTCGGTGCCGACTTCACGCGCTACGCGCGTCACCTCGCCGGCAAAGCCATTGAGCTGATCGACCATGGTGTTGATGGTTTCCTTCAGTTCGAGGATTTCGCCGGAGACGTCGACGGTGATCTTGCGCGACAGGTCGCCGCGCGCCACGGCCGTCGTTACCTGGGCGATGTTGCGGACCTGGGCGGTCAGGTTGCCGCACATGGCGTTGACGCTGTCGGTCAGGTCCTTCCAGGTGCCGGCGACGCCGGGCACCAGGGCCTGGCCGCCGAGCTTGCCCTCGGTGCCGACCTCCCGGGCGACGCGCGTCACTTCCGAGGCGAAGGACCTCAGCTGGTCGACCATGGTGTTGATCGCTTCCTTCAGTTGCAAGATTTCGCCGCGCACGTCGACGGTGATCTTCTTAGAAAGGTCGCCGTTCGCGACGGCGATCGTCACCTCAGCGATATTTCGCACCTGCGCCGTCAGGTTCGAGGCCATCGAGTTCACGCTCTCGGTGAGGTCTTTCCAGACGCCCGTCACCTCCGGCACCTGCGCCTGCCCGCCGAGTTTTCCGTCGGTGCCGACCTCGCGCGCCACACGCGTCACTTCCGACGTGAAGACGCTGAGTTGCTTGATCATCGTGTTGACGATATCGGCCGAGCGTAGGAATTCGCCTTTCAGCGGTCGCCCGTCGACATCGAGCGGCACGGTCTGCAGCAGATCCCCCTTGGCGACCGCAGTAATCGTGCGGGTGACGGCAGTCGTCGGCCACAGCAGATCGTCAATCAGACCATTGATCGAACCTTCCATCTCGGACCAGGAACCGTCCGACAGGCCGAAGCGCACCCGCGTGCTCGTCCGCCCGTCCCGGCCGACGACTTCGCCGACATGCTCAAGCTGCTGGGCCATGCGCTGGTTGGCAGCGATGATGTCGTTGAGAGCGTCGGCGACCTTGCCGGTAACACCGGTCAGATCCGCTCGCATCCGCACCGAAAAGTCGCCGCGGCGAACCGCGACAAGAACCTCCAGAAGCGCGCTGGCGTCATCGAACGCCATGGTTTTATGGTCGTGCCCATTGACGCCGTCTACCGCAACGACATCGCGCGAAAATTCACTGGTCTGCTTGCTCACGAAATCCCCCTTGTTCGACTGGAGGTAAATTAGTGCTCAAGTGGAAAAAGGGTATGGCTGAGGCGCGCGGTTGCAGAGATCGACGTATTGGGCATCAGCCGTCAAACTTTGCCTGCGCTGGAACAGTTTCCGGCCGGCCGTCGTTTCCAACCTGATAATGGAGAGCGACATGTCGAACGTCTCAAGGACAGGCAAGGAAGAGATCAACAACGCGACCAGCCCGACCACCTTCGGGAGGTCGGTCGAGAGCCAGGCGCAGATGCAGGATGCGGCCGCGCAAGCCTCGCCGGACGCCAGTGGCGAAATGCTGAACATCTACCGGCTGGAACCGATCGCCAAGCCCGACGATCCCAGATGGGCCAACGCTCCCGGACACGGCATCATCGTGGTGGCCGCCCGGACGCCGGGCGATGCGAGGATCGTCGCCGCGGCTCGTGAGCTCGACTTCATGGAAGTGGATGCAGCTCCCGCCGAAGATGTCACCACGGTCAATGCCAGCGCCTTCCGCGACGACAAGCTCTACACCGTCATCGAGATCGATCGGGATAGACGCGACGTCAAACGCGGGATCGTCGACGGTGTAGTTTCGGTCGACACGATCCGACCGGTCGAACTGGATTAAATGCCCCTCTTTTCATTGGAGCTCTCATGAATACGGCCAACCTGCAGCTCAAGGGCCTGATCATGGCAATAGCCTCGATATGCGACGCGATCGTCGAGAAAGAACTGCTCACCCATCAGGAAGTCAATGCCGCGCTCGCGAAAGCCAGAAAGGCCGTCGAAGATGATGACGACAACGAGCTATCCGATTCCAACCGCGCCGCCATCCTGTTTCCCATCCGTGTGCTGATGCTTGCCGACGAGGCAAACAAAAGAGGCGAGCGCTTCACCTTTTCGGACTATGCAAAGCTCGTGGGTAAGCTCACCTGAACATGTTCGACGTGCACGGTTTGGGGATAGACAGCGGCCACCTATTATATTGTCAGCAGTGTCGCTACAGCGATTTTGCAATAAGTTGATATTTTCAGTCTTGTTTTGGACGCGTCCCGTGGCTATACGGCGGCGGCATACACTCACGCACCGGGATCCTTACGTGACCAGCCTCAAATCACTCTTGGCCGCCTGCGGCCTCTCAACCGTGATCGGCCTTGCCGCAACTCCCTCACTGGCCGGTTCGACGACTTACCCGCTGACGCTCGAAAATTGCGGCGCTGAGGTAACGTTCAAGAAGGCGCCCGAGCGGGCGATTGGCCTCGGCCAGAACAGCGCTGAAATTCTGCTGCTGCTCGGCCTCGAGGACAAGATGGCCGGCACCGCTTTCTGGCCGAGCAAGGTCTTGCCGCAGGTTGCCGAAGCCAATGCCAAGGTCAAGCTTCTGACCGTCGAGATGCCGACCTTCGAATCGATCCTCGCCGAAAACCCCGACTTCGTGGCGGCGGCCCTGCCGAGCCTGGTCGGGCCGAACAGCAAGGTCGCCAAGCGCGAGGATTTCGACAAGATCGGCGTCGTCACCTATCTCTCGCCCAGCACCTGCCTCAGCACCAAGGACGTGAAGGACCAGTATGGCAGCCGCGCCGAGTTGTGGAACATGGATCTTCTCTACAAGGAGATCGACGAACTATCGCAGATCTTTAACGTCGCCGATCGCGGCCAGGCGCTGATCGCCGACTTCAAGGCGCGTGAGGCCAAGCTTCGTTCCAGCGTCTCGAAGGACGGCAAGAACCTCTCCTACGTCTTCTGGTTCTCCAGCCCCAGCCCGTCCGCCGACGCCTATCTCGGCGGCAAGAACAGCGCCTCCGGCTTCATCGCCGACCTGCTCGGCGGACACAATGCGATATCAGCGGAAGCGGAATGGCCGACGCTCGGCTGGGAAGCCATCATCGCCGCCAATCCCGACGTCATCGTCGTTGCCAGCCTCGACCGCAACCGCTGGGAGCTCGACAAGCCGGAGGCCAAGATCAACTTCCTCAACACCGATCCGGCCGTCAGCCAGATCACTGCCGTCAAGAACAAGGCGATCGTCGTTATGGACGGCCAGGCGATGAACCCTACCGTCCGTACGATCTACGGCGCCGAGCAGGTTGCAGGCCGGTTGAAGGCTCTCGGTCTGTTGAAGTGACGGAAGCGGGCCGTATCTTCCGGCAGCTGGGAACCGCCGTCGCGCTGCTCCTCGCCTCCTTGTGCCTCGTCGCTGTCGCCATTGGCGTCAGCGTCGGGATCGGCGACTTGCCGATCCCGCTTGCAACGACGTTTTCGGCCGTCACCAACCGGCTTGGATGGACCGCGGTCGAGCTGAACCGCATCCACGAGACGGTCATCTGGGATTATCGCCTCAGCCGGGCGCTCGTCGCCGCCTTCTGCGGCGCCGGGCTGGCGCTGTCGGGCGCCACCATGCAGTCGCTGCTGCGCAATCCGCTGGCTGAACCCTATGTGCTCGGCATCTCCGCCGGCGCCTCCACAGGCGCGGTGGCAATCGTCATCCTCGGGCTCGGCGCGGGCGCGGTATCATTGTCGGCCGGAGCCTTTGCCGGCGCCTTCGCCGCCTTCTTCTTCGTGGCGCTGCTCTCGAACGGCACGCGCGGCGGGGCCGACCGCATCATCCTTGCCGGCGTCGCCGCCTCGCAGCTTTTCAACGCCACCACCTCCTATATCGTCACGACCTCGGCCAATGCACAGCAGGCCCGTGACGTGATGTTCTGGCTGCTCGGCAGTTTCGGCGGCGTGCGCTGGCCGGAATTCGCGCTGGTCTCGGTCGTCGTCGGCATCGGCCTCGCCGCCTGTCTGTTCTACGCCCGCGTACTCGACGCCTTCGCTTTCGGCGACGAGGCGGCATCCTCGCTCGGCGTCAATGTCGGCCGCGCCCGCATGGTGCTCTTCGCGCTGACGGCGATGATGACGGCGACGATCGTCAGCATGGTGGGCTCGATCGGCTTCGTCGGCCTCGTCGTTCCGCATGTCGCCCGCTTTGTCGTCGGGCCGCTCCATATTCGCCTGCTGCCGGCCTGTGCCATCGCGGGAGCGATCTTCATGGTGCTCGCCGACATTGCCGCGCGCGCCCTCATTCCCAACCAGATCCTGCCGATCGGCGTCGTCACGGCACTGGTCGGCGTTCCGTTCTTCTCGATCATCCTCTACCGGTTCCAGCGCGCGTCATGAGCATCAAGGCCGACAACCTCATCTGGAAAATTGGCAGGAAGACCATTCTGGACGGCGTTTCCCTGGAGGCGCAGCCGGGCCAGATGCTCGGTCTGCTCGGCCCCAATGGTTCGGGCAAGACTTCGCTGCTGCGGCTCCTCGCCGGCCTGAAGCGGCCGCATGCCGGCCGCGTCACGCTCGACCGCAATGATATCGGCGCGATTAGCCGCCGCTCGATCGCCCGCCGCATCGCCTTCGTCGAGCAGCATGCCACGACAAATGCCAATCTGAAGGTCGTCGACGTCGTCAAGCTCGGCCGGTTTCCGCATCGGTCGATGTTCTCAGGCTGGGCCGGGGCTGACGAAGAGGCGGTCGAAGGCGCGCTGGCGCGCGCCGGCATGGCGGAGAAACGCGACGATCGCTGGCAGAGCCTGTCGGGTGGTGAAAAACAGCGCACCCATATCGCAAGGGCGCTCGCCCAGTCGCCCCAAGAGCTGATCCTCGACGAGCCCACGAACCATCTCGATATCCAGCACCAGATCGGCCTGATGCGGCTCGTCTCCGGCCTGCCGATCACCAGCATCGTCGCGCTGCACGATCTCAACCATGCCGCCATGTTCTGCGATCAGCTGATCATCATGCAGCGGGGCAGGATCGTCGCCTCCGGCGCACCGCAGGACGTGCTGAGCGAAAACCTCCTGCGCGATGTCTTTTCCGTCGAGGCCCGCATCGAAGCCTCACCCCATCATTCCCGCCCGCACATCCACTATCTCAGATGAGAGTAGCTGAAGCCGCTCTCATGTCACGATCTGCAGCGGCAAAGCGGTCGTCTTTTTCAGCGTCTTGAGGACAATGCTTGACTTGACCGACGCCAGATTGTCGGTGACCCGGATCATTCTTTCGAGAAACTGGCTGAGATGGTCGAGGTCGCGCGTCATGACCTTCATCAGAAAATCGGCGTCCCCCGTCTGCGAATAGCACTCCAGAATCTCCGGCGCCGTCTCGATGAAGCGATGAAGCCGCTCGTTTCCGCCTTCCGTATGCGCTCTGAGGCTGACAAGAGTATGAGCGACGACGCTGAAACCCAACTTTGCGGGATTGAGGATGGCAACGACATTCTGAATGTACTGCTCGTTGCGCAGCCTTTCCAAACGGCGCGCGCATTGGGTCGCAGAAAGATTGACCTGCTGCGACAACTCGCTCTGCGTCATCTCGCTGTTCTGCTGGAGCGCGGCAAGCAATTTGATGTCGAACTGGTCAAGCATGGTCACGATCCCCAAAAGAGGTGAATTTCTGCGCATTATAGCTACGACACGCCGATTATCTTCATATTTATGTTGAAGCAGGGAGATAATCGCAGAAATTCGCCGCAGGAGTTCAGTTAATCTCCGACCAAGAGATGGAACGGAGGTGGACTTATGTTTGACCAACTGAATAGCCGGCCAGCCGACAGCCTACTTGCCCTGATCAAGGCCTTTCACGCCGACGATCGCAGCGGAAAGGTCGACCTCGGCGTCGGCGTCTATCGCGACATCATGGGACGCACGCCGGTGATGCGTGCCGTGAAGGCAGCGGAGCAGTTTCTTCTCGAGACCCAGGACAGCAAGAAATACCTTGGCCCGGAAGGCGATCTGCAATTCGTGCGCCTGCTGCAGCCTATTATTTTCGGAAAATCACCGACGTTCGGTCATCGCCTTGTCGGCATTCAGACACCGGGCGGAAGCGGTGCGCTGCGTCTAGGCGCCGAACTCATCCAAACAGCAAATCCGTCGGCGAAGGTTCTGCTCGGGACGCCGAGCTGGCCAAACCATGCGCCGATCTTCGGCGCAGCGCGTTTGCCGGTCAAGGCGTACGCCTTTGTCGACCTGACGTTACAGCAGGTGAAATTCGAAAGCGTCATCGAAGCCTTGTCTTCCGCGGGGGAAGGCGACGTCGTGCTCCTTCACGGTTGCTGCCATAATCCGACCGGCATCGATTTCACCATGGAGCAGTGGCGGCAGATCACCGCACTGCTTGTTGCACAGAAGCTGGTGCCGTTCATCGATCTTGCCTATCAGGGGCTCGGCGACGGTCTGGAACATGACGCCGCGCCGACACGCATGATCCTCGATGCCGTCGATGAGGCGCTGATCGCTTATTCCTGCGACAAGAACTTTGGCCTTTATCGCGAGCGTGTCGGCGCGCTCTATGTCATGGCCCGCAATGTCGACGACACCGGGAAGGCCGAAAGCAACATGGCGGCCCTTGCCCGTGTCAACTGGTCTATGCCGCCCGACCATGGCGCCGCGATCGTCAGAACCATCCTCGAGAGTGACGAAATGTCGGCAATGTGGCGCGCCGAACTCGAGGAGATGTGCCAGCGCGTCAACGGCAATCGTGCGGCGCTTGCCGCCGCTGCTCCCGATCTGGCGTTCATTAGCCAGCAGCGCGGTCTGTTCTCCAATCTCTCCATGTCGAAAGAAACGGCAGTAGCGCTTCGAGCCAAGCACGGCATCTATATGGCCGATTCCGGTCGTATGAACCTTGCGGGCATGCAGCCGGACGATGCCTGCGCCATCGTCGCCGCACTTCGCGCTGAAGGCTGCCTAAAATCATCGATGTCGGCCTAAGCGAACTCAAGCCTTTGAGGTTTTAAAATGAGCAGGAAAGAAACGACCGGCCAGGCGATGACCCGTTCGCTCATCGGCCATCGGATCGACACGGTCTTCGGCATCCCGGGCGCCCATATGTATGATTTCAACGATGCCCTCTACGGTGCCAGCGACAAAGTTCGGTTCATCCACACCAGGCACGAACAGGGCGCCGGATATATGGCCTACGGCTATGCCAAATCCACCGGCCGGATCGGCGCCTACACCGTCGTGCCCGGCCCCGGCGTCCTCAATTCCGGCGCGGCTCTGTGCACGGCTTACGGCGCCAATTCGCCGGTGCTTTGCATCACCGGCAACATCATGTCCCATTTGATCGGTCAGGGCAGAGGACAGTTGCACGAGCTGCCGGATCAACTCGCGACGATGCGCGGGATTACCAAGACGGCGGAGCGCATCAATCACCTGTCGGAGGCCGGTCCTGTCATGGCCGACGTCGTCAGCAAGATGCTTTCCGGCCGCCAGGGTCCGGGAGCGGTCGAAGCCCCTTGGGATGTATTTGGCCAATCCGGCCCTGAAATCGAACTTCCCATCGGTTCGAGAGCCCCTCACCCAGCAGTCAACCACGATCAGGTCGCTGCCGCAGCCGCGCTGATATCAGGCGCCAAGAACCCGATGATCATGGTTGGCGGCGGTGCCGTAGATGCCGGCGCCGAGATCGCCGCGCTTGCAAAATTGCTGCAATCGCCCGTCACCTCCCATCGGTCCGGCAAGGGCATCGTCGCCGACGACCACCCGAACACCCTGAATTTTGTCGCCGCCTATGAATACTGGAAGAACACCGACGTGCTGATCGGGATCGGCAGCCGGCTCGAATTGCAGTTCATGCGATGGAAGTGGCTCCCCAAGGGCCTCAAAGTGATCCGCATCGATATCGATCCGACCGAGATGGTCCGCCTCAAGCCGAATGTCGGCATTGTCGCCGATGCCAAGGCAGCGACGCAAGCTCTGCTCGATACCCTGGCAGAATCGCCCAGCAAGGATCGCACCCGCGAATTTGCCGATCTCAACAAAGGCGCCAAGTCCCGGTTCTCGGAAGTGCAGCCGCAGCTTGCCTATCTCCATGCCATTCGCCAAGCCCTGCCGAGGGACGGCTTCTTCGTCGAGGAGGTCAGCCAGGTGGGCTTTACCGCCCGGTTTGCCTTCCCGGTCTATGGTCCGCGCCAATATGTGACATGCGGTTATCAAGACAATCTGGGTTTCGGCTTCAACACGGCCTTGGGTGTAAAAGTCGCCAATCCCGACAAAGCTGTGGTCTCTGTTTCAGGCGATGGAGGCTTCATGTTCGGCGTTCAGGAGCTTGCCACTGCCGTCCAGCACAAGATCAATGTCGTCGCTATCGTCTTCAACAATTCCGCCTATGGCAATGTGTTGCGAGACCAGAAGCAGGCATATCAAGGCCGCTATCTCGGCTCGGACCTGACCAATCCTGATTTTGTCGCTCTTGCCGAGAGCTTCGGTATCCGCGCATTCAAGGTGACGAGCCCCGGCGAATTGAAAGCCACCATCGAGAAAGCTCTGTCTCTCGACGAACCGGTTCTCATCGAGGTTCCGATCGAAAAGGGATCAGAGGCGAGCCCCTGGCCTTTCATTCATCCGGCTCCGCACGCCGATTGATGCCCATCAAGACGATGGTCCCTTGAGAAAGATCGTCGCCAGCGGCGGCAGCGTCAACGACAGGGAGGCTGCCCTGCCGTGGGCGGGGACCGGTTCGCTCGACAGCGCACCGTTGACGAGGCCGGAGCCGCCATATTCCCGCGCATCCGTCGTTATCCCTTCGACCCACACTCCATCCTTCGGCACGCCGATCCGGTAGCCGTAACGCGGCACCGGTGTGAAGTTCGAGACGACCAGGAGAGAGGAAGTGCGATGGGGGGCATAACGGAGCATGCCGAGGACGGAATTGACGGCGTCGTCGGCTGCCGCCCATTCAAAGCCCTCGGGATGAAAGTCGCCGAATTGCAATGCGGCTTCGTCCCTGTAAAGGCTGTTCAGATCCTTCACCAGCCGCTGAATGCCGACATGCTGGGGCCGATCCAGTACATCCCAGGTCACCGAAGCGTCGTGGTTCCATTCGCCCGGCTGGGCGATTTCGCTGCCCATGAACAACAGTTTCTTGCCGGGATGTCCCCACATGAAAGCGAGATAGCTGCGCAGATTGGCGAATTTCTGCCATTCGTCGCCCGGCATCTTCGTCAGCAGCGAGCCTTTGCCATAGACGACCTCGTCATGGGAAATCGGCAGTATGAAGCGCTCCGAATAGGCATAGATCATGCCGAAGGTCATCGTGCCATGATGATGGCTCCGATAGACCGGATCCTTCTCGATGTAGCTCAGGCTGTCATGCATCCAGCCCATGTTCCATTTGATGTCGAAACCGAGGCCGCCCTGCTCGGGTGGCTTCGTGACACCAGGCCAGGCCGTCGATTCCTCGGCGATTGTCATCGCATGCGGGCAGCGCTCGTGAATGATGCTGTTCAGGTGCTTGAAGAATTCGACCGCTTCCAGATTTTCGCGGCCGCCATATTGATTGGGAACCCACTCGCCTTCATTGCGGCTATAGTCACGGTAAAGCATCGATGCCACGGCATCGACGCGCAACCCGTCGATATGGTAGCGCTCCAGCCATTCCAGCGCACTGGCGATCAGGAAGCCTTTGACCTCGTTGCGGCCGAGATTGTAGATCAGCGTGTTCCAGTCGCGGTGAAAACCCTCGCGCGGATCCTCGTGCTCGTAGAGCGCGCTACCGTCGAAGCGGGCAAGTCCCCAGGCGTCTGTGGGAAAGTGGGCCGGCACCCAGTCGAGGATGACGCCAAGCCCCGCCCCATGGCAGCGGTCGACGAAATAGGCGAAATCCTCAGGCGTCCCATATCGGCCGGTCGGGGCAAACAGGCCAAGCGGCTGATAGCCCCAGGAGCCGCCGAACGGATGCTCCATAATCGGCAGCAGCTCGATATGGGTAAAGCCCATGTCACGAGCATAGGGGACAAGCCGCTGGCTGAGTTCAACCCAGTCGAGCGACCTGTTGCCGTCTTTCTGGTCGCGGAGCCAGGAGCCGACATGCACCTCATAAACCGAGACCGCGCCCTCCAGCCTCGCCTGCCGGGATCGGCCCTTCATCCAGCCGTCATCGCTCCATCGAAATGACGTCGACGATGCGACGATGGACGCTGTGGATGGGGCGGCCTCGCTCGCCCTCGCCACCGGATCGGCCTTATGCGGCAGGCAGGTTCCAGCAGCATCGACGATCTCGAACTTGTATCGTTCGCCAGGCGCCAGCCGGGGAATGAACAGCTCCCAGACACCCGCCGACTGCCTCAGCCGCATCGGGTTTCGCCGACCGTCCCAGGCGTTGAAGTCGCCAACGACCGAGACCCGCCGCGCGTTCGGGGCCCACACGGCGAAACGAACGCCTGATATGCCGTCGATCGACATCGCCACGGCGCCGAGCGTCCGGCTCAGACTATAGTGGGTGCCCTCCGAGATCAGATGGAGGTCGAGTTCTCCGAGCAACAGGCCGAAACTATAGGGGTCCTCGGTGATCTGCACCGCATCCGGCCACGTGATCCGCAGGCGGTATCCCGCCCTGGCGACCGTCGCCGCCGCAAACAGGCCGGAGGGGTGGGCGATGCTGAAAGGCGTCACCACTCGACCGCTCGCCGCCTCGATGAGATCGACCGCGTCGGCGCCGGGCAGGTAAACGCGCACGATCGTCATGCCGCTACTTTCATGGGGGCCGAGGATCGAAAAAGGATCGCCGTGGCGTCCCTCGATCAGAGCCTGGAGCTCATCCTGTCCGATGCCCGCCAGCAGTTCCGAGCGCTCAACATTCATGCCGGGACCCCCGCCAGACGCGAAACGATTTCGGTGAAGCCGGAGAGCGGAATGGGAAGCCATTTCGGCCGGTTGCGGGCTTCATAGGCGATCTCATAGGCGGCTTTTTCGAGAAGAAAGGCATCGAGAACCCTCCGTCGTTGACCGGACGGCATGTAAAGCGCCTTCGATGCCGACACCGCCTGCGAATAGGCGCCGAGGAACGCCTCCTCTGCCTGGCGCCCGAAGCGGGCGATGGCGTCGCGCCGGACTTCGTTCTCGTGTTCGATGACGGCGTCGTTGTCGAGCTGGGCGGTGGCCACCAGATAGCTCAGCGATCTCAAAAGCCCGGCGACATCGCGCAGCGGGTTGGTCTTGGCGCGGCGCTCGGCCAGGTTTTTAGCAGGCTCGCCCTCGAAGTCGATGATGACGGCATCGCCCTCGCTGACGAGGATCTGGCCAAGATGGAAATCGCCATGCGTGCGAGTCATCAGCGTATGGCGTGCGGCCTCCGCAAGCGTCGCGGCAAGCTCGGCGAGTTCGGTGCGGCGCTCAAGAAGCGGTGCTGCGAGCAGGCCGATCGCGGGATCGGCATTCTCCTCGCGTTCGGCAAGTTTCGACATGGCATAAGCGACCTCGCCGGCAACCGCCTTCTTCATCGTGTCGACCTCGCTGTCGCCGGCGACGACCGGGCTAAAGGCTTCGTCCCCGGTCTCGCCGGCGAGCACGACATGCAGTTCGCCCAATCTCATGCCGACCATCGCGACGAAGCTGATCAGCGGCTGGAAGACATCGTCGCCGGGCTGGACGGCCGGATCGTTGAGCACGAGTTCGTCTGCCCCACGGCGCAAATTGTTCAGCATCCAGTTCCAGGCGTCGCCCTGATTGCGGATCGCGCCTTGGACGATGATCAATGTCGAACGGCGTCCGCTGGAATCCGTGTGCGCGACCTCGCCCAGCAAGGGGGCGGTGTGGTCATAGCCGGCGCGGGTGAGATAGCGCGTCATCTCGACCTCCGGATGGATTCCAGGAAAGATGTGCCTGATCAGTTTGATCATCGCGAGGTCGCCGACGATCAGCGAACTGTTGGACTGCTCGGCCGAGAGCCAATGGACCGGAAGGTCGTCGGTAACGGCCAGACGGTCGAGCCGCTCCGTGCCGAGAAATTCAAGTGTGCCGGTGCGGCCGGTAATGCGTGAGCGGTCGCCAAGCCCGCGCAGGATGCCGCGCGCCATCGCCTCCACGGCAAATCCGTCCGTCAGGAAGCCGACCCGCCTGCCCTGGCGGACCCGTCCGAGCGCGAGCTGCTGGGTCAGCACGGAGGGTTGCGCATCGTCCCAGGCGACTGCCAGCGGCAGTTGGTAGGATTCGCTATGGTTCGGCAGCACGGCCTCCAATTCGCCGAGCACGATCCCGTCGGCAAACGGTATCGGCGTTGCGGAGATCAGCCGCGCCGCATGAAGCGGCTGATCCTTCGCCCCGAACCACCGCCGCTTGCCGAGATAGGCAGGCAGAATTTCGGTGCTGAGGACCCGTGCAAGCTTGGGTTCATCGACGAGATCGAGCAGGCCACGGCGGATGACCATCGTCACCAGATCGGGAAGCTGCTCAGGTGGCGCCGTGCGCCATGCCGGCGGGTCGGCATCGGCCTCCAACTGGAACCAGAAGAAGCCATAGGGCGGCAGTGTCAGCAGATAGGTCAGCTGGCCGATCGGCGGAAAGGGCGACATGCCGGTCAATTCGATCGGCACGCGGCCCTCGAAGCTCGACAGGTCGAGTTCGACGGCCTGGGGCAGCCGCGAGAGATTTGCGACGCACATCAGGGTCTCGCCTTCATATTCCCTGAGGTAAGCGAGGATCTTGCGGTTCTCCGGTGCGAGGAACCGCAACGAACCACGGCCAAAGGCCGGATGCCTGCCGCGCAGCGCCAGCATCTTGCGCGTCCAGTTGAGCAGCGAATGCGCGTCAGTGCTCTGCGCCTCGACGTTGACGGCCTCGAAACCGTAGAGCGGGTCGGCCACCGGCGGCAGGACGAGACGCGCCGGGTCTACCCTGGAGAAGCCGCCATTGCGGTCCGGAGACCATTGCATCGGCGTCCTGACCCCATCCCGGTCGCCGAGGTAGATATTATCGCCCATGCCGATCTCGTCGCCGTAATAGATCACCGGCGTTCCCGGCATCGAGAGAAGCAGCGCGTTCATCAGCTCGATCCGCCGGCGGTCGCGCTCCATCAGCGGTGCCAGGCGCCGCCTGATCCCGAGATTGATGCGGGCACGCTTGTCGGATGCATAGGTCTCCCAAAGATAGTCGCGCTCGGCGTCGGTCACCATTTCGAGCGTCAGCTCGTCGTGGTTGCGAAGGAAGATCGCCCATTGGCAGTTGTCGGGAATCTCAGGCGTCTGCCGCAGGATATCGGTGATCGGAAACCGGTCCTCCTTGGCGATCGCCATATACATGCGCGGCATCAGCGGGAAGTGGAAGGCCATGTGGCATTCGTCACCCTCGCCGAAATACTCGCGCGTGTCCTCCGGCCATTGATTGGCCTCGGCAAGCAGCATCACGCCGGGATGGGTGGCATCGAGCGCAGCGCGGATGCGTTTGAGGATTGCGTGGGTTTCCGGCAAGTTTTCGTTGATGGTCCCCTCACGCTCGACGAGGTAGGGGATCGCGTCGAGGCGAAACCCGTCGATGCCGGTTTCCAGCCAGAAGCGCATCACCTTCAGGAGTTCCTCCATGACGAGCGGGCTGTCGAAATTCAGGTCGGGCTGATGCGAATAGAAGCGGTGCCAGTAATAGGCGCCGGCGACAGCATCCCATGTCCAGTTGGATTTTTCCGTATCTATGAAAATGATGCGCGTTTCCGGAAACTTCTGATCGGTATCCGACCAGACGTAGAAGTCGCGCTCCGGCGACCCCGCTGGCGCCTGGCGCGCGCGCTGGAACCAGGGATGCTGGTCAGAGGTGTGGTTGATGACGAGCTCGATAATGACGCGGATATTGCGCCGGTGGGCGGCATCGACGAAGGCGCGAAAATCCTCCACCGTCCCGTAGTCGGGGCTGACATTGCCGTAATCAGCGATATCATAGCCGTCGTCGCGGCGCGGAGAGGGAAAGAACGGCAGCAGCCAGATGGCGTTGACGCCGAGCGCTGCGATGTGATCGAGCTTCTGGTGCAGACCGGCAAAGTCGCCGACGCCGTCGCCATTGGCGTCGTAGAACGACTTGATATGCAGCTGGTAAATGATCGCATCCTTGTACCACAGCGGCTGATGCGAGCCATCGGTATTCGTCGTGTCCATTCATGCCTCCCTTGAGCGAATACGCCAGATCGCATAGGGCAGGACGTGGGGATTGAGCCCGATGCTCTGCCATTTGCCAGTCCACTTGAAACGATGCCCGCCGATCAGATCTTCGGCATCCAGCGTGCCGCCATCCCCGAGCGACCACTGCCAGAGCGGCAGCTCGACATCGCTTTGCTGGAAATTGTGGGGGTCGAGGCTGATGGCGATCAGCAGGACGTTGTCACGCGCACGGCTTGCCTTCTCGAAAAACAGGATATTGCCATTTCGTGCATTCAGCAGCGTCAGCCCGAGATGTGAATGCAGCGCGGTATTTTCACTCCGGATGCGGTTGAGCATGCTGATCTCGGCGATGATGTTGCCCGGTCGGTCGTAGTCCCAGGCGCGGATCTCGTACTTCTCGCTATCGGCATATTCCTTGCGCTTGGCATCGGGGCGCCCCTCGCAAAGTTCGAAACCGTTATAGACGCCCCACAGGCCCGAGAGGGTGGCGGCAAGGGCTGCGCGGATCAGGAAGGCCGGGCGCGGTGCGTTCTGCAGGAAATCCGGATTGATATCATGGGTGTTGACGAAAAAATGCGGGCGGAAGAATTCCTTCGCCGCCGTCTCCGTCAGCTCCCGCATATATTGCTCGAGTTCCCACTTGGCATTGCGCCAGGTGAAATAGGTGTAGGACTGGGAAAAGCCGATCTTTGCCAGCCTGTACATGACCTTCGGCTTGGTGAAGGCTTCCGACAGGAAGACGACATCGGGATGACGCGCCCTGATGTCTCCGATCAGCCATTCCCAGAACGGAAAGGGCTTGGTGTGTGGATTGTCGACGCGAAAAAGTTTGACGCCCTGGTCCACCCAAAGCTGGACGACATCCCTGAGCTCCACCCATAGCGAAGGTAGCGCATCCCTGGTGTAGAAATCGACGTTGACGATGTCCTCGTATTTCTTCGGCGGGTTTTCGGCATATTTGATCGTGCCGTCGGGACGCCAGTCGAACCAGCCAGGATGCTCCGTGAGCCAGGGGTGATCCGGCGACGCCTGGATTGCGAGGTCGAGGGCGATCTCCAGGCCATGCCGGCCCGCCGCCTCGATCAGCCGCCGGAAATCCTCGAACTCGCCAAGTTCTGGATGGATGGCATCGTGGCCGCCATCCTCCGAGCCTATGGCATAGGGGCTTCCGGGATCATCCGGCGCGGCTTTCAGGCTGTTGTTGCGGCCTTTGCGGTTGGTCGAACCGATCGGATGAATTGGCGGGAAATAGAGCACGTCGAAGCCCATATCGCGGATGGCCGGCAATCTCGCGATGACGTCGTCGAACGTGCCATGCCGGTCCGGATCGCCACTCTGCGAGCGCGGGAAGATCTGGTACCAGCTGGCAAAGGCGGCGGCCTTGCGTTCGGCATCGACGGCGCTTGCCGCCGAGCAAAGCCGAAACGGCCGCCTGTCGGCCTTGTTCATCAGTTCCGATGTCTTAGGATCAAGCAGGATCGCCGCGCGCTCGGCATCCGGCGCGTGTTCGAGACGGTCGGCAAGGGCTTTCAATTCCGCGCTGAGCGCTGTGCTGGCCTGGGTCTCAGCCGAGCGGACGAGATTCACCCCCTCCTGCAGCTCGAGCTTCAGGTCCAGCCTGGCATCGTTCTTCTTCGTCAGTTCGTAGCGAAAGATCGCAAACAGGTTCCTCCATGCCTCGACGGCAAACTCATAGCGGCCGGTCCGCTCCAACAGGAATTCGGCGCGCCAGCGGTCGTTTTCGACCAGCTGCATCTCCGTCTCGTTCCAGTCCGCCGCATCGAGCGGCCGCCAGAGCAGGACGGCGGCGATCGGGTCGTGGCCGTCTGCGAATATATCTGCCTCGACGGTGACGATGTCGCCGACCACTCGCTTGACTGGGAAGCGCCCTTCATCGACGCGCGGCAGGATGTTTTCGATGGCGAGCCGCGGCGACGCCGTCGCCTGCTCGATATCGAGAATGGGCCGGGATGTGATCGGTGCCGGCGCTTTGCCTTCGATTACCAGGGTCTCCCCTGCCCGCAGCCGTAGAGCCGCGCTGCCGGCAGCCACGGGAAGAAAACCCGAAGCCGCTTCGCGAAGTGCCGTAACCGGAGCGGGCGCGCTTTTCCGAAGGTCCCTGTTGATTAAGATGAAGCGCACATTCTCCGTGCTGCGAAGGTCTTCCGCCTCGGATTGCAGAAGCGCTGAGACCGGGCCATTGGCGTTGCGGATGAGCCGAAGCGTTGCAGCGAAGGCATCTGGGTTCTTGCCGATTTCCGTGTTCGCAAGGCGAATTTGGGAGGAGATATCGAAAGCGAGGTCATGGCGCAGGCCTCGCAAGCCCGTTCCATTCCCATGGGTCGGATCGAGCGGCGTGGCTGCGCCATACTCGAAGCCCATCGGAACCATCACGCCACCACCGAGCGCGGCGGCAAGGCGCAGCGCACGGACGGCGCGCCGTTCGAGGATTTCGCGGCTCTCGGTTCCGTGCGCGATCCGCCGGGAGAATGGCGGCTCCGGAAAGGCGATCTGCCGGCCGAATAACGCCTGCACGCGGTGTTCTTCGATAAACCATCTCTCGTCGAAATCCCACCAGGCCATCGATGAAAAACATCCATCGAAGCCTGCATCCTTGACCGCTTCCCTCGCGCCGAAATCGGTGCCGGGGGTCCAGGCGAAGAATTGCGCGTCCGCCTTCTCGCGCACCGCCGAAATCAGCGATTTGAAGAGCGTCGGCGCGGCGCGATCGATCCCGAGCACCCGGTAGCCGGAGAGGCCTAGAGGGGCCAGTCTTCGCAGCCGTTCGGTCCATTCTTCCAATAGCCGGGATTGAGACTCCGCCGCCATCGCGGACATCGGCTCCGCCGGGTCTAATGGTGAGCGACGGGGGTCGACGGGATGAAAGCCCGCTTCGGGATCCCGAGACTTGCCATCGAGCATCAGGTCCATCATCAAGGCGACACCGCTCTTGCCGGCAGCCTCCGCCAAGCGCGCTACCCCATCCTCGACCGCGCTCCCGAGCGACAGCGGAGGATCGAGGCGATCGAAGTCCCGCGGGGCAAAGACGCTGCACTCCCCGCCCCGGTCGAAGAGAGGCGCCGTCAGCACACGATCGAAACCCGTATCCGCCGCATGGTCGAAAACCTCGCGCCATGCGTCGATGCCCTGAAGTAGAAGCGGATTGACATAATAGATCCGGGGTGGGGTGCTCAACACACCCTGGTTCGTAGAAAATGGCATCGGCCGCCGCCTCGAGTTGCTTTCCATGCAAACTTCCCTTGGCGGTGGTTGTTCCACCGAAACCGCCAATTCGCGATGCGCGACGATCACCGATCGCACCGACGTTCGCTCATCAACGGCGCTCAATGATGCAGAGAGTGCTTGAGGATTCATGCCGCTTTTGGGTAGTCTCGCCTCTCCCAGGAGGGTACCCATTTGGCTGTTGACGGCGCATCGGTGTTTCGAACGATACTCGTCACTGCAACGCTTGCAGCGTGCGTCTCGTCCCTCGCCTCCTGGAGCATCGATACCGATCGTTCGACTCCTCACAAGCACGGCCTGTTTGAGATCCGCGAGGAGGCCAGGCGTTTCATCTCGGGTGAGAACGCCAAGGGGAGCGAGCAATGGCAAGCGTTGGAGCCCAACGCCAAGGTGCTGGTTCCTCGATGCGCGGTCCCGCTCCAAACACAATGGACGCCGACGAGCCTCGGCCGTTCGAAACCCAGCGTCATGGTGATTTGCGCAGCCGCGGTGCCGAACACCGTGATGAAAACTTGGGATGTGCATGTTCCCGTAGAGCGGAAGTCGCACCATCCTTAAGGGCGGGCACCTGAGCAAGATTTGATGTACTGAATGAAAACACTTCGATTGCAATAGAGACAACCAGACGTGGATGTATCGGTAGAACTGTGCTCCTATCCCGAACTTGACGACCGGATCGTGATCGTTCGAGCGGGCGACGAAGTCGATGGCGTGTTTGTCCGGACCGAGAGGTTCAACGTCCTGATCGATACGCTCGGGACGCCCGAGCTATGCCGAATGGCGCTGGATCTGCTTGAAGAGAAGGCTGCAGCTCGCCCGCTGATGGTCATCAACTCGCACATGGATTGGGATCATTTCTGGGGAAATGCCGCCATTGCGGGCCGCGCTCCCATCATAGCGCATGCCGCGGCGCTCGACCGCTTGCGTGATCCCTCCGCGCAGCAGATCCTCAGAGACAAGGCCAGTCAGGAATCGAGATTTCGGAATGTCGAGCTCATCGGTCCCGATATCACCTTCTCCGGCTCGATGGTTCTCAACGGCGGCGATCTCACGCTCGAACTGATCCATACGCCCGGGCACACGCCCGACCATATCGCCGTATGGATCCCCGAACTTCGCATCTGCCTGGCGGTCGATGCGGTGGAATACCCCATTCCCGAAGTCTGGAGCAAAAGTGCCGAAGACCTTCGCCTGATCCGTTCCTCGCTGGAGCGTATCCGTGACCTCGATGCGAGACTGGTCATCCCCGCGCATGGCCAGACGTCTTCACCTTCAACGGTGAATGCGAACCTCGTCTATTTCGAAGCCTTGGCCGATCGTGTCGATGGGTTGAGCGAAAACCAACTGGCGGATGGACAACTCAGCCGCTCAAGCGACTTCCGGCTTGAAGATTTCGTCATCATTCCCGACGGGATGCCTTTGGATACGGTGACATTCTACCGGAACTGCCACGAGACAAATCTTGGCGCCACGGTTCAGGCCCATATCGAAAAACGGAATCACGCATAGGGGATAGCATGCAGGAGACCATGACGTGAAACCATTGGAGGGCGGGCGAGCCGGGCAGATCTGGCGTGACGGCAACACCGTCATCAGACCATCAGGCGTATGGACGCCGACGGTTCATCGGTTTTTGCGCCATCTCAGGACCAGAGACTTTCTGGGAGCGCCGGTGCCGATCGACATCACAGGGGAAGGCCAGGAGATCGTCAGCTACGTCTCCGGGCGCGTCTGCGAAGACTTGCGTGACCCATTTGTCGGATCAGAGACCATGCTGATTTCCGCGGCCAGGCTTCTGCGCGATTTTCACTCGGCGTCTCAAGGGTTTCTGGCAAGGGATGGCGAGGTCCAGACATGGATGCTGCCGCCGCAGGAACCGCGCGAGATCGTCTGCCACGGAGATTATGCGCCTTACAATGTCGCAACCGCAGAACATGAGGCTGTCGGGGTCATCGATTTCGACGCCGCCCATCCCGCGCCGCGCCTATGGGATCTGGCCTATGCTGTTTACCGCTGGGGGCCCTTGTCCGATCCTTCCAATCCCGGCGTGATATCAGGCCTTGATGAGCAGCTGCGGCGGACGGAAATCTTCTGCATGGCTTACGGCACGACGGCAGAAGAGCGGCGCCAGCTGCCGGAGACGATCTGCAGGCGGCTTCAAGCGCTCGTGAATTTCATGCAAACAAGGGCCTCGGCCGGAGACGAGACCTTCGTGGAGGACGTGGCCGCAGGAGACGATCGGCTGTATCTAAACGACATCGACTACATCAGCAAACATCGAGATCGGCTGCTGCGCGCGCTGCGGTGACGCGCCTCTGGCAATTACAGCCACTTCCTTCGGCGGAAAAAACCGAACAGACCCAGACACAAGACGGCAATGACACCCAGCACGAAGAAATAGCCATACTGGAATTTCAGTTCCGGCATATCGCTGAAATTCATGCCGTAGATACCGGCGATCGCGGTGGGAACGGCGAGGATCGCCGCCCAGGCGGCAAGCTTGCGGGCAATCGCCGTCTGCTCCGTCTGGCCGATCATCACACTGGCCTCGAAGGCGAAGGCCAGCACCTCGCGCAGCGCGTCGATATCCTCCTGGACCCGGCGCACATGATCGGTCACATCGCGAAACAGCGATTGCAGCGTCGGATCCATGCCGGGAAGATCGACATGCTCATATCGCCGGCAGACGTCGACGAGCGGCACCACGGCATTGCGCAGCCGCAGAAGCTTGCGGCGTAAGAGGTAAAGCCGTTCGATGTCGGACTTTGCCAGCTGTTCGCGCAGCACCAGATCTTCAAGTTTTTCGACCTCCTCCTGCACGACCTCGATCACCGGCATGTAGTTGTCGACGATGAAATCCAGGATGGAATAAAGAATATAATTCTCGCCGTGGGCCAGCGCCGTCGGCGTCGCCTCGCACCGCTGCCGCACCGCCAGGTACGAGGACGAGTCCCCGTGGCGGACCGAGACGACATAACCGCGACCGACGAACAAATGCGTTTCGCCGAAGACGATTTCGTCATCCTTCATATGGGCGGTCCGGGCAACGATGAACATTGCGTCCCCATAGGTCTCCAGCTTCGGTCGCTGGTGGGGCTGTGCCGCGTCCTCGATCGCCAAGGCATGGAGATTGAACTCGGCCTGGACCTGGTGCAGCAGCACTTCATCCGGCTCGTGCAGGCCGATCCAGACGACGGCATTCTCCCGGCCTCGCCATTCACCGGCCTCTTCTATCCTGATGTCGCGAATGCGTTGCCCATGCTGGTAAACGGCAGCAGCCACGACGCCGGGACGTTCATAGGGCGGCGATGTCGAACCGCTGCCGGCCCGCGGGGAAATGCTGTCCAGATTCTTCAGCTGTTCCAAATCCTGCCGTCCTCCACTCCCGCACGGATCACATATCCGCAGCCATCCGTCTGCCGGTCAGGCGGTCAGCCCATCATAATGCTATTTCGTAAAACATGCATCTGCCTCGATGTGGAGGGCTGACCCAGCGCCTTCATCGTGGCAAGGCGCGTGCAATCACGTATCCGTGGAAATATCGTCCCAGTCCTGATCCATGTAGCCGATCAGCCAGTTGAGAGCGTAGTGGCGTGCGTAGACAGCCCCCTGAGCGCAAAAGCGACATAGGCTTTCCAAAAAGGTGGTAAACGGCGTTTTACATATTGAGCAAATCGTTAAATTGTTTTTGTTAGAAACTCCTCATCCAGTCCGGTCAGAAGCCGGAAGTTCGATCGAGGACTTTCAATGCGCCGCCCAAACATCAAATCAAGTTTGCTGTTGATTTTCAGTGTCATAGCTCTTCTTTTCGGCCTTGTCGCCTATCTCGCGGTCGATGGTCTTCGGAAGACGAACGGATCGACGGAAGAGATTGCAAGTAATTGGTTGCCGAGCGTACAGGCTTCCCAGGCGATCAATCTCGCCATGACGAATTTGCGCCTCGTTTACCGCGATCACATCATTGCGCAGACGGAGGCGGAAAAGAAAACACGCGAAGAGGCCATCAAGGTCGCCGAGGATGCGATTCGCAAATCGGCGGACGCCTACCTTCCTCTGGCTTCATCCGACCACGAGCGCGAGTTGATCAAGACGATCGAGGAAAGCGTCGAAGGCTACATCGCCAGTAGCGCGCAGTTGCTTGATCTTTCCCGCGCCAACAAGACCGAAGAAGCCGGGAAATATCTCGGCGGGGAGATGCGCTCCTATTCGGACAAGCTCAAGGAAGCCACAGCGGCCCTGGTCGAGTTGAACGTCAGTGGCAGCAAGAAGGCTGCCGACCTCAGCAAGGAGACCTTCGCCTCCATAGAATTCTACCTGCTTGCAACGATCGGTGTTGCCGGATTGCTCGTTCTCGGCGCTGTCGCCTTCGTGCTGAAGAGCATCGCCAATCCGATTACCGGCATCACCGCTTCGATGCGACGGCTGGCCGACGGGGACACCGGTTCGGAGATCCCGTTCGCCGACCGCGCCGACGAAATCGGGTCGATGGCGGAGGCGGTCGAAATCTTCCGCCAGGCCGCGATCACCAACAAGCGGATGGCGATGGAAGCCGAGGAGAATCGCAATAGAGCGGAGACCGACCGCGTTGCCGCACAGAGGCAGGCCGAAGCCGACGCCTCGGAGCGGCTACGCATCGCCACCTCGGGCCTCGCCGCCGGTCTAAAGCGGTTGGCCGCAGGCGACCTGGCCTTCCAGCTCAACGAGGCCTTCGCACCCGACTTCGAGGCGCTGCGCCGTGACTTCAACCAGTCTGTCACGCAGCTTGGCACAACGCTTCGAGCGATTTCCGAAAGCATCGGCACGATCGACGAAGGCTCGCGGGAGATCTCCTCAGGTGCGGGCGATCTTTCAAAACGCACGGAGGAGCAGGCAGCGTCGCTCGAAGAAACCGCGGCTGCGCTGGAAGAGATCACGGCGAATGTGTCGAACTCCAGCAAGCGAACCGAGGAGACGCGCACGGTCGCCACCGAGGCAAATCGCAGCGCCGGGATCTCCGCCGAGGTCGTGTCCCACGCCGAGGAGGCAATGGGGCGGATCGAAACCTCGTCTCAGCAGATTTCCAACATCATCAGTGTCATCGATGAAATTGCATTCCAGACCAATCTTCTCGCGCTGAATGCCGGCGTGGAAGCGGCAAGAGCCGGCGAGGCCGGCAAGGGCTTTGCCGTCGTCGCCCAGGAGGTGCGCGAACTTGCGCAGCGTTCCGCAACGGCTGCCAAGGAGATCAAGGGTCTTATCCAGAACTCGTCGAAAGAGGTGGAAAGCGGTGTCAAGCTTGTGCGCGACACCGGCCAGGCCCTGAAGACCATTGGTGGCTTCATCAGCCAGATCAATCACCATATGGATTCGATCGCCACCTCGGCGAAAGAGCAGTCGGTCGGCCTCAGCGAAGTCAACGTCGCCGTCAATCGCATGGATCAGACCACGCAACAGAACGCGGCCATGGTGGAACAATCGACCGCTGCCTCCGATTCGCTAGCCCAGCAGGCCCAGACGCTGCGCGAACTCATCAGCCAGTTCAGGCTCGACGACGCCGCATCTAGCCAATCCTCAGCCCTTCGCTCCACCGCTAGAACAATGGAACAACCAATGGCCCGCGCAACGGTGCATGCGGTTGCCGCACGCCGCTGAACTATCGGCAACAGGAGTCGATAAAGGGCGCGCGGCAATGCCGGGCGCCCTTCGTTTGTCATGACGCGAAGGCTGGATTGCGCCGCGCGCCCATTCTCAGCACGAAATAGATCGCCCCGCCGATTCCGACGCCGAAGAACCAGCCATAGGTACCCCACCAATCCGGCAGGATGCTGGTGAAGGTCGGCAGGATCGAGGAGAAAAGCGCGCCGACCGCGAATGCGATGAAGGCATTGCCGTGCCATCCGTTCTGGAAGCGGAACTCGCCATTCTCATGGTAAAGCGCCTCGACGTTCAGCTGGCTCTTGCGGATGAGATAGTAGTCCACCATCATGACGCCGAAGATCGGTCCCATGGTCGATCCGATGAAATTGACGAAATGCGCCGCACCTGTCTCCCAGGGGGCAAACGGGTAAAGCACGAGAGCGATCATTGCGGCGATATATCCCCCGCGTTTGAAGTTGATCTGGCGTGGGAAGACATTGGCGAAGTCGAAGGCCGGCGACACGAAATTCGCCACGACGTTAATGCCGAGCGTTGCGATCGCAAATGTCAGCGCCGCAAGCAGCGCCAGGAACCAGCTTTCGAATTTCGCCGATATCATTTCCGGATGCAGCAGGACCTCCCCGTAGACGGTGAAGGCGGCGGTGGTCGTCACACCTGCGACGAGGCAGAATGCCAGGAGATTGATCGGCAGCCCCCAAAGATTGCCTTTCCTGAGCACCTTTTCATTCGTTGCGTAACGCGAGAAATCGCAGAAGTTCAGGTAGAGCGCCGCGAAATAGGTGATCCAGGTGGCGGACACGGCGGCAAGCGCTGCGACCGAGCCTGGCTCGCCCGGCACGCCGGCATCCTTGGTCTTTTCGATCAGCACGTCGCGCGGAATTTCGGCACCGAAGGAGAAGGTGCCTGATTTGACGACCAGATAGACCGCAAGGATCAGCATCATGATCCAGACGGCCGGACCGGCCCAATCCTGGAACTTGCGAACCGTTTCCATCCCCCGCTGAATGATCAGCAGCTGCAGCGCCCAGACGATCACATAGCAGATGAGTTCGAGGGTCGAGTGGCCGAGCATATGGCTGTTCTGATGAAAGGCGAGCAGGCTGTCGTTGCGGATCAGCAAGGCGACGATGGCGCCGGATGCAGCGGCGGTCTGCGCCCCGTACCAGAAGCAGGCGACCACGGCCCGGACAAGGGCCGGAACATTCGCCCCGAATGTGCCGAAGGAGGCGCGCGCCAGCACCGGAAAAGGTACGCCGGTGCGCACGCCGGCATTGCCGACCAAGCTCATCAACACGAAAATGACCAGCGATCCGATGCCGATAGCGATGACGAAATTGACGAAGCTGCCGCACAGCAGGAACAGGCTCGCCGCCAGATAATAGCCCCACAGGCTGTGAACGTCGGATGTCCAGACGTTAAAGATACTGAATGCACCCCATTTACGCTCCTCGGCGGGTGCAAGATCCTCGTTGTACAACGAGGGAGACGGATTTCGAATGCTCATGAATGCCCTCCCATATCCCTGAGGTCAAATCGACCACAGCCGGAAGTCTGCTCCTCCTTTGTGCATCTGACAATTTAATAGTCACATTATGCACATCTCTTGGCGATGCCTGAGAATTAGCCATCGCCGGAGCCGGATCGGTCCTTGGCGAAAGCGTTCACTGTGAGCCGACGACACGCCCAGCCAGGCGAAACGGGCTTGCAACCGCGGCACCTGCGGCGTCGAAGACGTAAGCGCCGACGTCACCAGCGGTCGAACGCCTGCCGCTCTCGAAGGAGGCGAGCTGCGCGCCGAACCTGGCGAGCGATGCGTAGCGGTCGTGCCCCAGCCCGTCGGACGCTTGGATCGACGTGATGTCGATGACCCGAAGCCTTTCCTTCACGGCAGCCTCCTCGACGACGGGATCGTCGATATCAAGGCGCCCGACGCGCGGCCGCTCTCCGGCGATGAAACTCGAGGCCACGAGCGCCCGGTCGTCCTTCGAAACGAGAAGCGATATCGGGATCGGCATCCGCCCGACGTCCTTCAGCTGGGCGCGGAAAACGTCGACATCGATGTCGGGGGCGGCAAGCAACACCGCCAGTTTGCCGATGACATCGTCGCGATGCTGCAGCTTGAGCTGGCGCACCGTTTCCATGACCAGAAACCCGCCCATGCTGTGTCCGAAAAGGACAATACGCTTCACCTTGCCCGAAGCCGAGAGCGACGTGACGAGCGAGGCGAGTTCGGTGCGCGAAGACAGGGCCGCATCGCGGTCGGCGACATAGCCGGCGACCGCCGCGGCCGAAGGCCAGGAGAACAGAATCGGGGCACCCGGTATATTCGCATCCGCGGCGATCTGCGCGGTGCGGTAAAGCGCCTCCTGGTAACTGTAGTTGTAGCCATGCACGAAGATGCCAACGGTGCCGTCGGCCTGCACGGAACCGAGCGCCTGTTGCACGAAGGCATCCTTCGGCAGTTGCTCGCGCTCGATGACGGCAAATTGCCGCTCGGGATCCGGCGTCGCGGTCGGATAGGTGATCGCGGTATCCTTTCGGTCGGGAGGAACCGAAAACTCATACTCCTCATAGGTGAGCGTCTCGGCCCATGCGCTGCCGAAACCGCCGCGCACTCTGTCGGGGGTTCGATTCGTGGAGGCGAGGACCCTCACCCGATCCGGGGCCTTCTCGCCATGAACCTGCTTGTTCAGCGAAACGGGCTTATCGAGATGCACGGGTTGCAGGACATCCGGCGATGGCCGCGTGGCGCAGCCGCCAAGCATCGCCAGGGCGATGCCAACGGTGATGGCCGCAGCGATGCTCGGCGGACCAGCAGGAGTTCCCTTCGACACCTCTCGGGAATGCCGCTCCGCCATCGATCCATTCTTCCAAAGGTCGCTGGCGGTCACGAGTGTGGTTTTGCCCATGTCGTCACTCGGAGTGCGATTCCTGCTCCCGCGTGGGATGGCAATCGCTTGTGCCATCCCACGCATTGCGTTCCAGTCCGTGTTGCAGCCACGGCGGCATGAAATAGCCACTAGCTTCCTCACGCCTCTGCCGCGGCACCGGCCTGGGCGCCTTCATCCCTCGGGATCCTGAACCACGCGACGTAGAGCGCCGGCAGGAACAGCAGGGTGAGCGCGGTTCCGACGACGATGCCGCCCATCATGGCGTAAGCCATCGGTCCCCAGAATATCTCGCGCGAGATCGGGATCAGCGCGAGGGTGGCGGCCGCTGCCGTCAGCATGATCGGCCGCATGCGATGTTCGGTCGCCTCGATGACGGCCTGCCAGGCCGGGACACCTTCGGCGCGCAGATGCTCTATCTGCACGACGAGGATGACGGAGTTGCGGATCAGGATGCCGATCAGCGCCAGCACGCCGAGGATGGCGACGAAGCCCATCGGCGCATGGCTCAGCAACAGCGCCGCAACCACACCGATTAGAGCCGTCGGAGCCACCGCAAAGACCAGGAACAGGCGGCTGAAGCTCTGCAGCTGGATCATCAGGATCGTCGCCATTACGAACAGCATCATCGGAGCGACCGCCGCGATCGGCCCTTGCGCCTCGGCGCTGGATTCGACCGCGCCGCCGATTTCCACCTTGTATCCCACGGGCAGGCTCTTCTGGAATTCTTCCACCTTCGGCTTCAACTGGTCGACGATCGTGGCCGGCTGCGTCGAGCCGATAACGGCTGCCTTGAGCGTGATGGTGGGCTGCCGGTCGCGACGCCAGATCGTCGGTTGCTCGAGCTCGTAGCGGAAATTGGCGACGGCTGAGAGCGGCACGACCTTGCCGTTGGAGGTGGAAAGTTGAAGGTTCTGCAGCGTCTGGATGGAACCGCGCTCCGATGCCCTGGCCCGCCCGATGACATTGACCAGGTAGATGTCGTCGCGGATCTGCGTCGCCGTCGAGCCTTCGACGATGCCGTTAATGGCGGTGGCGATATCCTCGGAGGAGACGCCGAGTTGGCGCGCCTTGTCCTGCAGCACATCGACCTTGACGACGCGGGAGGGCTCGTTCCAGTCCAGGACCATGTTGGCGAGAAGCGGATGCGTACCGACGATGCCGGCAAATTGCTGGGAGATGTCACGCACCTTTTGGATATCGGGGCCGCTGACCCGGTACTGGACCGGCTTGCCCACCGGAGGGCCGATATCGAGGAGCTTGACGAAGGCGTCGGTGCCGGGAAAGGTTTTCGTCAGATAGCCCTGCAGGTCCGCCCGCACCTTGTCGCGCACGTCAAGCCCCTTGGTGACGATCACCGTCTGTCCGAACGAGACATCAGGCGTCTGCACATCGAAGGAGAGGATGAAGCGCGGCGCGCCCTGGCCGACATAAGTGGTCCAGTGATCGATGTCCTTGTTGCCGGCCAGCATCTCCTTTTCGAACTTGGCCATCTGCCTGTTGGTCTCGGCGATCGAGCTGTTGTGCGGCAGGTTCCAGTCGACGACGAGCTCGGTCCTGTCCGAGTTCGGGAAGAACTGCTGCTGCACCAGCCCCATGCCGACGACCGAGAGGCCGAACACGGCGACGGTGAGCGCGATGGTGATCCAGCGCCAGCCCATCGCCAGCCCCAGAAGCCAGGAGAAGAAGGAGGCGAAGCGGCCCTTCTTCTCGTGATGCGACTTCATGGTCTTCGGCAGGATGGTGACGCCGAGAAGCGGCGTGAACAGCACCGCCACGATCCAGGAGACAACCAGCGAAACCGCGATGACCACGAAAAGCGTGAAAGTGAATTCGCCTGCGGCGCTGTTGTTGAGACCAACGGGAATGAAGCCCGCGACGGTGACGAGCGTTCCCGTCAGCATCGGAAAAGCCGTCGATGTATAGACGTAAGTGGCGGCTTTCTTGAGATCGTCGCCCGCTTCCAGACGGGCCACCATCATCTCTACGGCAATCATGGCGTCGTCGACGAGCAGTCCGAGCGCAATGATGAGCGCGCCGAGCGAAATACGCTGCAGCGAGATGCCGGAATATTCCATCACCACGAAGGTGATGGCGAGCACAAGAGGGATGGAAATCGCCACCACCATGCCGGCGCGCAAGCCGAGGCTGATGAAACTGATGACAAGCACGATAGCGATCGCTTCGAAGAGCGCGCGGGTGAAGCCCGAAACCGCTTCGTCGACGACGGCCGGCTGATCGGAAACGCGGTGGACATCGACGCCGATCGGAAGATCGGCAACGATACGTTTCATCTGCGCGTCCAGCGCCTCGCCGAACTCCAGCAGATTGGCGCCCTGCTTCATGCCGATCGCAAGTCCGATCGCCGGTTCGCCATTGAAGCGGAACAGCGCCGACGGCGGATCGACATAACCGCGCTTGATCGTGGCGACGTCGGTCAGCGGAAAGAAGCGGTCGTTGATGCGAAGGTTGATCGACCGCAGGCTTTCCTCGGAGGTGAACTGTCCGCTCACCCGCAAGGCGATACGCTCCGGCCCGGCATCGACAAAGCCGGACTGGGTAACGGCGTTCTGCGCCTGCAGGGTGCTGATCACCGACTGCTGGTCGATGCCGAGTGCTGCGATCTGGCGCGTGGAGAATTCGAGGTAAATCGCTTCATCCTGAGCGCCGACCACATCGACCTTGCCGACATTGGGCACGGTCAGAACCTCGGAGCGGGCGTTTTCCACGAGGTCGCGAAGCTGCCGCTGGGTCAGCCCATCGCTCGTGAAGGCGTAGATGTTTCCGAACACGTCGCCGAAGCGATCGTTGAAGAAAGGTCCGACGACACCGCTCGGAAAATCTCCCTTAATGTCGGCGATCATGTTGCGGATGCGCAGCCAGGTCGGCGCGACATCCCCAGCCTTGGTGGTCGGCAGCAGTTCGACGAAGACGGTCGTCTGGCCAGCGACGGTCTCACTCTTGGTGTAGTCAAGCGACTCCAATTCCTGAAGCTTCTTTTCGATCCTGTCCGTCACCTGCCGCGTTATCTCTTCGGCGGAAGCGCCGGGCCACTGCGCCGTAATCACCATTGTCTTGATCGTGAAGTTCGGGTCTTCCTCGCGGCCGAGGTTCAAATAGGAGAAGGCGCCGGCGAGAATGAAGACGATCATGAAGTACCAGACGAGCGAACGGTGTTTGAGCGCCCAGTCGGAAAGGTTGAAGGACTTCACTGGCTGATCTCCTGGTCGATCCTGATGGCCTGGCCATCTTCAAGTTTATGCACGCCTGCCACGGCCACCCTGTCTCCGGGGGCAAGCCCCTCTGCGATGCGGACGCTGCCGCCTTCGACGACGTCGCCGTCAATCTTCACGCGGCGCAGCGATACCTTCTTGCCGGGCACGTCGACGATCCAGACGCTCGGGCCCTCGGCGCCGGCAAGGATTGCCGAAGACGGCAGCACGATCTCCAGATCGGCGGCAATGGTGGCCGAGGCTGATATAACGGCACCGAGCCTGAAGGCCTCCGGCGGATCGGTAAGCGCGATCTTCGTTCGGCTCGTGCGAGTGGAGGCGTCCGCCTCCGGCGCGATCTCGCGCACGACCCCTGACGCACGAATTGCGGGATCGAGCTGCAGCGTCACTTCGAAGGGCGCGCCGATCTTCAGTTTCTGGGCAGTGCCCTGCGGCACGTCGACCACGGCGTCGCGCTTGTCCGGCCGCGCGATGGTCACGACCGTCTGGCCGGCTGATACCACCTGCCCGACCTCGGCCGAGGCCGCCGTCACCACACCGTCGAATTCCGCGCGAAGCTGCGCATAGCCGAGCTGCTCATTGGCCTTGTCGAGATTGGCCTGCGCCTTGGCGACCGCGGCCGAGGCCGATCGTCTCGCCAGCTCGGCCTCTTCGAGCGAGGCTTCGGTACCGGAGCGCGATTCCACCAGCGCGCGCTGGCGCTGCTCGGTGGTCACCGCGTTCCTCAACTGGGCGTCGCTGTTTTCCACATCGGACTGGGAGCTGCGCACGGCAAGCTCCAGCGCCAGCGGATCGATGGCTGCGACGACACCGCCCTTCTTGACGACATCTCCGACATTGACGTTGCGGGCGATCATCCGCCCGAGAATCCTAAAGCCGAGCTCGGTCTCGAGCTTCGGCTCGACTGTACCGGTCAGGCTGAGACTGGTGGCAGGCGTCTGCGTGACTGTCATCGACAGCACGGGACGCGGCGCTTCTTCGTTGTTATCCTCTTGCCGCGTGCAGGAGGAGATCAGGGCCGTACCCATCATTAATGCGACTATCTTGGGACGAATACTCACTTGGAAGCTTCCTTGACATAAGAAACGATTTCACCGGGCCTGAGGAACTTTGTTCCTTCAGTCACCACGACCTCTCCTGCCGACACGCCCGATTTCACGATAAAGCTGCCGGTCTCGTAGCCGGTGACATCGACGGCCCGCACAGAGACCTCTGACGATGCGGGATCGGCTATCCAGACGGCTGGCTTGCCGTCCTTGGCGGTCATTGCCGACCAGGGAAGCTGGATGACGTCCTGGGAGACGTAATTGAATCTTCCGACGACGGGAGCGCCCAGCGGAATGGGAGCGTCGCTCGAGATCGCGACCTTGACCTTGATGGTGCCGGTGGAGGAATCGATCGTCGGCGAAATCTCGCGAACCTTCGCCGTGATCTTTTGCGTCGGGTCCGAAAGGAGGGCCACGGTCCCGTCGCCTGCGATCGGGCGCAGGAAGGCGCTTTCGACCACCTCGAAGACGGCGTCCCGGTCGCCGTCATGAGCAAGGGTGAAGACGACCTGAGCGGCCTGCGCCACCTGCCCGACCTCGGCATTGCGGGCGGTGATCACCCCGTCGACGTCCGCCTTCAGCTCGGTGTAGGACAGGGTGTCCTGGGCGGTTTCGAAAAGCGCCTGCGCCGACTTCGTCGATGCCCGGGCCGTCAGAAGCGCCTCCTGCGCCTGATCGAGCGCAGCGCGGGTCGTCACCTGCGTTCGAAACAGGCTCTGCTGGCGATCGAATGCCAGCTGCGCCTGGGTCTGCTGCGCTTGCGCCGACTGAAGATTGGCCGCCGCCACGTCCAGATCGGCCTTCTGCTCTTCCGGATCGATGCGGGCCAAAAGCTGACCCGCCTTCACGGACTGCCCGATTTCCACCAGCCGTTCGACGATCTTGCCGCTGACGCGGAAGGACAGATCGGTCTGAACGCGGGCGCGGACTTCTCCCGTGATCGCACCGCCCTGGACCAGCGGCTCAGGCTTGGCGACGACAACACCGACCTGCCGCGGGGTTGGTCCGGCCGGTCGGCTGTCATCACTGCATGACCCGAGACCGATGGCGCATACGATCGCTGCGGCGACCTGAATGGTTCTCATAATAGACCTCTTGCTCTCAACGGCAGCTCCTATATAATTGACTGACGCATTAGTCAATGAAACTTTGCGCCGGAGGGAACGAGGGCGCGCACGACAAAGGAAGGCGAGAAAAATGGCAGCTCAGAAGAAACTCACACGCGCAGAACAGAAAGCGCTGCGACCCATCCAGATCCTGGATGCCGCTTTCGAGGAATTCGTCAGAAGCGGTTTTGCCGGAACGAGGGTCGAAGACATCGCCGAGCGGGTCGGCGTCACCAAGGGCACGGTCTACGTCTATTTCGAAACCAAGGAAAAGCTATTCGAAGCGATGATCAACCACTTCTCCGTGCCGTTTCAGGAACTGGTCGTGATCGCCGATCGGCTCAGCGGCAGCGCTACCGACAGACTGGTTTCAATTCTGGGACTCTTCTACGAGCAAATTCCCGAGGACCGCGCGACGCGCGAGTTAACGCGACTCGTCATTTCGGAGGGACAGCGCTTTCCCGACCTGATCGATCGCCACCACGATCAGTTCATTGCGCCGATCATCGCCAAGATCGACGCTCTCATTCTGGAGGGCATGGCCTCGGGGGAGTTTCGTCAGGTTCCGGTGGAATTTTCCGACATCGTGGTCGCGCCCATCCTGACGACGACGGTACTGCGACTGATATTCGACGACCGCCGCGTGCCCACTCCCAACAAGGAGGCCTTCCTGCGGACCTATTTCGACCTGCTGTTCAACGGCTTGCTCGCCAAGCCTCACTGATCGCCAATGGTTCCAGCGCCCGCGATCATCGCTCATTTGCGGCAGCGCTGCGGCCGGTTTTCGCCGAAAGAGGAAAAATAGGCTGCAGCGCACGTAGATTTTCTGAAGTTTTTATGTGAAAACATCGAGTTAGCTTGTGCCTTCGAAGGCACGACCTCAATTCGCGACGGAATAAAGTGGAACGCAAAGTCAATCTCAAGGATGTCGCGCGCGACGCTGATGTATCGCTGAGCACGGCCTCGCACGCTCTGAACGGAACCGCGCCGCTGACGATAGAAGTGCGCGAACGGGTTCTGGATTCGGCCAAACGCTTGGGTTACCTCGACCGCCGGCGAAAGAAGGCGACGATTGCGGCGCTGCGCGTTCTGCTTCTCGCCATTCCCGATGATGCCGCGCCGGAGAGCGACCTTAACCTAGTGAGCTGGACGATCCTCAACGGTCTTCGAAGGGAGTGCGAGCGTCGCGGCATCCGGATCGTACCCTTCGTCAGCACCGGACGGCGCATCGACGGCGCTCATGTCAGGCAGATCGCGCTTTCGGAGCGTGCCGACGGCATCGTGGTCCTGAACGACGATCAGCCGGAACTCATCCGCAGCCTCGCCTCCCCTGACATGCCGGTCGTCATCGTCAACGGCGAGGATCCCGCTATGCTGGTCGATACGGTGACACCCGAAAACCGCTTCGGAGCAAGGCTCGGCATCGCGCACTTGCTGGCGCTCGGGCATCGCCGCATCCTGCACCTGACCTGGAAGGGCCGCACGACGATCCAGCGGAGATATGACGGCTTTTCCGATGCCTATTTCGCCGCCCAGCTTCCCGTGCCGGACGATATGATTCTGGAGGCCGAGGGATATGAGCCGAGACACGGCGAGGCTGCCATCAATGCGTTGCTCGACCGCGATCCTACGCTGAAAGGGGCGACCGCCGTCTTCTGCGCGGCCGACAATCTGGCGCTCGGCTGCCTGAAGGCATTGGCCGATCGCGACATAGGCGTGCCGGAAGCGATCTCTGTGCTGGGCTTCGACGATATCGTCCCCGGCGAATTCAGCCGTCCGCCGCTTTCAACGGTCAGCGTTCCTACCGACAAGCTCGGCGCCGCCGCACTGGCACTCATCGAACAAAGGCTGATCGCCAACGACCCGCAGCGCCCGGCCCATCGCCTGGAACTCGGATGCCATCTCGTCCTGCGCCGCAGCGTCGCGCCGCCGCGTCAAGAACCTGTCGGAAGGCCTCAGAATCCCAAAGGCTTGAATTAACGCAAACGCTCTGCCCGCAGTCGCGTATCCCGCGGGCTCTCGCCAAAGGTGCCGCGGTAGATGATGGAAAACCTGCCCGCATGCGCAAAACCCCATATCGCGCAGATCTCGCGGACGGATCGTTGGTTTGTTGGATCCCGCAGTTGTTCGCGGGCTGCCTGCAGCCGGATGGAGCGCAGATAACAGGCCGGAGAAGTCCCCCTGAAAGCTTTGAATCCCGTCTGCAGCGCGCGAAGTGAAACGCCGACATTATCCGCAACCATCGCCATGGTGAGAGGCTCGGCGATCTTGGCATGCATATAGTCGATGGCCCGTCGGACATGCCAAGGCGCAACCAGCGATATTTTCTTTTTTTCCATTTGACCTGAAAGGCGGTGGTGGCCAAATCGGATCACGAGGTGAGCGAGGGTCTCGCTCATCGTCGCCATGGCGAGAGGGGAGGACAAAAGCGGACCGCCGTTGCGCATACCCTGGACGATTGTCTGTACCAAATTGCCGATAAGCTGGCCCGACTGTGTCGCAAGATCCAGAACGGGCTCAAGGTCGAGCGACTCGGAGAGCGGTGTTTCCATAAGTGAAACGAGCATTCGCTTCACGACTCCCCAGTCGAGGAAGAGTACATCCGAAGTGTGCGGACCTTGGACGAAACGATCATCGGCCTCATGATTATTGGCCATGAGAAGGTGACCCGCTCCACTTTCAACCGACCTTTTTCCAATGGACACCCGAAAAGATCCGGTATGCGGAAGGTAGAAGGCAAGGTGTTGCGGCGTCTCATTGAGCGTTCGAACTGTCCAAGAACTTTGAAAGACGGAGTGAAGAACCGTAAATCCATTGCCTCTTCTCAAGTCTGCCGCCCAGGGGAAGATTCGATCGTTGCCTAGCGGCTGTGCGGCGAAAACCCCATAACCCGCCGACAGTGTTTGAACCATCGACTCGAAGTCGCGGCCTTGATGCATCGGTGCGAACCCATAATTCTCGCGCTCAGGAGCGCGCGCCGTATTCTCGTATCGCGAGGAAATCATGTTGCTCGATCCTCTCTTTCAGCACCCGCCTGCCGCAAGGCCGAGCGTTCCATCTCGCTCGAGCTTGCAGTGATGGCGAATGGGTTCCTCCAAACGCACGGACCCGCTCTTCGAGTCCCTGAAATGCACTCATCTCGGCTGGCTTGGCCAATCTTGATGAGGTAAGCAAGCTCGGCAAACAGGGGATCGAATCCCCTCATTTGACAGAAGCAACATGCACCTGCAATCTGCTTCACACTCACAGTGTAAATCAAAACGAACTGCAAATGAAGTATGATCCGCTAAAACATGTTGCCGCGCATTTTTTGCGCGATGCACAACCGGCCCGAGTGGCGTCCCGCAACGAACGGGACCTCTTGCGGCTGATCTGGAAATCCCCAGGGATCGAGCGCTCCGACCTGACCGAGCCGCTCGATCTCACCCAGCAATCCCTGCACAGGATCGTCGCACGGCTTCATGAGCGAGGAATGATCGCCTTTTCGCATTCTGAAGGCCGACGGTCAGGTCCGCCCAGCCCGGAGCTGACCCTTCGAAAGGACTGGTGTCTGACACTTGGAATCTCCGTCAACGTCGGCTCGATCGGCCTTTGCCTCATGGGCTTTGGGGAACCATTGGAAAACTTGGAAATCCAGCAGGCGGGCACTTCGCTGTCGGCTGAGCTGGAACAGATCGAAGCGGCGGTCGAAGACATTCTGGCTCGCCGGGGCGCCAAACGCCGCGACATTCTCGGCGTCGGCCTGGCGGTCGCCGGCCACCGTATGCTGGAAACGGCCTTCAATTGTCCTCTGCCGCTCGCTCATTGGTCATTGATCGACCTAGCGCCTTTGCTTGGGAAGCAGCTCGGCTTGCCGGTCTGGGCAGACAATGCCACCAGGACCGCAGCTTTGGCGGAAGCGATCTTCGGCGTTGGCCGTGATGCCGCGGATTTCGCTTATATCGCTCATCTTCATGGCTATGGCGGCGGCCTGGTTTCCGGGGGCATGCCGTTTCGCGGCAGTTTCGGTAACGCCGGTGAATTCTCCGTTCTCTTCGCGCGTCAGGATTACGGCGACCGTCCTGCACTCGGCCAATTGCTTGAATACCTACGCAGCAAAGGTCGCTCCGACTTGACCCTCAAGGATCTGAAGAACGAAAACCTGGTGGATTGGGATGGCGTTCGCGAATGGGTCGACCGCGTCACTCCGGCCCACAATCGCGCCATCAATGCGATCAGCGCGATATTCGACCCGGCACTGATCGTCCTTGGCGGCGAGCTTCCGCATTCACTCGCGAGAATGCTTATCGAACGGACCGAATTCAACAATCTGCCTCGGCACGGCGTGTTGCGCGACGTTCCCAGCCTTGCGGTGGCACAGATCATCGATGCCCCAGGCGCAATCGGCGCGGCCTTGATCCCGCTATTTGAAACTGTTTTGTGATACCTTTGCCAGCAGTGCCTGGATGACGCAGACCTTCGGAACCATGACCAAACCAACGGCCAAAGCGCACCGCATGAATCACGTTCGATGCGACACGCTTCAGCCGGGAGGTACGGGTATGGTTCTTCGATGTTGGGCGCAGGTCTATTTCCACGCCTCGCCCTTCACTTCATCCCTGTTCCGGCGATGCCGGTGGTGATGTATTTCTGCAGGAACAGGAACACGATAGTGACAGGCAGCAGACTGAGGAAGGTCATCGCCAGGATATAGTGCCACTGCACCGAGAACTCTCCCTGAAATGCGTTGAGACCGACCTGCAGCGTGAAATTCTCGCGGCTGTTGAGGACGATGAGCGGCCAGAGGAAATCGTTCCAGCGCCAGAGCACCGAAAAGATCGCCAGCACTGCCAGCGCCGGCGCCGTCAGCGGCAGGATGATGCTCCAGAAAATGCAGAATTCGCTCGCCGCGTCGACGCGCGCCGCCTCGATCAGCTCATCGGGTATGGTCAGCATATATTGCCGCAGCAGGAAGACGGCCGTCGGAGAGGCGACTGTCGGCAGGATGACACCCCAGAGGTTGTCGGCAAGCCCGACCCCGACGATGACGAGATAGGCCGGAACCATGACGACGGCGAGCGGGATCATCAAGGTTGAAATGATGATGACGAAAACAGTTGTGTCGCCACGAAATTTGTATTTCGACAGCGCAAAAGCCGCCATCGCATTGACGACGAGGGTCAGCAGCGTCGCAACCACCGTGACGAACACCGAATTCTTGAGGAAGGTCAGGAAGTTGAAGCGCGTCAGCGGATCGGTGTAGTTCTCGGTGGCAATAGTCAGATGCTGCACCGGCGTCATCCCCTTCACGTCGACGCTGACCGGTGGTCCCGGATTTGCCGGATCGACCACTTGCGCCTTGAGGCCGATGCGCCGCACCATGGCCATTTCGCGCTGCTGACCGTCGATAGTGACCTGCCAGAGACTGAGCGGCTTGTCGAAGCCGGGCACCGTCTGCTCCACGGCGGCGCGCGGAAGCAACGTCGGCGGAAAACGGGTGATCTCGGCCGCCGGCTTCAGCGAAGAGAGGCCCGCCCAGACGACGGGAACGAGCACCGCCAGCGTTCCACCGATCAGCCAGACCCATGACAGAATATCGGTGATGTCTATGCGTCCGGCCCGGCGCGTGCGCGTCATGAAGCTGATCGGGTTCATAGAGCTGGTCATCTCAGGACTCCATTCGCTTGCCGAGGCGCAGCTGTATGAGGGTGAGAACCAGAAGCACCAGTCCCATGAGAACCGATGCGGCCGACGCAAGTCCGAAGAGGCGAAGGTCGCTGCTGAACGCCATCTGGTAGATGTATTGGACGATGAAGCTGTTGGCCGTGCCCGCGCCACCGCCGTTGGTCAGAACCCACGCCTCATCGAAGATTTGCACGGATTTGATCATCAGAAGGATGAAGACGACCAGCAGGTTCGGGGCCAACAGCGGAAGCGTGATCCTGAAAAGCGTGCGGCGCGGCGAAGCGGCGTCGATGGAGGCTGCTTCGTAGAGTTCCTTCGGGATCGCCTGGAGGCCGGCGAGCAGGATGAGCGTGTAAAAGCCCATATGGAACCAGACCGACACCACGACGACGAAGAAACGCGACCAGCCGACATCCAGCAGGAAAATCTCCGGGGGAACGCCGATCATCTGAAAGAAGGCGTTCAGCAGCCCGTTGCGATCGAGGAACCATTTCCAGATCAGGCCGATGACGACGGGCGACAGCAAGACGGGATAGAAGAACATCGCCCTGAAGAAGCCGCGCGCAAAAATCGCCCGGTTGAGGATCAGCGCGGTGATCAGCGCCACCAGCAATGTGGCGACGACGTTGAACGACACGAACCAGAGCGTATTCCACACCGCCGTCCAGAACAGCGATTCCTGGCAGGTTCCCGGCTGCAGGTAATTGCCGCAGGAAAGCAGCGTCCGGAAATTGTCCAGGCCGACGAAGGGCCGCTCCGACACGAAAAGATTGGTGCCGCCGGTGAAGGCGTAACCCACTGCAATCGCGATCGGAAGGAACGTGAAGATCGCGAACAGAACGAGGTTCGGCGCCAGGAACAGCCATGGCATGCGCTTGCGGCCGAAGATGCGTTCAATCACATTAATCGGGGCTTCGACCACCCTCATTGCCGTTTCTCCTGTCTGCGACAGCAATGCACCTGCTTTGAGCGCCGCCATCTTCAGCGTCTCCCCTGTCCGGGCCGCCGGCCAAAGGCCAGGCCGCTTTCGGGATCGAACAGATGAACCCGTTCCGGAGCGGCGTCGATCGAGATCAGGTCGCCTTGCGTGGGCGCGAAATGGCCGGCCTCATGAATGATGATCTGCTCGTCGTGGCCGGCAAGGTTGCCGTAGACATAGGTCTCGGTGCCGAGGCCCTCGTGATACTGGACGACGAATGGCAGTCCTTGCTCTCCGACGCGTGAAAAATGCGCAGGCCTTATACCGGCAAGAACGGCCTGCCCGACCGCGATGCCGGCAGGGTCGACATCGCTGACGATCTTGCCGCCGTTGTCGACATCGATGGCCACACCGCTTTCACCGATAGCCGAGACCCTGCCCCTGATGATGTTCATGCGCGGTGAGCCGAGGAAGCCGGCGACGAAGAGATTGCGCGGGTTGTCGAAGAGTTCCAGCGGCGCGCCGACCTGCTCGACCCGCCCGGCGCGCAGCACGACGATCTTGTCGGCCATCGTCATCGCCTCGACCTGGTCATGCGTCACATAGACCATCGTCGTCTTGATCTCGCGGTGGAGCTTGGTGATCTCAGCCCGGGTCTGGACGCGCAGCGCCGCGTCGAGATTCGACAACGGCTCGTCGAAGAGAAAAATATCCGGTTCGCGCACGATGGCCCGGCCGATGGCAACACGTTGGCGCTGGCCGCCCGAAAGTTGCTTCGGGCGCCGGTCGAGATAGGGTTCGATCGCCAGCATCCTGGCGGCCTCGGCAATGCGCGCCTCGATCTCGGCGCGCTTGAACTTCAGATTTTCAAGGCCGAAAGCGAGGTTCTTGCGAACGCTCATATGCGGATAGAGCGCGTAGGACTGGAAGACCATGGCGATCTTGCGCTCGGCCGGCGAGAGTGCGCTGACGTCCCGGCCTCCGATCGCGATTGCCCCCGACGTGACCTCTTCGAGGCCAGCGATGACGCGCAAAAGGGTCGACTTGCCGCATCCCGACGGACCGACGAAGACAACGAACTCGCCGTCCTTGATATCGAGTTCGACGTCGTGCAGGACTTTGACCGAGCCATACGATTTGTTGACGTTGGAAAGTTTCAGTTCTGCCATGCCCCACTCCCATCGGGTGCCGCCGTTTCGAAGACGACGTCAATTGCGTTCCAGCCTTGCGGCAGCGGTGTCGGCCTCGTGATCCGCACCTCGTTCATCAATATCCCGGCAACCCCCGCCACATAGATGGCCGGCATTCCGTCCGGATAATTCTCAAGACCGATCACCCGCCCGTCCGAGCCGCGCGTCCAGGCATTTGCGCGGCCACCGCCGTCGACCTTCGGGGCAAGATCGGCACTGGTCGGGCGCAGGTCGTAGGATTGAGCGGTGCCGAGTTGCCCCGGCTGCTGTTCTAGGCCGATGCGTCTCAGCGATACGTTGCGGATGCCGGCCGATGCGGCCGCAATGACGGTGATCGCCCCTTGCATCTGCCCGCTGACGTCCTCGACGATGAGGTTCCCGATGGCGCCCGCAGGGCGCTCGGTGACACGGTCGACGACATTAACGGTCAGCGCCTCCCCGGATCCCCAGAACCCATCGGGCGTTTCGCGGCACTCTACCGCGATCCGCGAAAACCGGACGTTCGATATCCGGCCGCCGTCGCGCGAAAATATGCCGAGCGCCCGGTTGGATGATGAGACACTGCAATCCTCGAAAGCGACATTGGTGATGTCGCCATGGGTTTCCGTGCCGATCTTCAGCGCGCAGCTGAGGCTCTGAACCGAGCAGCGGCGGACAAGGATATTTTCGCATCGGCCGATCGCTACACCATCAGGACCGATACTGGTCTTCAGGCAGATGCCGTCATCGGCCGTCGATATCGTGCAGTCCTCGATGACGGCGCCGCGGCAGGCGTCGAGCACGATGCCGTCCGTATTGGGAAGGCGGCGGTCGTTGTCGATCGTCACGTTCCGGACTCTGACATCGGTGCAATCGACAAAATGCAGCGTCCACATAGGCGAGCGGCTGATATGCAGCGCGTTGATCTCGACCTCGTCGCAGCTCTCGAAGACGACGACGCGGGGACGGAATTCGGCGGGGGTGAAAGTTCCCACCGTCTCGTCATCTCCGATGATGAAGCTGTCGCCGCCGGCTTCGATACGCCCTTCCCCCGTCAGGCTGATCCGCTGCGCGCCCTTGGCGACGATCATGCCACGGTCCGACTTCTCGGCGATCACCGAAACAATCGTATGCGCGTAGGCGCTATAATCCGGAACGGGACGCAGGATCGCGCCGGCGGCGAGATGAAGATCGACACCGGAGCGAAGGCGGAGCCCCCGGCAGATGTGGATGCCTGCAAGCAGTTCCAGCCGTCCGCCGCCGGAAGCCGATAGAGCATCGATCGCCGCCTGAAGGCGGGCCGTGTTGTCGCCATCGACCGCCTCAATCGCGACGAGAGATACAGCGCTCATTGGCGACGACCGTTTTCGAGGATGACTTCGGTCAGCAGCAGCATGGTCAGCGCCTGGCCGTAAGGCGTCGGCACGTTCGGGATGCGCCGGTAGAAATCGAGGTCATGGCCCATCGGCGTGCCGTCCGAGACGCCGTGAACGATGCCTTCTTCGTCGATCTGCGCCAGCACCGCCGCAAGCGCGCGCTCCGCATAAGCCTTATCGCTATCGTCGAGAATGCCGGCATCGACGGCGCGCAATATGCCATAGGCAATGCCAGCCGTGGCCGAGGTTTCCAGCGGCGACCAGGGGTCGTCCAGAAGGGTCGTGAACATCCCGTCCGGCCTCTGGTACTCCTTCAGCGAGCGCACCTGGCTGACGAGAACGTTCGAAAGGAACCGCCGGTCCTTTTCGCCAAGCGTCGGAACCAGATCGAAGAGCTCGGGAATGGCGACGGTGATCCAGGCATTGCCGCGCGCCCAGAAGGCATTGGCGAAATTGTGCCGGCCGTTGAAGGTCCAGCCGTGATACCAGAGACCGCTCACCGGATCGGAGAGGTAGCGGGTGTGGATCACGAACTGATAGACGGCCTCGTCGATCCAATCGTTGCGCTCGCAGAGCACGCCGGCTCGGGCGAGAAACAGGCAGGCCATGAACAGCGTATCGTCCCACAATTCGCCGTCGTTGAGGCGCTCCTTGACGACGTGCTGAAAGCCGCCCTCCTCGGTCTTCGGCAATTCCTTGACCAGCCAATCGGCCCAGTCCTCGACGAGCGCGCGAAAATCCGGACGGTCGACATGCTGGACGAGGATCGCCAGCGGCAGCATCGGCGCCGTGCTGTTGATCTGGCGCGGCGGCAGACCGCGTTCGATCTGGCCGGCATACCAGGCGACGAGCTCCTCCAGCGCCTTCCGGTCATTGGTGGATATGGCCCGCCGCAGGAAGCCGTAGAGGCCGACGCCGACTTCCCAGTCCCATTCGTCGAACTGGATCCCGGAGGTGGAGCTTCCGGTCACCAGACCTTCCTTGATGCCTCTGAGCCGGCTGAAAGCCGTCGCCACCCGATCGATCGTCGTCAGGAGGGCGGCGTTGTCGACAGATGTAGTGTTCATGCGGGAGCCCTATCTTTCAGGAGTAGAACGGTCTGTCAGCGCCGGCGCCGGAGGCCGCACTGTCGTGGGTGAGGATCGGGTGCGGCTGATCATGCGTGAACGGCCGGGGCTGGCCGGCGATCGAAAGACCGTCGGCATAGGAGAGAGAGATCGCCGGGCCACCCGGCGGCGTCAGCGCAAGGCACCGAAGCGCGGGATCGAAGGATACCGTCGTCTGGCACAGGCGCTCGAGGAAGGCTTTGAAGGCGTCGCCATTGCCGCACCCAACGATGGCCGCCCAGCCGCAGAGCGGCCCATAGGAGCGCGCCTCGCGACCGCCGGTCGGGCCGTCGGTGATCAGTTCCAACCCGTTCGAGGCCCAGAGGGCGGAAAATCCCCTGCCCGATCGCGCGATCAGCCACTTGTCTTCGATGATGAGATCGTCGAGCCCATCGCGGCCGATATAGGCATGCATCCATGCATGCCGTGCGTCGCAAGTATCTTCGATCAGGAGGGCGACGTCGCGATGCTGGGCGACGCGGGGCAGGATGCCGTTGCCGGCCCAATAGGATGGCCTTTGATTGCCCCAGGGATCGTCCTCGCCGGGATGATTGACCCAGAGTCTCGCCATCGGATGGCCGGCCAGCCTGATATCGAGAACATGCTGCTGGTGCCCCTTCTGGCCAGTCTTGTGATCAATGACCGTCGAAAGCTGCGCCGCCTCGTTCTTGAACAGCACGAGTTTGCCGCTCTCAAGCCCCTGGCTGTAACGCGCCTCGACGCTTCTGCCCCGCGAAAGTGCTGCAAGCTCGGCGAGATCGGCGGGCGGCTCGTAGCCGCCGGCGCAGAACATGGTCAACGCGGCGACACCGTTGTTCAGCCAACCAGTTCCGAAGGCGACCTGGGCGAAAGGCGCGAGCTCGGTCAGCGGGCCGGCGCGCAATTCCTTGTCGTAAGCGCGGCCCTGCGAACCGGCCGGAACGCCGGCCAGAGTATGAAGAGCGATCATCCGGAAGATGAGGTCGATCTGCCCGCGAGAACGATCGGCGATCTCGCTCTCGGCCCAACGTTCCAATGCGAGCAGGCCGATGAAATCGATCGGGTAATAAGCGGCCGAATTCCACTCCGCCAGGCCATGGGCCTCGACGCTGTCGAACCAGCGCCCGAGGCGCGTGACGGCGAGTTCCGCCTGCTGCCGTCCCGTCCGCCCCGAAGCCGAGAATACCGCGTCGGGGAGAAGAAGCCCGGCCAGCAGCTGACTGGTATGGAAGCAGAGCACGTGGTTCTCGCTCCAGAACCACATCGCGTCATTGCCCGGCTCGTCGACCCAGTAACGGTAGGAGAGAACGGAACGGCGGATGCGTTCGACCGTCGCCTCGGGCATCCGGTCGCCATAGGCGCCGAGCAGCCACAAGAGCGGCACCATAATGAAATCAGAGCAATCCTCCCGTGCCTCGATCGAGGCAAGTGTCGCGTCGACGATGCGGTCGAAGCTTTCCTGGTCTTGATGGCCGATTTCCATCATCGCGATCAGGCGCCCGGCGCGGTTGGCGCCGAAGCGGGCGCTGTATTCCAACGCCTGCTGCTTGCGGGCGGCAAGCGACGGCTCGGGCGGCAATGGCGAAATGCTGCTCATGAACGCGGCATCGATGACGCGGCTGACCGAACCCGGGCCGGAGCCGATCGTCATGTGGATACCGTGATAACCGTCGGCAATGCCGCAGATATCTTCGGCGATCAGACGGCTCTGATGGGCGCGCAGGGTCAGTTTCGAATGGGCGAGAACGGGCCGCTCGTGGCCATGGCCGACGACCTTGAGTTCCACCGGCAGGTCGCGCTCGGGCGCCGTGTCGAAGATGATCTCCAGCGGCTGGTTGACGAAGACGTCGCGGGCCGGCCGCACGCCGCGTGACAGCGCTTCCAGCTCGCGCACCTCGTCCTGATCAAGCGATACCGGCAGCAGCACGCAGAGCGGCTCCTTGTCCAGCATTTCGAGCTCGAAGAACCAGGTCGTGTCGCGCTCGGCAAGATCTTCGGTATGGACGAGAATCTCATTGTCGCCGGCATCGAGCGACAGCGCTATTTCAGTTGCGCTTTCGGTGTTGCGCTTGAAGGGCTCGAAGCGCACCGTCTCCTGCCCGTTGACCCAGATGCGAACGCCGCCGCAGGTCTTGAGCGCGAGATTGAGCGTGCGCGGAGCTTCCGTCCTGAACGTGCCCTTCAGCCATCGCCTGATATGCGTCGGCACATGCCAGAAGCTGGTAAACTCGACGCGGCGGTTCGAGCACGGGAGATACAGGCTTTCGGTCGGCCAGGACGTGTCGGCGATGAGCGCCCGCCCCACCATGGTCGACCAGAAGGCCTTGCGACACGGCAGGTCGCCGACGTCGACGAAACCGTTGATGAAGCGATAGTTCACGCGATCTTCGGCGAGCGCCGGCTCGCCGGGGAAATAGCTGGCGATGAGGCCCGAAACGGCCCATGCCGTTATCGTCTGGCCCTCGGCCACGCTATAAGCCGGCGCCACGTCACCCGGCTGCTTGATGCTTTCCGTTTTCACAGATCGCCTCCTCCGCAATCAAATGAAAATATTTTCATTATGTTATTCGAGTGCTTGATTTTTGAAAATTGCTCAAAAACATCGCTATTGGCATAGAAAATAGCTTGACGGAATGAATGTCAAGTATATGAAATTCGCCTATCGACGGTTTATGCCGCGATTGATGAAAATGTTTTCATGGGAGGATGAAAATGAAAACCTGCCTTTCAGGGGCTTTCGCACTGGCGCTTGCCACCGTTTCTTTTGCATGGTCCAGCGTGGCCATGGCCGAAACCCAGACGATCACCTTTCTCTTCACCGACGACGACCAGGCTTACGTCGAGCGGATGGAAGCGCTGAGCAAGGAATTCGAGACCGCGCATCCAGACATCAAGGTGAATTTCGTCTCGTCGGGTTATGATGCGGTCGCCAAGCAGCTGCCGGTGCAGCTTGCCGTCGGCGAAGGCCCGGATATCGCCAAGATCACCGATTGGCAGCTGGCGCCCTACTATCTCGATATGCGCCCCTTGATGAAAGACCCGGATGGTTTCGCCAAGCTGCACGGCGACAGCCTGAACACGCTTCGTTTCCCGGGCGTCAACGATCCGAACTCAATCAACGGCTATGTCGCGTCGCAGACCTTCAACCTGCCCTTCGTCAACAAGACGCTCTTCGAACAGGCTAAGGAACCGCTTCCGAAGCCGACCGCCACCTTGAAGGACATCGTCGAAGCTTCCGCGCGCGTCGCCAAGGCGACCGGAGCCCAGATCCCCTTCACGATGGACCGCTCGGGCCACCGCTTTTCCGGCGCGGCCTTCTCCTACGGCTCGAACTACGTCAAGGACGGCAAGTTCGCCTTCCCCGACGACGCCGCCAAGCACTACATCACCGATCTCTATAACTGGACGAAGGACGGCTCTTTCCCGAAGGAAATGTGGGGGGCGGCCGGCGGAACCCAGTACAAGAACATGGGTGACGAGTTCGTCAACGGCAATGTCGTGACCTATGTTGCCGGCAACTGGATGGTCAATCCGTTCCAGAAGAAGATCGGCGACGCCTTCGACTGGACGGCGATCAACGCACCCTGCGGCGATGCCGGTTGCTATGCGATGCCGGGCGGCACCGCGATCGTCGGCTTCAAACGCACCAAGTACCCGCAGGCCGTAGCCTCCTTCATCGAGTTCCTCGGCTCTGAAAAGGTCCAGCGTGAAATCGCCGAAAACTACGTCATCCTGACCGGCGCCGACATCAAGGACCCGCAGTACAAGCTCGAGAGCAAGAACGCCAAGGACGCCATGGCCGTCTTCCTTGCAAGCCGTGCCAGCGCACCGAAGGCAGCCCGCGACCTGGAACGCCTCAAGGGATCTTCGGCCATCTATCAGCTCATCGTCCAGCGCATGAGCCAGCTGATTGTCGGCGAGCTTTCCCTCGACGAGACATTCAAAGCGATGAGTGCAGACGTCGACAAGGTCAACGTGGCGCTCGCTGCCAACAAGTAACCGGCCGCGCCTGCGCCCTCCGCAGAATGCGCGCTGTACAGCCACGGTCTCGCAACGGGCCGTGGCTGATCGTTTTTTTTGCTCTGCTCACATTGCCGTCTCTAACAGTTCGATCGGTTTCGAATTGTCGATGACCTGAATCACGCTACGTCTTGCCGATGGAAAGGTAGCGTCATGAATGTCATCGAACGAAACTCACGGTCCCGCTCGGACCTGAAACCTGCCGCTCTCGCCATTCTCTGCCTCGGCGTGATCGTGGCGCAGGTCGACACATCGGTCGTCAATCTGGCGGTCCAGCCGATAGGCCTCGCCCTCAAGGCGTCGGTCACGCAATTGCAATGGGTCGTCGACGCCTATAACCTCGTTTACGCAGCACTTCTCATCAGCGGCGGTCTGTTTGCCGATCTCTACGGCCGGCGCCGGATGTTCGTCATCGGCTGTGCTGTTTTTACCCTGGCGAGCCTCGCCTGCGCCTTTGCCCCGACCATCGCGATGTTAATCGTGACCAGGGCCTTGACGGGCCTCGGCTCCGCCCTCCTCCTGCCCGCGTCGCTTTCGCTGATCCGGGTCATCTACCGGGATGAGAAGGTCCGCGCACAGGTGCTCGGAATCTGGGCCGGCTGCAATGGGATGTCGCTTGCCTTCGGTCCGACTCTCGGCGGCGTCCTGATCCACGATTTCGGTTGGCGATCCGTCTTCTTCGTCGTCATCCCGATCGCGTTGATCGCGGCGGCAGGAGCGCGGCTTTTCATTCCGGAAAGCGCGGATCGGCAAGGCAGGTCCTTCGACCTGCCGGGTCAATTGCTGGGGATCGCATCCCTCACCGCCCTTACCCTCACCGCGATTGAATCATCGCATCTGCCGCCACTATGGACTGCGCTCCTGGCAATCGGCGGCGCGGCTCTCCTGCTGCTCTTCGTCATGGTGGAGAAGCGCCTGGAGCAGACGGCCCTCGTTCCCATCTCAATGTTCCAGGACAGCCAGTTCCGCGGCGCAATGGCCGGAACGGCGGCGATGACCTTCGGCATGTATGGCACGCTGTTTCTCTTTCCGCTTGCCTCCTTGGGCCTCGGCCGCCTGGCCTCGATTCAAGCAGGACTGTCGCTGTTGCCGATGGCCCTCAGCTTCATCGCGATCTCACCCTTCTCAGGCTCGATCTCGGAGCACCTGGGGAAGAAACGCACCATATCGGCAGGGCTGACGCTGATGGGCATGGGCAACCTCCTGCTCGGCGCGTCCTTCCTGGCCGACTGGTTCATCGCCGAAGAGATCGGACTGCTGCTGACCGGAGTCGGCATGGGCATGGCGACCGGGCCTCTGACCGCGGTCGCGGTTTCAACCGTGAGCGCCGATCGCGCCGGCACGGCGAGCGCCCTGATAAACGTTGCCCGCATGGTGGGCGCGACGATAGGCGTCGCCTTACTCGGAGCGATTTTCGCCTTCCTGGGAGAAGCCGAAACCGGCTTCATCGTCGCGATGTCGGCCGGCGGCGGCGTACAATTACTGGGGAGCTTCGTTGCCTGGCGCTCACTCTGAACGCACGGCTGGGCGACTGGTGCGAAGGCGTCGTGACACGAGCCTCCTGAGAGGCTATAGGCGTTGTCAGCCTTGGCCAGCCCCAGGCGCCATGTCAAATCATAAGCGCCGGCACCCGGTCATTACGCCGGCGACCCAGCGACTGTCTACCGTATAGAGGTGCATCTCCATGCCGATGGGTTCCGAGCATCCGCTGCGCAGGGAGCTTCACAACGAGTTGCATGCCCGGCCGTCGCTTTATTTCGATGGCGACACCGATGTCTGGCATGTCGCGATCGTCGGCGACAATGCCCCTCCCTCGATCCTGGAGCGCCTGCCGGGATTGGAAGATGTCACTATGACCCTCGGGGGCAACCACGGCATCGGCCGCGTCGGCGCCGGTCGGCTGAAGTGGGAGGCGCATACCGAGTTCCTGACCCTCACCTTCGTCGTTCCCGCTTCGTCCGAACCCGGCAGCAATCCGCCGGAAGCCTTTCAGGCCTGTTACCGTCAGATCGAAGGAAAGGTCATGGCGGCCATCCGAGTGCTGGTGCGCGACGAGAAGGATGGACAGCGTCTCGAAAAACCAAAGCTGGACTATGTCGCATCCCAGGTCGGCGGCGGCGATGCGGAAGTGCATTCGAACTTCCGCCTGACCGACAGCGGGTTCGTCGAATTCCTGTTCTTCAACCGCAACCTCAACGCCTATCGCACCGGCCGCATGGTCCGGCGTTTCCTGGAAATTGAGACATACCGGATGATGGCGCTGCTGGCGTTACCGATGGCGCGCGAGACCGTCTCGAGGCTCTCAGCTTTTGACCGGCGCCTCGATCTGCTGATCGCGCATATGCAGAGCGCCATCAAGGTCGACAAGGCGCTGCTGTCCGAGGTGACTAGGCTCTCTTCCGACGTGCTGAACTTCTCCGCACTCGCCCGCCACCGCTTCGGCGCGACGAAAGCCTATGCCGAGATCGTCGCGAGCCGGCTCTCCGAGCTCAGAGAAGAGCGGGTCGAACAGAGGCAACGGCTGGGTACGTTCATCGACCGGCGCTTCCAACCGGCTGTGCGCTCGGTCTATGCGGCAGAGCGGCGCCTCGATGAACTGGCCGAACGCGTCAGCCTGGCCGGAGACTTGCTCAGAACCACCGTGCAGGTTCAGCTCGAAGATCAGAACGCCTCGCTGCTGACGTCGATGGAAGAGCGGGCCCGCATCCAGGTGCATATCCAGCAGGCGGTCGAAGGCTTCTCCGTCATTGCCATTACCTATTACACCGTCGGCCTGGCGAAGATTTGCCTCGAAAGCATTTCCGAACTGGGCGTCGATCCGCACGTGACAAAACTCGCTGTTCTCGGCGCTATCCCGCTCGTGCTCTTCGCCGTCTGGACCGCTGTCCGTCATGTGCGCAGGAGCATCGCCGGTGCGCCGCACGGCCCGGCAGCCGAAAGCCACTGACGCCGGGCCTACCACACCGCGTCCACCGAAATAGGCAGGAGCGGCGCCGCCCTTCCAGCGGCGCTCCTAGATTATCTGCATCAGCAGAGCATCACGATGCCATTGCGTAGTGGCGATGGTCCGATGCCCGGCCGCTGCTCGTCCTGAACCGCAGCAGCAGCTGGGCAAGGCTTTCGGTTTCCTGTGTCAGGCTCTGGGCGGCCGCCGTGGTTTCTTCGACCATCGCGGCGTTCTGCTGCGTCACCTTGTCCATCTGGTCGCCGGCGGCCGAGACCTCGCGCAGGCTCGTCGCCTGTTCGCGGGCGGCAACGGCGATCTCGGCGACGGTCGCATTCATCGCAGTGACCTGCTCGACGATCTGTTCGAGCGAGAGGCCGGATTGGCCGACCAGCTCGACGCCGGTCTTGACCTGCGCCGAGGAGGTCGAGATCAGTTGCTTGATCTCCCTTGCCGCATTGGCAGAACGCTGGGCGAGTTCGCGGACTTCCTGGGCGACCACCGCAAAACCCTTGCCTGCTTCACCGGCGCGCGCGGCTTCGACGCCGGCATTCAGCGCCAGCAGGTTGGTCTGGAAGGCGATCTCGTCGATGACGCTGATAATGTTGCCGATCTTCGAGGACGAATTCTGGATCTCCGTCATCGCGTCGATGGCGCGGGCGACGATCTCGCCGCCCTTTTCGGCATTGGTGCGGGCCGTCGCCACGACAGCCTGGGCGCGGCCTGCGCCCTCCGCCGTGCCGTTGACGCCGCGGGTGACGTCGCCGAGTGCTGCGACCGTTTCTTCCAGGGAGGCTGCCTGCTGCTCGGTGCGGCGGGCGAGATCGTTGGAGGCCGTGGAGATTTCCGACAGACCGGACCGGATGGTGGCGACCGCGCGAATGACGGAGTCGACGGCTTCCTCGAGGCTCGCGACCGAGTTGTTGAAATGATCCCGGATCCTGACGTAGCGATGGTCGACTTCGCCGACGCGGACGGTGAGATCACCCTTCGACAACGCATCGAGGCCGACGGAGATCTGGCGGAAGGCATGTTCCATCACCTGCGCATCGCTGAGCCGCTCGGCCTCCTGGCGGAGCCGCTCTTCTTCGGCGGCCAGGCGAGCCCGTTCGGCATTGGCTTCCGCGATCAGCTTGGCGCGGCCGGTCTCCTGGAACACCTTCAGCGAACGCGCCATGGCGCCCAGCTCATGGCGGTGCTCGACGCCCGTTATCGTGATCCCTTCCTCGCCGCGGGCAAGCTGCTCCATCGCCTGGGCCATGTTGCGGACCGCCGAGGAAATCAGCCGGCCGACGAAATAGGAAAGCACGAGGCCGATGACGATCAACAATCCGCTGATGGCCAGCGTCGTGCTGGTCGCGGAGGCAACCGTTGCGTCCACCGAACCATCCAGGGTCTTCTGCGCCCCCGCGACAGTTGCCTGCAAGTCCTTGAAACCGCCTGATATTCTCGGTGCAAGCACGCCGAGCTGCGTCTGGCGGATGTTGCCCGAGGCCTGCAGGACGTCCTTCATGTCGCCGAGACGGGCGGTGTAGTTCTGCATGAGCTGGCCGGCGCCCATCAGGCGCTTCTTCTGCAGCTCGTTCTTCGCGGCCTTGGCGGCGGCTTCATTGAGGCTGACCGCTTCGGCAAGTGCAGCTTGCGCCGTGTCATAGGCCGCAAAATCGTTGGAATGCACGAAGCGCTCAGAGAAATAGAGACTGCGGTTCAAGGCCTCCAGCGTCGCCGCCGTCATTTGCAACAGGGCCACATCGTTCTGGCGCCAGGCGCTTCGCACGACGTCGTTGAGAGCAATGCTGGTCCAAGGGCCAAATTCGGTGACCTTGGAGATCAAGGCGTCACGCCGGGCCTGAAGAGAAACGATCTGTTCGAAAGCCTTGCCATAGGCAGCAATGTCCTGGCGGATCGCGGCAAGGCCGGATTGCAGGTCCTTGTTGCCGGCAAAACGCGGGTCGTCGGCGTCGAACGCCTTCACGCCGGCACGGAAGCGGTCGACGACATCCTGCGTCGGCGTAGAGCGGAAAGCTTCAGCCGACATCTGAATCTCGTTCAGCTGGTCGCTGTAGTCCGATATGGCGAGGCTCTGGCCTGCCGTGGTGCGATAGGAGGCGAAAATCGAGGCGAGCCCATTCATGCCAGAGATCGCGCTGACCGTGAGCAGGCTCATCAATAGGATCAGCGGCACGAAGCCGGAGGTGATCTGTGCGCGAATGCCGAATTTATTCCAGAAATGCAACATCATAGTCCTCTTATGCTCACTGGCTCTTCGGCAGATACTGGGCAATGGTCTCAGGTGTGACGAGCTCGAAGGGAACGTTGTTTTCGCGCGGCACCTTTTCCTTATTGACGAGCTTCACGGCAGCATCGACAGCCGTCGCCCCCTGCCCGACGGCGCTCTGGAGAATGGTGACGTCGAGATCGCCGGCCACCATCGCGGCCAGCGCGTCGTCGGTCGCGTCGACGCCGGCGACGACGACGTCCTTCATCGGGATATTGGCCTTCTTCATGGCGCGGATCGCGCCGAGCGCCATTTCGTCATTGTTGGCGATGACGGCATCGAATTTGACCCCGGCCGCGAGCCATTCCTGCATCTGCTGGTCGGCATAATCGCTTGACCAGTAAGCGGCCTGCCGTTCGACGATCTGAAGGCCCTTGCAGTCAGGCGTGGCGATGACGTCGGAAATGTCCTGGGTGCGTGCGCGGGCGGCCGCATGGAAGGGTTCGCCCATCAGCACGACGACGCGGCCTTTGCCCTTAAGGAGGGAGCAGACCTGCTTCGTCTCCAGCGTTCCGGAATCCTTTTCGTTGGAGGCGACCACCACCTGATTGTCCGGCAGGTCCAGCAGGTTGGAGGGGACGTTGTTGATATAGACCAGCGGAATGCCTGCATCTGCGGCCATCTTGGTCATTTGCGGCCCGAGGTCGCCATCGGAGACCGCAAGGATAATCGCGTCGACCTTGTCGGCAATGAGCTTCTGAACCTGCTTCTTCTGCAGCTCGTTGTCGCCCTTGGCATTCTCGGTGACGAGCTTGAGGCCGGATATCGTCTGCCCATGCGCGACGACACCGTTTAGAAGCGCCGTTCTGAATTTGTCGAGATCGGACATCGAAACCCCGATCGTCTGGGCATTGGCGGCAGAGATCGATATCGCCAGGGCGATGGATGCAAGCGTGGCCGTTTTCATGAGTTCCCCTGGGCAAGTCGGATAGAACTGCGTTATTTCAAATTTTGGTTAAATTTTACTTTTCGACGCGAAGCAAAAGTTAAGCGCGAGTGTATTTTGCGGCGCGGGAGCGCCATCTTCGGCGGCCACCAGCCGAACTTGACCAGCTTCGCGTCGAACCTGACGCGGCACGCTCTAATCTGTTTTTTATATAAATTATCGTCCGCCGAAGCCGGACCCGACGGAGATGCCTTTGTAGATTATCCTCTGCATCACGATGGCTAGGATGACGCCCGGCAGCATGGAAATCGTCGCACCCGCCATGATGTAATTCCACGAAGTGCCCTGCTGCGTCTGGAACAGGGTGAGCCCGAGCGGCAGCGTGGCTTTTTCGACGCCGCTGGTAGCGATCAGCGGCCAGAGGAAACTCTTCCATTGCGCGATGAAGGTGAAGAGCGACAGCAGGCCGATCGCCGGCATGGCAAGCGGAACGATCACCGTGACCAGGATACGCAGGCGCGAAGCGCCGTCCATCATCGCCGCCTCGTCGAGATCCTTGGGAATGCCGAGGATAAACTGCCTCAGCAAAAACGTGCCGAAGGAAGAGAAGGCGACCGGCAGGATCATGCCGTGATAGGTATTGATCCAGCCGAGCTTGCTGACCAGCAGGAAGAGCGGGATGACCAGCATCACCTGCGGGATCATCAGCGTGCTCAGATAGGTGAGCAGCAGCCCTTCCCGCCCGGGAAACCTCAGCCGAGCGAAGGCGTAGGCGGAAAGGCATGAAACCGCGACCACGATCGCCGTCACCCCACAGGCGACAATAATGGAATTCAACAGGAAGGTTCCGAACGGCAGCGAAACGAAGGCATCGACGAAGGTGCCCCACTGATACTCCTCGGGCAGAATGTGGACCGGCACGGCCATCACTTCGGCGTTGGAGCGCACCGCGTTCGACACCATCCAGAAAAATGGGAAGAGGAAAAGCAGCGCGACCAGCGAAATTCCCGCATAACTCATAAAGGTGCCGACGCGCCGCAGGATGCGCTTCCGATCCGCAGAGACGGAATGCGGATGCCGTGAGGTCGGGTTAGTCGTCATAATGCACCCATTTGCGCTGCATGTGGAATTGCAGAATGGTGAGCGCCATGATCATGACGAACATCACCCAGGCAAGAGCAGAGGCATAACCCATCTGGAAGTTGGTGAAGCCTTTCTGATAAATGGCAAAGCCGAGTGTGGCCGTCGCCGAGCCTGGGCCGCCGCGCGTCATCGCAAAGATCTCGTCGAAGACCTGCAGCGAAGTGATCGCCGTCATCACGGTGGCGAAGAAGACGGTCGGCGAGATGAGAGGCAGGCGGATGCGCCAGAATTGCTGCCAGGCATTGGCGCCATCGATCGTCGCCGCTTCGAGATAATGCTTCGGCACCAGATCGAGCGCGGCGTTGAACATCACGACGTTATAGCCGACATTCGCCCACAGCGTGACCAGGATGATTGCCTGCATGGCCCAGGTCGGGTTCAACAGGAAATTCGGCAGGCCGAGGCCGAGCGCGCGGATGACGGCGTCGGCCAATCCATCCGGCGTGAAGATCAGCAGCCACACTACTGACGCGGCGATCGTCGGCGTGAAGGTCGGCAGGAAGAAGATCACCCGGAAGATCGCCTTGCCGCGTTTCAGGCTCGATATCCACACCGCAAGCGTCAGCGAGACGGCAATGTTCAGCGCCAGATATTCGACGGCGAAGAACAGCGTATTGCGCAAGATGGTGTAAAACGCCGGATCGACGGTGAAGAGCTTGATGTAATTCTGAAAGCCGACGAAGGACGGCGTCGAGATCAGCTGCCAATTGGTGAAGCTCAGCGCTAGCGACGCCAGGATCGGCAGAGCCATGAAGATCATGAAGCCGAGGAAGCTCGGCAGCAGGAACAGCATGGCAGTCTGGGTCTCGGGCATCAGAAAGCGCCGTGGCTGACCGGGCTGCAGCGGAATTTCGGCGACGGCGCTTTGCGACATGTCTTCCTCCATGCGTGACAATCTCGCCTGGCGAGAGCTGGCGCATGACCCGTAAATCGAAATCAATTGTCCGAACGATCATGCGCAGATCCAAAGCGACGGCGCGTCTTCTCAGACGCGCGGGCGCTCTATTGTTGCGCAAGGCTCTGGATGGACTCCATCGTCTGCTTGGCGTCGGCGCTGCCGCCGAAGGCCGGCGGGAAATACTGGTTGAACAGGTTTTCGACCGCCGCCCAGTTGTTGGTGATCACGTAGGGCACGGAATGCGCCAGGGAATAGTCGATGGCCTCGCCGCCATTGGTAATGTCCTTGGCCGCTACCTTGTACCACGAGGGTTGCGAAGCCGTGCGCGCCGGCAGCGCACGGCCCTGCTCGGCAAGATACTGCAGCGCCTCCGGGCTGGTCAGCACCTGGATCGCCTTCCACGCCGCATCCTTGTTCTTGCTCGTCGTGGCGATGCCGAAACCTGAGCCCGCCGTGACGGCGGTAAGCTCGCCGTCTCCGCGCGGCAGGGAGGTAGAACCAATTTTGAACTTGACTTTGTCCTTCATGCCAATGATTGACCACGGACCGTCGATATACATGGCGACATTGCCCGAATAAAACCGACCTTGGATGACCGTGCCGGCATCGGCGCTCGACGGCACCAGCGGCGCGACCTTGTCCTTGGCGGCAAAGCCAATCACCCTATCGGCGGCAGCAACGGCACTCGGATTGGTGAGGTCTAGCTCTCCTGCGTCGTTGACATATTTATCGCCCCAGGCGGCGGCCAGAACCGAATAATTGGTCGGGGTGATGCCAAAGCCGTATTTACCGTCCTTGGTCAACTTCTTGGCGGCATCGGTAAATTCGGCAAGCGTCCAGCCCGGCTTCGGCAACGGAACGCCGGCAGCTTCGAGCGCGTCCTGGTTATAATAGATGACCCACGGACCGACGTCGTAAGGCAAGCCGTAAAGCTGCTTGTCGACAGACATGCCGCCGATGATCGAGGGCGTAAAGGCGCCGACGTCGAACTTGTCGGCCGCGATCCGCTCATTCAGAGGCTCGAGCAGCGAAACAAAATTCGGCATGCGCAGCGACTGCATGGAAACGATGTCGGCGAGCTGTCCGGATGCCGCCAGCACCGGCAGCCGCGTCCAGTAGTCGACCCATCCCGTCGTCGTCAGCGTCACCTTGATATCGGGGTATTTGGTGGTCACCATGTCGGCCAGGTGCTGCCAGCCCTTGGTGTCGGCATCGGAACCGGTCCACATCTGCCAGGTCAGGTTCACCTGCTCGGCCGATGCGGTGGTGGCCAACAGACTGCCGCCGATTGCGGCGAGCAAAAGCGTTTTCTTCAGAACCTTCATGGGTTTCTCCTCCCTCCATGACGCAATGAACGTGCGGATGCGACCGAGCTCACACCTTGAGGATGATCTCGATTACCGGAACGGTGACATCAGGTCGCCGGACCGGCAGTTCGAGCATGATCATGCCTTCCGGCACCATCACGCCGATATTGGAATCCACATCCCTCGTGTGGTTGAGCCAGCGCACTTCGCTGGCATCGTGCAGGAACTGCGCATAGGCGATCTTGTCGGCGAGGCCCTCGATATGAACGTGGCGGTAGGGCCAGTTGTAGACATGCAGATAAAGGCGGTTGCCGCGCTGGGTGTAGCGGCAGCCGGCCGGCACCGGCAGCTCTGATGGCCCGGCCCCATAAATTGAGCGCCCGTTGACGGCCATCCAGTTCTGGTAAACCTCCAGCGCATCGATGGCGCGCGCATCGAGCGCGCCGCGCCCAGTCGGACCGACATTCATCAGCAGGTTGCCGCCGAGCGCGACGGAATCGATCAGCAGTTGGATGATCTGTTCCGGGCTCTTCCAAGTATCCTCGTCACGGTGATAACCCCAGGAGCCGCTGAAGGTATGGCATGCCTCCCAGAGCACCCCCTGGCTGGCGATAGCTGGCGCCACGCGCGGCGTATATTGCTCTGGGGTCGTTACATCAGGCAGCTTGCCCGGTGGCAGATCGAGGCGGTTGTTGACGATGATTTCGGGCTGCAACTCGCGCACCAGCTCGATCAGTTGTTCGCTCTCCCAATCGGCACGCCCCTTGCCCGGCAGACCGTGATATTCGCGGCCGGGATAGCTGAAATCGAACCAGATGATGTCGATGCGGCCGAATCCGGTCAGAAGCTCGCGCACCTGTTCGCGCATATAGGCGGCGTAGTTGGCGATCTTGCGGTCGGCGTTCAGCGCCTTGGCGTCAGGATGGTTGCGCAAGGGATGGTGGACGTCGATCGGAAAGTCCGGGTGGTGCCAGTCGAGCAGCGAATAATAGAAGCCGATCTTCAGCCCCTCGGCGCGAAACGCCTCGACCAGGGGCGTCAGCAGGTCCTTGCCGCAAGGTGTGTTCGTCGCCTTGTAATCGGTGACCTTGCTGTCCCAGAGGCAGAAACCCTCGTGATGCTTGGTCGTCACCACGACATATTTCATACCGGCCAGACGGGCGCGTCGAGCCCATTCCTTGGGATCGTAGAGATCGGGATCGAAATTGTCGAAATAGCGCTGGTAGTGCTCGTCGCTCAGCTCCTCGCGGTTTTTCAACCACTCATGGCGGGCTCCGAGCGCATAGAGGCCCCAATGGATGAACATGCCCAAGCGGTCCTGGCTGAACCAAGCGTGCTTGTCCGATGCCGAATTTTCCAGCTGGCGTGCCGCTATCGTCACAGGTTTCTCCTCCCTGTTTCCGGTTCGTTAAATCATCGAACCGGTTCGGTGGCCAGATCATCCGCCGCGAGTTTCGAGCTGTCAAGCCGAAATCCATCTAGTTCAAGTCGGAATCTCGCCCGCATGTTGCCGCTTTTGCCGTCAACGTGTTGCACCGACAAATAAAATCTGCCATAAATAACCTATAGAACCGGTTCGACAAAAAATGACCACCATACGTGATGTAGCGCGTCTTGCGGGGGTTTCGATCTCGACCGTCTCGCTCGCGCTCAACAGTCCGAAGCGGGTCGGCGCCGAGACGCTCGATCGCATCCAGCAGGCGATAAAATCGACCGGCTACCGTATCGATCCGGTGGCCCAGACGCTGGCGCGCGGACGCAGTTCGCTGATCGGTTTTGTTTCGGCCAATCTCGGCAATATGTTCTTCGGCGACATCCGCCGCGAAATTGAACACCAGGCGCTCGATCACGGCTATTTCGTCCTGATCGCCGACTCCTCCGGCAGGGCCGATCTTGAACGGGCGCTGCTGGAGCGGCTGGAGGCACAGAAGATTGCCGGCATTGCCTTGGCAGCCAACGGGCGCGGCGAGGAGTACGCAACCTTCCTGCGCGACTTCAAGACGCCGATCGTGATGTTCGACCAGAAGGTCGAGGGCGCAGAACGCGATTTCGTCGGCTCCGACAATCCGTTGACGACAACTATCCTGACCGAACATCTGCTGCAGCTCGGCCACCGGCGCATCGGCTTCATCTCCGGCCCAAGCGGCCTGCACACCGCCGACGAACGCCTGAAAGGCTTCATGGATACGATGGCCGGCGCCGGCGCGGACATCGACCCTTCGCTGGTCGTCGAGGGCGGCTACACCAGGACCGGCGGCCATGCGCAGGCGATGCGGCTCTTAACCCGCCGCGACCGGCCGACCGCCATCATCGGCGCCAACAATATGACGGGGCTGGCGGCCCTGCAGGTAATGCAGGAGATGGGTTTCCGCTGCCCTGACGACGTGTCGCTGGCAATGGTCGACGACGTGCCCTGGAGCAACGTCATCACGCCGCGCATCACCATGGTGGTTCAGGATGCACCGAAGCTCGGCGAACTGGCCGCACAGCGTCTGCTGGCAAGAATAGCCAGCCCCGAGGCCGCCGCAGAGCCGCCGCAGGATTTCATCCTGACGCCGAGATTTGTGCGCGGGGAGTCGACCAAGCGCCTCTGAATCGCCCCTCCCTGAACTCTCTTAGTGAGGCGAAGGAAGACGCGGTGCGCGGGCGGATACCTCGCTAACGCCGAAGAGATCTTCTGGGTCGCAGCACCCTACCCGGCAAAACAGGCAAGCAACGGGTGCCGTTCTTCATTGAAAGACGATGCGATTTGTCATACATGTGTGATGAATCGAGATTTCGCATGCCACCAAACTCGGCGGCGTCCGGATCCAGCCGATGCAAGGGGCGAGGCGTGGCTATGCAGGTGAAGGATCGCGGTAAGGGCTCGGGGTCGCTGGTCTCGCGGGTCGGCGAGAGCCTGCGACAGGCAATATTGAGCGGCCAGTATTCTGCCGGCGACAAGCTCCCGAGTGAGCATGAACTGACCGAAACACATCGCGTCAGTCGGACCGTCGTGCGCGAGGCGGTGGCCGCACTTCGCTCCGACGGGCTCGTCGAAGTACGCCAGGGCGCCGGCATCTTCGTGGTTGGCGCCGATCTGGGCGCGGCGCTCTCCGGGCGCAACGACAAGGCCCGTGTCGCCTCCGACTTGGAAGTGCTCGAAATCCGAACCCCCGTCGAAATCGAGGCGGCCGGACTTGCCGCCTTGCGCCGCTCGCCGGCGCAGGAGGAAGCGATCTTCGAATGCCACCGGAAGATCCTCCAGTGCATCGAGACGGATCAATCCATCCGCGAGGCGGATCTCGAACTCCATGTCGCGATCGCCGAGGCGACCAACAATCCACTGTTCAAGCACTTCCTTCAATCCCAGGGGTCAGCGATCATCCCGCAATCGAGACTTGTCCCGGAAACAAGGACTGCCGAGCAGACCGCCTACCGAAAGCTGATCCACAGGGAACATGAAGCAATCATCGTTGCGATCTCCGACAGGGACGAGCAGGCTGCCCGCAACGCCATGCGTGAGCACCTGGTCGGCAGTCAGACGAGGTACCGCAACCTGCTGAAGGACCTGCGGAGTTTTGCGACCTGAGTCCAACGAGAAGCCCCCGCCGCACGGCAGGCTTTTCGACAGTCACGACCAACCCATCCAAAAATCGACGCCGAAAGCGACTTTCCCGGCAATTTGAGCAGGCTCCTCCATTGTATGGAAGCGCGCGCAACGCGTTTTTCGGCGTGTCGCATGGATTGGACGCGCTATTTGACCCTTCTGCGGCTGAAAGCTAGTTGAAAGCTTCGACGTCATAGGAAAGGGCAGCATCGTGGAGGAGCACGGTCAAGGTGGCCAGACGACGATGCAAGCACCAGGAGGAGATTTCCATGCGTTCTTCACGCAGCCTTTTTCAAACCGTAGCCCTTTCCACGCTTTTCGCTGCAGCATCTTTCGCTGCGAGCGCCGCAAACGCAGCCGACAAGATCACCATCATGGTCGGCGGCTATGAAAAGCAGATCTATCTGCCGGCCAAGCTCGCCGAATCGCTCGGGTACTTCAAGGACGAAGGCCTCGACGTCGAACTCCTGAACGAAGCTGCCGGCGTCGATGCCGAAAACCAGCTGCTGGCGGGCGCCGTCCAGGGTGTTGTCGGCTTCTACGACCATTGCGTGGACCTGCAGGCCAAGGGCAAGTTCGTCGAATCTCTCGTCCAGTTCAGTCAGGCGCCGGGTGAGGTCGAGATGGTCTCGAGCAAGCATCCGGAGATCAAATCGCCGGCCGATTTCAAGGGCAAGACCCTCGGCGTTACCGGCCTCGGCTCTTCCACCAACTTCCTGACGCTCTTCATGGCGTCGAAGGCCGGCCTGCAGCCGGGCGACGTCGTCACCGTTCCAGTCGGTGCCGGCGGCACGTTCATCGCCGCCATGCAACAGGATCAGATCCAGGCCGGCATGACGACGGAACCGACGATCTCGCGCCTGATCAAAACCGGCGAAGCCAGCGTTCTCGTCGACATGCGCACGGTCGAATCGACCCGAAAGGCGCTCGGCGGGACCTATCCGGCCGCCTCGCTCTATATGGAAACCGCTTGGGTCGATGCGCACAAGGACGAGGCACAAAAGCTCGCCAACGCTTTCGTGAAGACCCTGCGCTACATCAACACGCATTCTGCCGCCGAGATCGCAGACAAGATGCCGAAGGACTTTTACGTCGGCGACAAGGACGGCTACATCAAGGCTTTGAACGACGGCAAGGGCATGTTCACCACTGATGGTGTCATGCCGGAAGACGGTCCGAAGACCGTGCTTGCCGTGCTCTCGGAATTCTCCAAGAACGTCAAAGGCAAGCAGATCGACCTTTCCAAGACCTACACGACGGAATTCGTCAAGAACGTCAAGTAACGCGTGATATCGCTTCCGGCTTCAGCCGGAAGCGGCCTCCGATCGATCCATGGGCATTGCGTGCACGCGCCCTAAGGCACGCCTCAGGTATCATCATGCAACATGACAACAAGCAGATCCCGGCGATCGAGCTGATCAACGTCAGCCGGCGCTTCGTCTCGCCGACCGGAAAATCCCTCACAGCCTTGCGCGATTTCAACATGACGGTTGCCCGCGGAGAGTTTGTCGCCGTCGTCGGTCCTACCGGATGCGGGAAATCGACGACGCTCAACCTCGTGACCGGTCTCGCACGCCCAAGTGCCGGCGAAGTCCGGCTGATGGGCGGGCCCATCACCGGCATTGACCCGCGTGTCGGCTTCGTATTCCAGACCGACGCGCTCTTTCCCTGGAAGAACGTCATCGACAATGTCATGGCCGGTCCACTGTTCCGCGGAAAGTCCCGCGCCGAGGCGGAAAAGAGCGCCCGCGACTGGATCGCCCGTGTCGGTCTTTCGAAATTTCTCCATCACTACCCCCACCAGCTTTCGGGCGGCATGCGCAAGCGCGTCTCGCTGGCGCAGACCTTCATCAACGAGCCCGAAATCCTGCTGATGGATGAGCCGTTTTCGGCGCTCGACGTGCAGACCCGCACAGTCATGCATGAAGAGCTCTTGAAGCTTTGGGCGGAGCGAAAGGCCTCGGTAGTGTTCGTGACCCACGATCTCGAAGAGGCTGTGGCGCTCGCGGATAAAGTCTATGTGCTGACCGCCGGCCCCGCGACGGTCAAGTCGGTCTACACGATCGATCTCCCACGCCCGCGCGTCGTGTCGGAAATCCGCTACGAGCAGAGCTTCATCGACTATTGCAAGACGATCTGGGAGGACCTCCGCGAAGAGGTCGAGACCAGCTACCGCCGCGCAAGCGAAGCGGCCTGAGGGAGGATATCATGGCACACACCACTCTTGAGGCCGGTTCGGCCACCATGTTTCGGCCGGGCACGTCTGATACAGAAATCGAGGCGTCGGCGCTGAAGGCGATGCGTCAGCGGAAATTTCTGGTGCGTTTCTGGCAGATCGCCATCCTGGTCTTCGCGATCGGCATGTGGGAACTCTCCTCCAATATGCAGTGGATCGACCCGTTCTTCTATTCGAGCCCGAGCGGCGTCGTTCAGCGCCTCTATGAATGGGCAACGGAAGGCACCACCGAAGGTTCGCTGTGGTACAATCTCTGGGTGACGATGGAAGAGGCGCTGATCGGCTTCTTCGCCGGCTCGATCACCGGCGTTTTCGTCGGCGTCGGCCTCGGCCGCAACCGCTTTCTGTCGGACATCTTCTCCGTCTACATCAAGGCGATCAACTCGATACCGCGCGTCGTTCTCGCCCCCATTTTCATCATGATCATGGGCCTCGGCCTGCCCTCCAAAGTCGCTCTCGCCTTCATCATGGTGTTCTTCGTCGTGTTTGCAAACGCCTTCCAGGGCGTGCGCGAGGCCGACCGCAATATGATCGCCAATGCCCGCATCCTTGGGGCCTCGGACTGGCAGGTGACCCGCGCGGTGATCATTCCTTCGGCGATGAGCTGGATCTTCGCCAGTCTGCACGTGTCCTTCGGTTTCGCGATCATCGGCGCAATCGTCGGCGAATTCGTCGGCGCCCGGTTTGGCATCGGTCAGCTCATCTCGATCGCCAAGGGTACGTTCGATGCGGCCGGCATGTTCGCGGCAATCCTCCTCGTCATGGTCGTCACGCTTGTTGCGGAATACATCATGACGTTGGTCGAGAACCGTCTGGCGAAGTGGCGGCCGCAGCAGCACCTCGACACGCAGTAAACAGATCGATCCTCCCTAGGCAGATCGTACTGAAGGCCGGGCGCCATGCCCGGCCTTCTTTCATTGATGCAGTCAATCTTGAAAGGAACCTCGCCTCGGGTTCAGGTCAGCGGAAGCCGCACGGTAACGACAAGACCGCCGCCATCTGCATCATCGAGCGAGACTGAACCTCCCGCACCTTCGACGACCTCCCGGACGATCGCAAGCCCAAGACCGCTGCCCTCCGCTTCGGTCCCCATGATCCGGTAGAACCGTTCGAAAACCTGCTCCCGCTCCCCGTGGGGAATCCCCGGCCCGCTGTCCTCGACGGTAACGACGGCGTTGCCGTCCGCTTGCCCGACCGTGACGGTCACCCGTCCGTTCGGGCTGGTATAGCGGATCGCGTTGTCTATGAGGTTGACCAGCATCTCGCGCAACATCGTCCCGTCGCCTTCGACGATGACGGGACCATCCGCTTCCAGACCGACGTCGATGTTGCGCCTCAGCGCCTCTTCAGCATGCGCCTCCAAAATCTCACGGGCTGCCTTGCTGAGGTCGGCAGCGTCGCTGCGCGGGCGCCGGCTTCCGGGCTCGGCGCGTGACAAGGTAAGGAGTTGGCTGGCGAGACGCGAAATCTGCTTCGTGCTTGTGCGAAGCGCAAAGAGCGCCTCGTCGCGGCGACCCGCATCGTCTTCCCGGGCCGCCACGCTCGCCTGGGTCGAAATCAGCGCCAAGGGCGTTCGCAGCTGATGGGCAGCATTCGATACGAACCGTCGCTGCGCGGCCATCTGGTTCTGGACGCGCTCCATGTAGTCGTTGAGTGCGTGAACGAGCGGTTGCAGTTCGCTCTGCACCATCTCCGGCGGCAGCGGATCGAGACGGTTGCGACCGCGCTGTCGCACAGCGTCCCGCAGTCGCAGAGCTGGCGCCAGGCCCCGTTGAAGCCCGAGGATGGTTACCAGGCTTGCGACGAAGAGGAGCACAAACTGCTTCGAAAAGTCCGAGAGCCACAGCTGCCGTCGCATCGCGTACTGGCTGTTATGGGTCACGGCGACGGTCACGGAGATGGTGCCGTCATCGGGCAGCCCGACGACAGGATGGTCGAGCATTATGACGCGCACATCGGCGCCATGAAACGCGCGATCCTCACCTGCGCGATGGATGGCCGGCAACGGCAGGTCGGGAACGCCACTCACAAGACTGCCCCACGCAGTGATCACCTGATAGGACACCCGGTCACCGAAGCCTGTATCGAACATCTCCAGCGCGGAAGGCGGCACGTCCACTTGAACATTGCCGCCCTCGTCGACGCGGACGGCCTCGGCGATGACCCGGGCCGAGGCCAGAAGCGTTCGATCCGTCACCAGCTTTGCCGTCGCGTCGGCCGTCCAGAAGCTGTCGTAAAGATTGAAGCCGATGGCGCCGAGCAGGGTCAGCAGCACCCAGCAGAGCAGTTGCACCCTCAGGCTCCGGCTGAGCCGCGCGATCGTCGCCCCTACCTTTGTGACGACGCTACTGGACATGTCTGAGGAGATAACCGAGCCCACGCAACGTCGCGATCTGAACCGAGCTGCTCTCGAGCTTCTTTCGCAGCCTGTGGACGTAGATTTCGATGGCGCTCGGATCCGCCTCGTCGTCGAAACCGAACACGCTTTCAGAAAGCGTGGCTTTCGAGACGGTGGTGCCAAGCTTCATGACGAGCTGCTCAAGGACAGCATATTCTCGCGGCGTCAGTTGCAACAGCTCATCCGCGACGAAAAACTGCCGCGTCCCACCGGAAAAACGTAGGTTTCCGACGGTGATTTCCGACGATGCGCGATCCTGCCCGCGGCGCACCACCGCGCGGATTCTCGCTTCGAGCTCGGCGATTTCGAAAGGCTTGGCGAGATAATCGTCGGCGCCGCTGTCGAGCCCGGCCACACGCCCATCCAGGCTCGCATTCGCGGTCAAGATGATGACAGGCAGCTTGCTTCCCGACTGCCTCAATCGCTTCAAGAGCGTCAATCCGTCAAGCTTGGGCAGCGCAAGGTCGAGGATCATTGCCGAATACTCGGCCACCTTGAGCATATGCTCGGCGTCCTCGCCGTCATGGGCGATATCGATAGCATATTGCGCCTGTCGCAGGGCTTTCCCCAGCCAGGCCGCCAGATCCTTGTTGTCCTCCACCACAAGCAGTCGCATCCGACCTCCTTAGCATGGGCACATGCTCTGACGGAAGCGACGCGGTTTCTCTGCTATCAGGCGTGCTTAGCCTCGCCTTCGGTAGCAACGGCTGCGACGTTCCGGTCTCCGGCGCCCGGCGCTTCCGTTCCCCAGATTTCGACCTGCGTCAGCGCCGGATAAGGCGAGCCGTCCTCCGCCTTGATCAGGCCATGCATTTCGACCCATTCGACGATGCAAGGCTCGATGGAAAAAACCTGCGCGGCGCCGGATTTCACCAGCGGAAAAGAAGAGGTTCTGCCATTCGAGAAGGTGACGCTGGCTTTCTCCCACCAGGAATCATGCGGGAAATCGGCCCGGAGGTAGAAGACGATCTCGTTGATCCGGACGGGCCTGCCGAACTCCACGGTCAGCGCGGCTTGCGGATCGCGATTGATGCCCCAGCTGGTGTAGGGCCAGAAGCCATGATCGTCGTTGGCCTTTTCGCCGTCGATCGCGTTGCGCGCCGCAAAGACCGCTTCCCCTCGGGTTTCGACATTGGCGCGCGCATGCGGAAAAAGCGTCCGATTGGCGTGATCGTCCCAGGGGTTCAGGGCGAGATTGCGCCGCTGGGCGATCTCATCGGGCCGCGCGCTTTTTGCTGAAAGCCGATGGATATCACCCTTAAAGGCGTTCGGCGAATAGGACTTGCGCTTGTCGCCGAAGGGCACGGCGAAGCAATAGTCGCTTTCCCTGATATAGACGAGGCCGGGCTGGATCGCGCTGTCCAGCGCCAGGAACACATGCCCGAGTTCTGAAGCTTCTACGACGACGCAATCGCCCTCGCGATAGCTCTGGCGATAGACTAGAAACGTCTCGTCCTGCCCAGTGGAGCTTGCCAGCACGAACCCATTGGCGTCCGTGATCTTTAGCGTCAATTTCATGCTCGTCCTCCTCAGACGATCCGCAATCTCAGGACCCTGCCGGGAAACGATAGGCGCAGCCGGTAGATTTTTTCCGGCCAGGCCGCTCTCAGCCTGATGTCGTCCACGTCGATCTCATCGATTTCGATCGGCCCACTGCCGTCGGCGAAAATGCTGCCGAGATCGGCGAGATCGATCCTGTCCGAGGTTACGGTCGGTGCCAGGCATGTCATCAGCGACAGGATGGCCGGCTTGCCCCCGTCATAGGTGTCGACGATCTCGACATGGCGGCCACGCAGCAGGGAAACGACGCGACGGTAGCTGTGCAACTGCGCTTCGGCGGGATAGGCGCCAGATATATCGAGAGAGATGCGCGCGCTCTGCTCGTCATACCCGACCTCGACATTGCGCGCGCCGAGCGCTTCGCCGGCGGATTGCATGACGCCTGCGAAGGTCGGCAGGTTGTGAAAAGCCGACTGCATCGTCCATATCTCGTAGCGCTGCGCCGAAAAGGTCTTTGCAGTATAGGTCTCGACACCGACATCGATCAGCAACGGACGACCGTTCTTATAGAGCGTCACGCTTCCGACATCGTTGTGATTGTGGCCCTCGCCGTTGTTGCCGCCCTTGACGGCAAGCGAAAACTGCTCGTCGCGAGCGATGAACAGACCAATGCCGGGATAGAAGATCTCGCGCCTGCGCGCATGACGCGGGTGGACGGCAGCGGGAAGCGTCGGGCCGACCAGCAGTTCCTGCACGCGATACCAGAGGTTCCATTCCCCGGGCAGGTGCGGATTGTCGGCGGCGACCCTGTCGGCTGCGGCGAACTCGGCCAGCATCGGCGAGCCGACCGCTTGTCCGAACAGGTATTCCCGCGCACTGCAGGGTTCGACCACCGCGGAAGAATCGGCGAAGTTGAAATAGTAGCGGCCGGCGACATGCATGTTGGCGATATATTCGGCCATGTTGCGGACCTTCGGCTGCTGCCAGAACCTGGCAAACAGGCCCGGGGCCACGGTATCGAGGATGGTCAATGCACCGTGGAGGCAAAGCGCGGCGTGGCGGTAGTAGACGACGCCCTCCTCGCAGGCGCCGTCCTCGGCGTAGTCCTTCAGGAAAGCATCAAGACTGCCGAGTGCCTTTCTGACGACGGCGTGGCGCGTCGCCTGATCTGTTTTCAGCGAAAAGACCGTCAAGAGGACGTTCTGGGTTATCCATGCCGTCCAGTTGTTCATCCGCTCATCGTCGCGGCCCATCCACCAGAAATGCCGGGCGAGATAGGGCGTAAGGATGCGGGCCTCGATCTCGCGGTCCACCCGTGCGGTGATCTCGGGGCTGATGCCGTCGAGTTCGTCGCCGAGCAAGGCCACGATAGTGGCAAGCAGGGCAGCCGTTTCGGCTGCGAAGAGATCGACGACCGGTTGCGAATTGTCGGGTAGCGGCAGCCGCGCGCCGCTGCGTTCATAGGCATTATGCGCCGGAAGCTGCCAGCCGCTTTCCTCGACGATCAGGAAGATGCCGTCGACGATCTTCGGCAGGAACCGGGCTGCACCTTCGATAAGTTCGCCAAGCACCAGATTGTTGAGCATCCGGCGCCGTGTGAAATAGAGCTCCTCGAAGCGCGAACGGTTGCCCGTCGCGGTGAACGCCCGGTAGTCCGACGCAGTGATAACAGGCCAGGCCCGCGCCAGAGTCTCTTCGGCCTCCCGAACGACCAGTTCGCGCGTCGCCTGCGGCACGGAATTCCATCTGACGCGATCGGAGCAGACCGCCCCGGGCGTGAAATCGCCCAGCACATCCGGCAGCTCTCCTGAAATCTGACTGAACATGTCTCTCCCCGTACCGGAAAAGCATTGATGGACGTCTGCTTTCCCGCCCACTTATCATATGTATTTTGCGATTTCCATAAAATTCATATGACACATTCAGAACTTGTTTGACCAATAGGGGATTTGTGCTATGTCGATGCGAGAGGAAGAGGAGGCATCGGTGTCCCTATCGAATTCGGTCATCGCAGCGGATGGCGCTCTGGCAGCCTCCGGCCGGAAGGTCACGGTCCTGTCCAAGCGCCAGCGCAGGATACGCAACGCGCTTGTCGCCTACTCCTTCATTGCGCCAAATTTCATCGGCTTTGCCGTCTTCACGCTCGGCCCGATCCTGTTCGCCTTCGCGCTCGCCTTCATGCATTGGGACGGCTCGAACGCGATCACATTCGCGGGCCTCGACAACTTCTGGCGGCTGTTCGAGGACAAGGCCTTCATCGCGGCGTTCTGGAACACGGTTATCTACACGGTCGCCTCCGTGCCGGCGACGCTCGTCTGCGCCCTCGGCCTCGCCGTTCTCCTCAACCAGAAGATCGTCGGGCGCGATTTCTTCCGCACGGCGATGTTCTTCCCTTATGTCGCCTCGCTGGTCGCCGTCGCGGTCGTCTGGAACATGATCTTCAACCCCGAGATGGGACCGGTGAACATGGCCCTCTACACGCTCGGCCTCGACCCGAAGAACATGCCGGGATGGGCAGCCGATCGCCACTGGGCGATGGTGACGGTGATCCTCTTCGGCATCTGGAAGAACATGGGGTATTACATGGTCATCTATCTGGCCGGCCTGCAGGGCATCAATGCCGAACTCTACGAGGCCGCCGACCTCGATGGCGCCAATTCCTGGCAGAAATTCATCCATGTCACAGTGCCGCAGCTCGGCCCGACGACCTTCTTCGTGACCGTCATGCTGACCATCCAGTCCTTCAAGGTATTCGATCAGATCTACATGATCACCCAAGGCGGACCCGGCACCTCGACGCTGGTCCTCGTCTACCACATCTACAACGAAGCTTTCATTTCCTGGGATCTCGGCTATTCCAGCATGGTTTCGCTGGTGCTGTTCTTCCTCGTCCTCGCGGTCACCGTCTTCCAGTTCCGGCGCCAGAGGGAGGACGAGGCATGAGGATCGCCGGACGCAAGGTGACCGTCGGGACGGTCGCGATCTATGCCATCGTCATCGCCGTCACGCTGATCATGCTGATGCCCTTTGCCTGGATGCTTTCGGCATCGCTGAAGCTCAGCCGCGACGTGTTCGCCTTCCCGATCGAGTGGATACCGTCCGTACCGCAATGGCAAAACTACGTCGATATCTGGACGAAGATCCCGCTCGCCCTCTTCATCTACAACACCTCGAAACTGACGATCATCGTCACGCTGCTGCAGCTTTTGACCTCCAGCTTTGCGGCCTACGCCTTCGCCAAGCTGAATTTTCCCTATAAGAACACTCTGTTCCTCGGCTACATCGCCACCATCGCCATGCCCTGGCAGGTCTATATGGTGCCGCAATTCCTGCTGATGCGCGAATTCGGCCTCAACAACACCCATCTGGCGCTGATCTGCCTGCAAGCCTTCACCGCCTTCGGCGTCTTCCTCATGCGGCAATTCTATATGTCGATTCCGACCGAACTTTGCGAGGCGGCCCGCATCGACGGCATGAACGAGTACCAGATCTGGGCACGCATCATGCTGCCGCTGTCGAAGCCGGCGCTCTCGACCCTGACGATCTTCACCTTCGTCACCACGTGGAACGACTTTCTCGGGCCGATGATCTATCTGACCAAGACCGAGCTGAAGACGGTCCAGATCGGCCTGCGCATGTTCATCTCGCAATATTCGGCCGAGTATGGGCTGATCATGGCGGCCTCCGTCGTCGCGCTCATCCCGGTTCTCGTCGTCTTCCTTGTACTCCAGCGCTTCTTCGTCGAAGGCATCGCCTCGACCGGATTGAAGGGTTAGGCCATGAACGCCATTTCCTCAGTCGCCCCGCAGCCGATCACCGACGAGGAGGTGAAAACCGCGCTCGATCTCGCTGTCGATCAGATCCGGCGCAACCTTCCCGAATTCACCCATGCCGCGCAGAACCATTCGAGCGTCAAGAATTTCTACCCCGCTGTCGCCAACGACCAATGGACAGCAGGCTTCTGGCCGGGAGAGCTGTGGCTCGCTTTCGAACACAGCGGCGAGGCAGTTTTCCGAGATGCCGCGCAGACCCAGGTCCAGTCGTTCCTGCATCGGATCATTAACCGCATCGAGACCGATCATCACGACATGGGCTTTCTCTATTCGCCCTCCTGCATCGCCGCCTGGAAGCTCGTCGGAGACGAGGATGGGCGCCGGGCTGCGATCCTCGCCGCCGACCAGCTGATCGAACGTTTTCAGCCGATCGGCCAATTCATCCAGGCCTGGGGCCGCAAGGGTAAAGCAGAAGAATACCGCTACATCATCGACTGCCTCTTGAACCTGCCGCTTCTCTACTGGGCAAGCCGCGAGACCGGTGATCCGAAATACCGCGAGATCGCGCTCATCCACGCCCGCACCACGCTCGCCAATTCGGTGCGGCCTGACGATTCCACCTATCACACCTTCTATATGGACCCGGTCACCGGAGCGCCGGTGCGCGGCGCCACCAAGCAAGGCTACAAAGACGACAGCGCCTGGGCGCGCGGACAGGCCTGGGGAATTTCAGGCATGGCGCTCTCCTATCGTTACGAGCGGATTGAGGAATATCGCCAGACCTTCGACCGGCTGCTCACCTTCTATCTCAACCGGCTGCCGGCCGACATGGTGCCCTATTGGGATCTCGTCTTTTCGGACGCAGACGGCGAGCCGCGCGACAGCTCGTCGGCCTCAATTACCGCCTGTGGCCTTCTGGAGATGGCCGATCTCGTCGAAGCCGAAGCCGCCGAGCGTTATCGCACGCTGGCGCGGCGGATGATGAAGAGCCTGGCCGACCACTATGCGGTCAAGGATCCCACGATCTCCAACGGCCTGGTGCTGCACGCCACCTATTCGAAGAAATCACCCTTCAACACCTGCCGCGGCGAGGGCGTCGATGAATGCGTCTCCTGGGGAGATTATTATTACATGGAAGCTTTGACGCGCCTTTCGCGCCGCTGGTCTTCCTATTGGTGAATTCAGGAGGACCCGATGGCCAGCATTTCGCTTAAAGAGCTGAACAAATCCTACGGCGCGCTCACCGTCGTCCACGACATCGATCTGGAAATCGCCGATAAGGAATTCATCATCCTGGTCGGCCCTTCCGGCTGCGGTAAATCGACAACGCTGCGGATGATCGCCGGCCTCGAGGAGATCTCGGGAGGAGAACTGAAGATCGGCGGCGACCTGATGAACGACGTCCCCTCCAAGGATCGGGATATCGCCATGGTCTTCCAGAACTATGCGCTCTATCCGCATATGACCGTCTACAAAAACATGGCCTTCGGCCTGCAGCTCAGAAAAGTATCGCGAGACTTCATCGATGCCCAAGTGCAGGATGCAGCCAAGATCCTCGACATCGCCCATCTCCTGAACCGCAAGCCGAAGGCGCTTTCGGGCGGCCAGCGCCAGCGCGTCGCGCTCGGCCGCGCGATGGTGCGCAATCCCGCCGTCTTCCTTCTCGACGAGCCGCTTTCCAATCTCGACGCCAAGCTGCGCGGCACGATGCGCTCCGAAATCACCAAGCTGCATAAGCGCCTCAACGCCACGTTCATCTACGTCACCCACGACCAGGTGGAGGCCATGACCATGGCGGACCGGATCGTCGTCATGAAGGACGGCCACATCCAGCAGGTCGATACGCCGCAGAACCTCTACGATCGTCCCGTCAACATGTTCGTCGCCGGCTTCATCGGCGCGCCGCAGATGAACATGCTGCCCTCGACTGTTCAGCGCCGGGGCGACGGCTATGTCGCCGTCTTCGATGGTCGGGAATTGCCGCTGCCTGATCATTTCGACAAGGGCAGGATCGCACCCTATGAGGGACGTGAACTGGTGCTCGGCATCCGGCCTGAGAATTTTCACGAACTGCCGCCGGCCGACATCTCGGAAGAGAATCTGGCGCCGCTGGATGCGGTCGTGGAACTTGCAGAACCAATGGGCTCGGAAGTGCACCTGAACATGGTGGCGGGCGGCCGCAATCTCATCGCCCGGGTCTCGCCGCGTTTCCGTCCGGCGATCGGCGAGACGGCAAGGCTCGTCGCCGACATGAGCAATGCGCAGCTGTTCGACAAGGAAACGGAACGCTCGATTCTTTACTGAGGCGACTGCGGGAGAAGGCTATGCAGCGGTTGCGGGACATGTGGACGAGGGAGGGGCCGGGCATTCGAAAGGATGCTCCGAAGCGGACCGGTCTTGCCTTGTTTGCCGAGATCCTCGCCCGCGAATGGTGGGAGATGGTCAAGCTGAACGTCCTGTTCATCCTGGCTTCGCTCTTCGTCGTAACGCTGCCGGCCGCGCTCGCCGCCATGGCCCGCGTCTCGGTGGCCTTCGTGGAGGATCGCAACACCTATCTCCTCAGAGAGTTCACCGAAGCTTTTCTGCGCTACTTCTGGCGCGCCACCGCCTGGGGCCTGGCACTGACGGGCGCTCTTGCGATCTGCATCCATGCGATCATGACCTATGCCGCCGGCGCGCGGGATGACCTGTTGCTCGCCGCACCGCTGACGATCGCGCTCGCCGCCGCCGCCTTCGTCGCGGTTTTCGCCTGTCACCTCATCGTTTTGATGGTGATGCGCGATCTGCCGGCTCTCCGGCTGCTGCGGTTGGCTGCGCTCGCCTCCGTCCTCCGTCCGTTCCCGGCGCTTGCAGCGCTTACCTTCGTCGCCACACTGTGGCTGGCGCATATCCTCTTCTATCCGGTTTCCGCCTTCATGCCGGCAACCGTCAATTTTTCACTCGGAATGTTCGCCGTCGCATTCGGCGTCCATCGGGCGGCGGTGTTGGTGCTGGACTTGCCAGAGGCGACGCAGCCGCACCGTAAACCGCATGCACAAGACGCTTCATAAGATATCTGATTCAGAAACGATCCAGGGAAGGAGAACAGCAATGTATTTGGATAAACTCGGGAGGACGATGAAACTTGCCGTAGCAGGTTTCACGCTGGCAGCGGCAACGGCCGGCGTAGCGCTTGCCCAGGACGCGGTGACGTTGAAATGGGCTTTGTGGGACTGGGACAAGACCGCCTATTACAAGCCGCTGATCGAGGCCTATCAGGCCAAGCATCCGAACGTGAAATTCGAGCCGATGGATCTCGGTTCGCAGGACTACCAGCAGATGATTTCGACGCAGCTGACCGGTGGCTCTAAGGATATCGACATCGTCACCATCAAGGACGTACCGGGCTACACCAATCTGGTGCGTGCCGGCAATATCGCCGATCTCAGCAGCTTCGTGACCGAGCAGAAAATCGATCCAACTCCCTATGGCGGCCTGCTCGAGGAACTGACCATCGACGGTAAGATCTATTCCCTGCCGTTCCGCTCCGACTTCTGGATCGTCTATTACAACAAGGACGTCTTCGACAAATCAGGCGTTCCCTACCCCACCAATGACATGACCTGGGCGCAGTTCGACGCAACCGCCGAGAAGCTTTCGGGCGGCATGGGCGCCAACAAGACCTATGGCGCGCTCTTGCATACCTGGCGTTCGACCGTTCAGCTGCCCGGCATCCTCGACGGGAAACACACGCTCGTCGATGGCGACTACGCCTTCCTGAAGCCTTGGTACGAGCGAGCGCTCACCCTGCAGAAAGATGGGGCCATTCCTTCCTACGCCTTCCTGAAGACATCGAACACGCATTATTCGGCGCTCTTCTTCAACGGTACGATCGGCATGCTGCCGATGGGAACCTGGTTCGTCGGCACCCAGATCGCCAAGGTGAAATCGGGTGAATCGAAGAGCAAGAACTGGGGCATCGTGAAGTTTCCGCATCCGGACGGCGTAGCGGCCGGCACCACGGCTGCCCAGATCTCCGGCCTCGCAGTCAACGCCAATTCCGACCACAAGGCTGCCGCGCTCGATTTCATCAAGTTCGTCACCGGTCCCGAGGGCGCTGCAGTCATAGCATCGACGGGCACCTTCCCGGCGCTTAAGACCGCTGACGTCAGCGCAAAGATCGCCGCAACGCCAGGTTTCCCTGAGGACGCGGCCAGCAAGGAGGCTCTGATACCGTCGAAAGCCTATCTGGAGATGGCGGTCAACCCGAACGCTGCCAAGATCGAGGTCGTGCTCAACCGCGTCCATGACGCGATGATGACCGACAACACCTCCGTCGACGACGGCTTGAAGGAAATGACCGAAGGCGTGAAGGCCATCAAGTAGACTTCATGAGATGCCGACGGCCGCGGACCAGGACATGGCCCGCGGCCAATCCTGTTTCAGGAAATTTCCGAGCTGACGATGATATATGATCCCACCGCGGCCAACCCGCTTTCCGGCAATCCTCTGAAGACGCGCGACGACCTGGCGAAGGCCGTCATCGACCTCTTCGCACCGCTTCTGCCCTATTTTTCCGAAGGCGGCGCCCGTGTGCGCCTCGGTGCTACCGGCGCGATCTTCGACCGGGCAGCGGCGGATCTCGAAGGATTTGCGCGGCCACTGTGGGGCATTGTCCCGCTCGCGGCCGGCGGCAGCCATTTCCCGCATTGGGATCTCTATCGGCGCGGACTGTCTAATGGGACCAATCCTAATCATCCCGAATATTGGGGCGATCTTGCCGACCGCAATCAGCGGCTGGTCGAGCTGGCTGCCGTCGGCTTCGCATTGGCGCTGGTGCCTGAACATATTTGGGAGCCGTTGAGCGATAGCCAGAAGAAGACGGTCGCCGCCTATCTCGTCGCGGCACGAGATCTCGAATTCATCGACAACAACTGGAAATTCTTCCGCGTCCTCATCGATCTCGGGCTGGAGCGCGTGGGTGTTGCGTTCGACCGTGGGAAAACCCTGACCTATCTCGACGAACTCGAGACTTTCGATCTCGGCGAAGGCTGGTATCGCGACGGGCCTGTGCGGCGGGTCGATCATTACATCCCCTTCGCCATGCATTTTTACGGCCTGATCTATGCCGTGCTGGCGCGTGGCGACGAGGCGCGTAAGGACCGCTTCCGCGATCGCGCCCGGACCTTCGCCGGGGATATCCGCCATTGGTTCGGCCCCGATGGCGCCGCACTTGCCTTCGGCCGTAGCCAGACCTACCGCTTCGCGGCCGGTGGCTTCTGGGGCGCACTTGCCTTTGCCGGCGTCGAAGCGTTGCCCTGGGCTGAGATCAAGGGCTACTACATGCGCCATATCCGTTGGTGGTCAGCCATGCCGATTGCGGAGCGAGACGGCGTTCTCTCCATCGGCTATGGCTATCCGAACCTGCTGATGAGCGAGAGCTACAACTCGCCCGGCTCGCCCTATTGGGCGTTGAAATTCTTCCTGCCGCTCGCACTTGCGGGGGATCATCCATTCTGGACCGCCGAGGAAGCGCCGCAGCCGGAATTTTCGGAGCCGGTTGCGTTGAAGCAAGCGGGAATGGTCGCCATGCACACACCGGGAAACGTCGTCGTGCTCTCCTCCGGCCAGCAGCACGACAAGATGCGCGGCGCAAACGAGAAATATTCGAAATTCGTCTATTCCACCCGCTACGCCTTCAACATCGAAGCCGACGACCGGAATTTTTCGGCCGCAAGCTTCGACGGCATGCTCGGCCTCTCCGACGACGGCGTCCACTTCCGCATGCGGGAAACCCTCGAGGAGGCGCTGATATCTGGCGATCGGCTCTATTCGCGCTGGCACCCTTGGAGCGATGTCACCGTCGAGACCTGGCTCATCCCCGAAAACCCCTGGCACATTCGCATTCACCGCATCGCCACGCCGCGGGCACTGAGCACCATCGAGGGCGGCTTTGCGATCGAACGCGCGGATTTCAATGCCGACCGATCCGAACAGGCGAAAGGCCGGGCTATCTGGTACGGCCAGACGGACGTCAGCGCCATCGTGGATCTATCGCCCGATCCGAGGGCCGGCCATGCGATGAGCCCGATCCCGAATACCAACCTCATCCACGCCAAGACCCTGCTGCCGCAGCTACGCGACGAAATCAGTCCGGGAACCACCTTGCTGGCAACCGCGGCAATGGCTTTGCCGAGCCGCGAAAACTGGACAAAGGCGCTGGGCAATCCGCCGGCTGGTCCGGATCTTGACGAGCTGGAGCGGTGCTTCCGTGAGAAAGGCGTGCGTGTGCCGGCCTTTGCTCTGTGGATGTAGCTGCAAATCCCGCCGGCGAGCCACTACGGGCTGACGGGATATGACGCGAGTTACGTCGCCCTGGGGAAAACACAGGGCCTGCCTCTGGCGACGGCCGACCGAAAGATGGCGGACGCCGCACATAGCGAAGGCATCACCATCCTTGGACCACTCGAGCGTCGTAAGGCTAACTGTGATTAGTCCGCTCGGAATAGTACGCTTCAGCGATCCGCTGCGCCAGTTCCGCCATTTGATCATCGGGTATCTGCAGAACGCCGTGTTCGGCCATCAACGCGTGGTATTGCTGCTCCTCAAGCGGGACGCCCGAAGGCAAGGGAACGACGTGAAAATGTAAATGGCTATTGGCTTGCTGACTGCCGAGCGAAAGCACATAAATTCGCTCGGCATCGAACACCCTTTTGAGGGCACGCGACAAAATGTGAACCTTCTCCTGTAGTCGCAGATATTCGTCTGCCGATATGTCTCGCGCCAGATCCTCACGGTGCTCCTTCGGACAGACAAGGCAATAGCCGGGCAGAGTGGGATATTTGCTCAGGAAAATGATGGTCTCGTCGTCGTCATAAACGCGATGATGAAAGAAGGCCGGGTCATCCTCGACCAAGCCGCAGATAAAGCATGGCCTTGTTCCGATGCCTTGCACATAGGCTTTGAGATTAAATGGTTCGCGTTCGATCATTCTGAACCTCAGCCATCTCACGCGTGGCTGCGGTCGCGGACCCCGGAACTACCACAAGCCATTCTCGGAAAACTAACGCAACAGTCAAACCCGCTGCCGACCATAGTATATTCGGATTACTCCGGATAATTATATTTATATTTTTGATGCAGCGATCGTAAACGGCCATTCAACGCAATATTGTTGAAATGAAACTCAGTAAAGCGTAGTGATGTACTCGGCTTTCATTTTCCAATGCCAGAGGAGAAGGCAATGCCTACAATAATGGCCTATCACAATGTAAAAGACACAAAACACTGGCTCGCTTCACCTATGCGTAAACAGGTATTCGAACCGATCGGCGTCACGAACATTCGCACGTTTATAGACCCCCAAACGTCTAACCGCGTCGGCCTGGTCATGGACGTCGCCGATATGGAAAAGTTGATGGCCTTCATGCAGACCAAGGCAGCTGCCGACGCGATGGCGCATGACGGCGTCTTGCCCGAGAGTCTGGTGCTCCTCGTTCAATCATAACACGCGTCCCGACCAAACCTGAAAAATTCAACGCGGGAGGATGATATGACGACATTATTCGTGCGGCACGAGGTCTCCGACTACGCCGCCTGGCGCAAGATATATGATGGGTTTTCTCCGGTGCAGAAGGCCAACGGGGTGATGGCGCAAGCCGTTTATCGCGCGATCGACAATCCGAACGATATTACCGTCACCCACGAGTTTGCCACGCTGGAAGCGGCTCAGGCATTCAGCAAGCTTGACGAGCTGAAAACGGCGATGCGCACGGGAGGCGTGCTCGGCGCCCCGACGGTGTGGTTTACCAACAAAACGTGAAATGGATTGAAGACTTCGGGACGTTGGCACTCGCGGACACAAGCCGCGGGCCCGTTCTGTCGCATGGCTGACGTGAGCGATCATTCGCTACCGCCGATTGCCGAGCTGGGTGGCAATTGCCAGCGAACCGGGCGAATTTATTACCTGCTCTTCAGCTCGCGCAAGAGATCCAGGCCGCGCTGGTATTTTTCCGCGTTCTTGCCGGCCTGTTCGGCTTGACTGAGATTGTCTTCGAGGTCGGCCTGTTTGACCGGCAGGGCCAGCGGGTTTGATGCCGCACGTCTGACGAAGTCGTCATCCGGCTCGTCCGTCCGCCGCGTCAAAGCATCCACCGCGGAGATAATCCCCGGCGGAAAGCCTTCCTCCCTCAGCCTGTCGAGCGTCCACCCACTTCCCTTCTCGACGACGTCGTGAAGGTAGGCGACCGTTCGCGTCTCGTCGCCGGAAACCAGAAGCGCTACCCGCTGGCAGTGCTCGAAGAACGGCCGGTCGGTCTTATCAGCCTGCCCTTCATGCGCCTCGAGAGCGATTTGGATGGCGTGGTCGAGATGCTGCATGGAATTACGGCCCTTCGGCCTTCCTGATCTTCCGCTGAGACGGCTTTTCGCCTGTCGTCATCTCGATATCAGGCATGGTAGTCTCGGCGGCCCGGCCGGGCTTAGGTGGTTGCCGATCGAGATCGCCGCTCTCACCGGCGCCTTGAAGCAGCGCCGCATCATCCCTGTCGTCTTCATCGAGCAGGTCTTGCAGTGTCTCGTGCTCATCCTCGCCGGCCAGTTCATCGCAGGCTTGCAGCCAATGGCGCTGGTCCGCGCCATCCGGCCGGCCCTCGGCCTCCCAGATTTCGTAGGCGCGGCGACGTATCTGCTCGTGCTTGTCTGTAGCCATGACTTCCTCCGAGCGCATTCGAGTGAGCCGTTCGAATATACGGCCGGACTGCCGCTTAGGGCGTGTTTATGGTAGGAAGAAAATCCTCTACCTGTTTGCGCTCATCCTTTGAAAGGGTCTCCACCCTTTCCTTCCAGAAACGCTCAGCCTCCGGCGGATCCTCATCCCACTGGCGGACATCGGTGATGTTGTCGTCAATTTTTGACCGGCGGCGACCGCCAAGGCTGAGATATTTCTTCGCAAGCTTCAGGCTTGGGGTTTCGGTGTCGCTGTCTTCGTCTATCACCGCGCTTATATTGCTGCGGGCACTCTCCAATGTCCTGCGACGATCGTTCGCGGCCTGCTGCGTATCGGCGGAGCGCGCGTCGTCAGTGCCGCTTTCCGGCGGCACTGCGGATCTGGATACCATACCACTTGTCCTCCCATTCATTCAAAGGATGTTGCAATCCGATAACCCTCGCGGGTAGCGAGAGTTCCCGCCTATTGGCAATGATTTGAGCGGAGGATCGAGCAGGAGCACACGGCTGGTAATCCGGCCATCAATGAACGGCCATGCTCACCATCCGATAGGGATGCACAGCCTCGAACTGCGAGATCATCGCCGTGGCCTGGAGCAGCACGCGCTCGGCATTCTCGGGATCGTCACGGGCCAGTTCATCGGCGTTGACCCGGATCGCTTCCGCCATGTTGATGGAAAGTTCTGCAAACTGCGCATCGCCCTCGACAAGGGCCTCACGTGCCGTGTCTTCCAGCGTACGAGCGATATCGACGAAGATTTCCTCGCGTTCCTCAATGCTGAGGTCTTTGATTATGTTGGTCTTCTCTTCCATATCACTCACTCCAAAAACGTGTGTCAAAAAGACATCGGCCAAAAGACATCGGCCAAAAGACATGGGTCAGTAACCGAGCTCATCGAGCCTCGATCACCGGGAGCTAATAGCGCTGAAATGTGGATTCGAGCCTGAGCGCAGCTTGAACTCGCCTTTCAACACGGCACCATTCGCCTGGGCCGGGGGCAACTCAACTATCGTCTTTATTTCGAACGCCGGAGTCGATGATCGGTTCCCTGAAGGCGTGCATGACTGTTACGACAGGCGAACGCGGTGAAACAGGTCGGATACGTGACGCGGTCCGACATCTACGCGTCACGCACGATGCATACCGGTGTCAGCGCGGGTGCCGTCCAGAGGGTTTTCCCCGAAGAACGGTCATTTGCTCCTGCTGCACTTCATTTTCATCATTCAGAACGGCTCGCCAAAGCCTGTTGCCGAGCCGAACCGATACCCGCCTGGTGCCCTCATGTTCAGCGGTGCCGATTTCCACGGTGCTGACAACGGAGCCATGCCGCATGTGACGGCGCAGGTCGGCCAGCGACAGCCCGAACCGTTCCGCCAGTTCTGTTGATTCCAAAATGAAATTCCCATTCGGATCGCGCTCGATCAGCACCGGCTATCCTCCAACTGTGCTGCCCGATGGCAGCCGGTTTGCGCCGCCACCCAGGCCACGGCCGGGATCGGGGCGCTGTCCTTCGGTAGCAGCCGCGCCACTGCGCTTAAGAGATCCGTCTGCGATATCAGGCCAAGGATGCGGTAATCGTCATCGACAATGATGACGGCATGCGTACGGCCGTCGCTCAGAACGGGCAATAGCGACAAAGCGGCATCCGAAGGTCTCGCTACCGCCGGCCTCGAGATCGCGCGCGCGATGGTCTCCGTACCTTCGGATAATTCCCGCAAGCCGACGGTGCCGATGAGGCGACCCTCTGGATCTTTCACCGGCAGGGTACGAATATTGTGCTTCAAGAGAAGATGCCGCGCGGCAACCGGTTCTGCAGCTTCGCCAATAGCGATTACGTCACGCGACATGATATCCGCGCAACTGATCTTGTCGTTGGAGCGGATGGCTGCCTGCAGCTCGACCTGTTGCAGCAGCCGGCCGAGGTCCGCCCGATCGACATCGAAGGTTTCGTCGAGCGCTTCGAGGGCGGCATCGACATCCTCCTCACGAAAACCCACCCGCACGGCCGATGGCAGATCGATCGTCTGATGGGTGTTCTCCGCCGGCTTCGGAACGACGTGCGGATAATTCCGCTTGGAAAGCTTGTGGAACAGCAGGCCGAGGCCGACGAGAATGCAGGAGTTCAAAGCGACGGGCACGAAGGGAAAGAGGAAACCCCAGCCGGCAACGACAGGACCGCCGAGCACCGCGGTCAGCGCCGCCGCTCCGCCAGGCGGATGAAGGCAGCGCGTAAAGGACATCGCGCCGATGGCAAGCGAAACGCCGACACCGGTCGCGATGATCGGATCGTGAATGAAGTAGGCGGCAATGATTCCCATGAGGGCGGAAATCGTATTGCCGCCGATGATCGACCAAGGCTGCGCAAGCGGGCTTGCAGGCACCGCGAAAAGCAGCACCGCGGACGCCCCCATCGGCGCGACGATCAAGGGAAGATGCGGCCCCTGCCCGAACAGATAACCGCTGATGACGCCGGTAAAACCAATGGCCAGCAAAGCGCCGACACATGCAATCAAACGCTCTCGTAAGGTCGCGCCGGCCAGAATTGGTGAAAACAACCGGAAGCGACGGAGGCGGCTTAATCCCACCTTCGGGGAAACGGGATACGGCATGACAACACCAATTTTCAAGCGAGGATTATCTGGCGGACTGAGAGAAGAAGAAGAAGAGGGGCGGGCGGGCTAGTGTGCTGCCAGCCTGATATCTCTGCCTTTTGTCGCGTTGAGGACTTCATAGAATGCATTGAACGCACTCGGCCGATCATTCTTGCGGTAGACGAGCAGCGTTTCGACTAGCCCCAGCTGGTGGGTCTGAACAGACGTCGGCCAGTGCATGAGGTCGAGAACGGATCTCGGCATCACACCCGCCGTATTCCCGGTCGCCACACTCGCCAAGATCGCGTGGTAGGAGCCTAGTTCGCTCGTCGGCAGGGCGCTCGATTTGCGCGCCCAGTTTTCGGCTATCCTGCGATAGGTGCAGCCAGGCTCCAAAGCGGCAATCGACCCGACGCGCAGGTCGGCAGCGGATTTGACCGCGGGATGCCCGGACGGCAGCACGATCAACAGATCTTCGACAAAGACCGGCTCCATCTCCAGCGCCTTGAGTTCAGCCTCGAAACCCACGTCTTCCCCGCGCATTATCTTGGGCGGGCGGGCAATCAGCGCGCAGTCCAGCACATCGGCCACAACGGCGCGGGCGAGATCGCGGGACGCCCCCATCGTCAGATGAAGCGACACATCAGGCCACATCCGGTTGAACTGCCTCAGCGCCGCCGGCAGCCTGCTTGCCGCCGTGCTCTCCATCGTGCCGACCCGCAATATCCCCGATGGGGCAAGAGGCCGAACGGCCTGGCGCGCTTCGAGTGCCAGCGCCATCAGCCGGTTGGCATAGGCAAGAAACGTCTCGCCTTCCCGCGTCAACGTCATCTTCTTGCCGTCTCGGCTGAACAGGGAAACGCCGAGGTCGTCCTCCAATTGCCGGATGCGCGTCGTCACATTCGATGGCACCCGGCCGACGGCCTTGGCAGCCTTGGTAACGCTGCGGTCGCCGGCAACGGCGAGGAATATCTCGATCGAGGAAAGGTCCAATGAAAGATCTCTGTTCCAGAATTAAGGAGAAGGATAATTCTCTATATAAAAATCATTGTCCCAGCTCAAGCCGGTTTCGGCATCGGACGAAAAAGCGAGCCGGAAATCCGGATGGCCTGTTTTGAGGGCTCATCGTCCACGCTCCAATCCCCAACGCGATCGCCACTGAATGTCACGCCATCCGCGAACCGACCAAGCAGGCGAATGCCGAAAAAAGGATCGCTACGCCGCGGAAATAGCCATTAAGCAGCGGCACTGCCCTGCCGTACGGCGATTGCGGCTGGCATGGCGCTTGCATCTGCAAGTCCATCTGCAGATCGATCGGCGACGACCCCATGTTGCACCTTGTCTTGACCTGTCTTCTTTTGAGCGTCGCTTCAGGCTTGAGCATGCGGCGTTTCCTTCTACCATATTTCCCAGGCGGCGATCTCGCCGAGAAAGCTGCCCCTGTGACAATCGTCGCAAGTGCCGTCTTTCTGGCGACAATCGCTTTCACTGTCTCCGATCAGGATCTTTGGGCAAAATTTGTCATCGTGATGCTCGGCCTTTTATTGGCGGCCATGTTCGACGATGCAAGGCCCAAGCTGACGATTGCCCTCTCCGCCGTCAGTTTGGCGACCTATCTCGGGCTGCGTTCGATTATCTGAGCCGCCCGGCCTCAACGGGGACACTGCAGCCTTATTGGCGGTATCGTGCGCTCGGAAACTTTTCCGCCCGGACCGGAACAGGCCGCTCGATACAATTCACTGGCGAGGCCGGCGCAAACACAACAATCGACCAAATCTCGGTCACTTTCGGCAAATAAAGCCTGAGCCTCCCTCTAAAGTCATTGCCGAGCGACCGCAATACGCCGTCTGGGATCGGCAAGGTCCCGGCCGCGAAGCCCAGTTCGCCAACAGCAAGAGCAAGCGTGTGCTCATCAGCCTATGAGGACCTGCGATGAAGACCTACAAGATCGCCCTTCTGCCCGGAGATGGCATTGGCCACGACGTGACGGAAGCAACCTGGGCCGTACTCGAAAAGGCAGCTCAATCGAACGGATTTTCTCTTGATGCAACCAGCTATCCCTGGTCCTGCGACTACTATCTGGCGAACGGCAGCATGATGCCCGGCAATGGCATCGAAACGCTGAGATCCTTCGATGCCATCCTGCTCGGGGCGGTCGGATGGCCTCGCAAAGTGCCGGATTCCGTTTCATTGCATGGGCTTCTGCTGCCGATCCGCAAGGCTTTCGTGCAATATGCCAATATCCGCCCACACCGGCTGCTGCCGGGTGTGCAGGGACCGTTGCGGTCGGAGAACTTCGACATCCTCTGCATTCGCGAAAATACCGAAGGCGAATATTCCGGCGCCGGTGGCCGTGTTCATCAGGGGACCGACAGCGAGGTGGCAGTGGAGACCTCGATCTTCACCCGCAAAGGGGTCGAGCGCATCCTGAGGTTCGGTTTCGAACAAGCCCGTGCGCGCCGCGGCAAGCTTGCCTCGGTGACAAAGTCCAACGCGCAGAAATATTCGATGGTTTTCTGGGACGAGATCACCCACAGGCTTTCCGCTGAATATCCCGATGTCGAGGTGACCAGCTACCATATCGACGCCATGGCCGCCCGCATGGTCATGGCGCCGGAAAGCCTCGATGTGGTCGTCGCGTCCAACTTGTTCGGCGATATCCTGACCGACCTTGGCGCCGCCATCCAGGGCGGGCTCGGCTTCGCGGCCTCCGCCAACATCAATCCCGATCGCTCGGCGCCGTCGATGTTCGAACCGGTGCACGGCTCGGCGCCGGATATCGCCCATCTCGGCAACGCCAATCCGATTGCCGCCATCTGGTCGGGCGCAATGATGCTGGAGCATCTGGGAGAAACGGCTGCTGCCGGAGAGGTAATGGCCGCAATCGAGGCGACGACGGCACGCGGCATCGGCGCAATTCCCGGCAAGGACAAGACGGACGCGATCACGGCATCGGTGCTGTCTGCGCTCGATTAGAGCAGAGTACCGACAAGGGTGAGCGGTTTTCGCGCCCTAAACTCAGAATCTTGTTCTAGCCGTTCAATGGTCGTCGTGATCGTGATGCGAAGGAAGGTCGAGGCCAAACGTGTCGACCAAATCGGTCACCTGCCCGGGGCTGAGGTAACGGGGATTGAGATTGCGCAACAGCAGATAGAGCTTCGCCGTTTCCTCCAGTTCCTCGGTCGCAAAGACCGCCGCCTCCAGACTGTCACCGGCAACGACAGGTCCGTGGTTGGCCAGAAGCACCGACGAATACTTGCCCGCCAGTCCGCGGATGGCGTCGGCCACCGCTGGATCGCCGGGACGGTAATACGGCACCAGAGCGGTTTCACCGGCGCGCATGAGATAATATGGCGTCATCGGCGGCAGGGCGGCGCGCGGATCGATCTCCGGCAGCATGGTCAGCGCCACCGCGTGGGTGGAGTGAAGATGGACGATGGCGCGGGCGCTGCCGCGTGTATCGTAGAGAGCAGTGTGCAGCGGAATTTCCTTGGTCGGCTTGTCGCCGGACAAGAGCCGGCCTTCGGCGTCGAGCCTGGAGATCCGTGCCGGATCGAGAAAACCGAGCGAGGCGTTGGTCGGCGTGACCAGCCAGCCACCGTCATCGAGCCGCAACGATATGTTGCCCGACGAACCGGGCGTCAGCCCGCGCTCGAACAGCGAGCGGCCGTATCGGCAAATTTCTTCACGCTGGCGCGCGTCGGACATGACACTTCCTCCATATTACGCGGTTGCGCCTTCGATCAGTTCAAAACCGAGATCGACGGCCTGGGACGGCGCGTTGGCGACGACCAGTTGTGCGGCTATCTCTCCCGTCGCCACGCGCGGTGTTCGGATGGTCGATAAGGGCTGCGGTATCGCCCGGCCGATATCGAGGCCGTTATAGCCGAAAATGGCGAGCTTCGAGGGGATAGCGATCCCCTCAGCCAGACAGTGAAAATAGCCGCCCAGCGCCATATCGTCGTTGGAGAAATAAACCGCATCGAGATCGGTCGTCCGACCAAGCAGCCGCTCCAACCCCAGTCTGCCGTTTTCCACAGACGAAGCGCCGGCGAGAATTTCGCGCGCGACGAGGGGCGCGCCAGAGGCCTCGAGCGTTTCGCAAAAGCTTGAAAACCGCTTGCCGGCGCGGGTATCACGATTGAGGTCGTGACCGACATAGCCGATCCGGCGATAGCCCCGCTTAAGCAGGAAGGCAGCGCTCCCCCGCCCGGCCGCGCGGTTCGAGAAACCGACAGCGATATCGAGCGCATCTCCGTCCAGATCGAGCAGTTCCACGACCCGGCACCCGCTGGCGCGCAGCATCTTCACTGTCCCGTCGGTATGCTCGTATCCGGCCAGCATGACCGCCGCCGGCCGCCAGGCCAACATCGCGGCGACGAGCGCTTCCTCCTTGCCCGGATCATAGTCGGTGACGGAGAACACCGCCTGATAACGGTTTTCCTCCAGGACGGCGCTGGCGCCGCGCAGCACATCGGGGAAGACGATGTTGGACAGCGAGGGAATGACGAAGGCAACGAGACGCGAACCGGTGGAGGCCAGCGTCCCGGCGATCCGGTTCGGCACATAGCCCAACCGTTCGACAGCGGCCATCACCCGCTCCCGCGTCTTGCCGGAAAACGAGCCGTGATTGCGCAGCACACGCGACACCGTACTCTCGCCAACACCGGCCGCTTCCGCGACTTCGGCAAGCGTTACCGCCACCTGCTGTTTGAATTCCATGGTATGTCTGAACTCACGCTTTTGGGATGGCTGCTAGATGTCGGCCGGCAACCACCGCGCTGTCACCATTTTTCACTGCCCCTGCCAAGAAGCAAGGTTTTTTTGGCAGCGCTACCAATTTGGTGTTGGCAGCGCTGCCAAAATAGACTAATGCAAATGGCAGCGCTGCCACAAATGGCTTGGCGTGCTGCGGGAGGACCGACAGGAGACCGCGGCAACAATCGGAGGAGAAAATCATGGCTCTGCGTCCTTAGCGCGTCTTACAGACGCACGGCGCTTTAAAGCCTCTCCGGGATTGCACCCGGCGGGGCACAGACTTTCTCACAGGACTGGAGAACTTCCTGATGTCGCCATTTGCTGAAAACTCGGGGCCTGCCGTCGTCGCGGCCGTCATCGGCCTTGGTTCCATGGGGCTCGGAATGGCCCGGTCGATGAAGCGCGCGGGGCTCGATGTCGTTGGATATGACATCACGCAAGCGGCAGTGGACCGCTTCATCGCCGATGGCGGACGTGGCGCGACGACCCTAGCCGGCGCGGCGAAGGGCGCCAACATCGTCGTCTCCGTGGTCGTCAACGGCGCGCAGACCGAGGCCGTGTTGTTCGGCCCTGAAGGCGTCGCGAGGATGATGAAGCCCGGGGCCGTTTTCATCTCGTCGGCAACCATGGATCCTGCGGTCGCACGCGATCTGGCACAACGGGTCGAGGCTCTCGGCCTGCACTATCTCGACGCGCCGATTTCGGGCGGCGCGGCCAAGGCGGCGCTTGGCGAGCTGACGATCATGGCGTCGGGCTCCAGACAGGCCTTCGACACCGCCCGTCCGGGTCTCGACGCCATGGCCGGCAAGGTCTACGAACTCGGCGATGCGGCCGGAGCGGGCGCGGCCTTCAAGATGATCAACCAGCTTCTCGCCGGGGTGCACATCGCAGCCGCCTGTGAAGCGATAACGTTTGCTGCCAAGCAGGGCCTCGACCTCGATAAGGTCTACGAGGTGATCACGGCCTCCGCCGGCAATTCGTGGATGTTCGAAAACCGCGTGCCGCATGTACTGGCCGGAGACTATACGCCGCTCAGCAGCATCGAGATTTTCGTCAAGGATCTTGGTATCGTCCAAGACATGGCCCGCTCCGAGCGTTATCCGGTGCCACTCGCGGCAGCAGCGCTGCAAATGTACCTGGCCGCCGCCGGCGCCGGCATGGGCCGTGATGACGATTCCTCGCTGGCGCGGCTCTACGCTAAGCTTTCCGGCGCCGAATTGCCCGGTTCCACCAAAGACCCGCACAGCCTGTAAAAGGAACGCCAATCATGCCGGTTTTCGCCGCCAACCTGACGATGATGTTCAACGAATGGGCATTCCTCGATCGCTTCGACGCCGCAGCCGATGCCGGTTTTTCCGCCGTCGAATATCTCTTTCCTTACGACGCGGCGCCGGACGCAATCGCCGAACGGCTTGCCCGCAACAATCTGCAGCAGGCATTGTTCAACCTGCCGCCGGGCGACTGGGCAGCAGGCGAGCGCGGCATCGCGGCTCTTCCCGGACGGTTCGATGCGCTGAAGGCGGATGTCGAGCGGGCATTGGACTATGCGGCGGCGACCGGCGTCAAGCGGCTGCACCTGATGGCAGGCATCGCCGACCCTGGTGGCCAAGACGCCTCCTCCTCTTACCGGCGCTCCGTCACCTACGCTGCCGGACGGCTCGCGGAAAGAGGCATCGATCTCCTGCTCGAGCCGATCAACCGGCGAAACATGCCGGGATATTTCCTCAGCGACTTCGGCGCGGCGGAAAGCCTGATTGCCGAATGCGGTCTGCCGAACCTGAAACTCCAGTTCGACATCTATCATCGTCAAATCATCCACGGCGACGTCACGATGGCGTTGCGACGCCTGCTGCCGATCACCGGCCATATCCAGATTGCCAGCGTGCCGTCCCGCAACGAGCCGGAAGGGGAGGAACTGAACTATCCCTATCTGTTCAGCGAAATCGACCGCCTGGGTTACGACGGTTTCATCGGCTGCGAATACGTCCCGCGCGGCCACACCCTGGAAGGCCTCGGCTGGTTCAGACCTTTTGCACGGAGCTAGACGATGGCTATTTTGCTCGGATCAATCGCTGACGACTATACGGGCGCCTCCGACCTCGCCAACACGCTGACGAAGAACGGTCTGCGCACGGTACAGACGGTCGGCATTCCCGATCCGTCGCTCATGCTGCCGGATGTCGACGCCGTCGTCGTTTCCCTGAAGATCCGCTCGGTCCCGGCCTCGGACGCCGTGACGGCCGCGACCAGCGCCGAGCGATGGCTGCGCCGGCGCGGCGCGGGTCACGTGCTTTACAAGATCTGCTCGACCTTCGATTCCACCGATGCCGGCAATATCGGTCCGGTCACAGAGGCGTTGAACGATGCGGCCGGCGGCGGCGTCGTGCTGGTTACACCAGCTTTCCCGGAAACGGGACGCACCGTCTATCTTGGCCATCTCTTCGTCGGCGGCCAGCCCTTGAACGAAAGTCCGCTCAAAGACCATCCCCTCAATCCGATGCACGATGCCAATCTCGTGCGGGTCCTCACCCGACAATCGCGTGGCGCTGTCGGGCTGATCGATCTGGCAGCCATTGCGGCCGGACGCGGCGCCATCAAGGCGAGGCTCGACGCCCTGCGCAATGCAGGCGTCACCGCCGCCATCGCCGATGCAATTTTCGAGCGGGATCTCGAAACGCTCGGCGAGATCGCACTCGAAACGCCGGTGTCCACCGGTGCGTCCGGCCTCGGTCTCGGCCTTGCCCGCGCGCTCGTCCGCTCCGGTCGGATATCGTCCGGCGGTGCAGCGCCGGCGGATGCCATTCGCCCCGTTGGCGGGTTTTCAGCGATCGTTGCCGGCAGTTGTTCCAAGGCAACGCTGCGCCAGCTCGACGTCGCCGAACGGTCGATGCCCGTCCTGCGGCTCGACCCGGAGCGGCTGCTTGCCGGCCCGGATGAGATCGCCGCGGCGATTTCCTGGGCGGGAGACCGCATCGCCGCCGGCCCCGTCGTGGTCGCCGCGAGCGCCGCACCCGAAACCGTGTCTCGGCTGCAATCACTTTATGGACGAGAGGCCTCCGGCCACGCGATCGAGACCGCCACATCGATCATCGCCGCCGAGCTGGTGGCAAGAGGCGTGCGGCGGCTCGTGGTCGCAGGCGGCGAAACCTCGGGGGCAGCCGTCGACAGGCTCGCCATTCCGGCATTTCTGATCGGGCCGGAGATTGCGCCCGGCGTGCCGGTGCTGCGCACGGTCGGCAATACCCAGGGCGACATGCTTCTGGCTTTGAAGTCGGGAAATTTCGGAGGCGAAGATTTCTTTGCGGCAGCGCTGGCGATGATGCACTGAGGTGTGTCCCTCGCATGCAGGATACCCCAAGCCGGGGCTTGCAGAAATTCTTGGACTTGTCGCGAATTCTACGCTTAGCCAGCGCGGCTTTGAAATCGGCTATGGCACATCACCCTCCAGGTGCCATCTTAGGCGTCGGGTCGAGACGCGACTCGACCGATCGTTTGCGACCCGCTTCACACGCTACTTCTGCATACCCAAGGATAGCCTGAGCGCAATCAGTTCATCTCGATCGATATTGCGGCTCATCCTGGGTTGGCGCAGGCTTGAGTCCGCATCAGAGCGATGCGCGACTGATGCGGGGCTGGCGCCGCTCAGCGAACATCGGCAGTCGCGGCATCTTCGATTGGGCTGAAAGCACCCTCCTTTTCTCAGCGGGCGTGACGGCGTTCATCGATAGACTGCCACCGGCTGCACCGGAACGCTAAGCTCCGTCCGGCGCACACGCTTCACGCTGGACGAGACTGTGACCGATCGGATGTGCACCGGCGATGCAAGCGCGAGAATATCGCGAAAGGGGCAGATTCGGTATTTTGTGCCGCCATATAGCGCCTTTCAGGAGATTCCGGCGCAGTGCAGGTGACAAACTAATATCGGTGAAGGGCTCGGATCCCGGCAAATGCGGGGCCTTCCACATAAGAGCGGGACAATGATCCTGCCTGCGGGAACAGAATATTCTTCTTCGAGAAACCGCGCTCCCGCTGGAGCCGAACACTGGGGAATTCACGTGAGCAAGAGCCTTCCGGAATTCAGATACATGACATTCGACGTCGTCGGTACGCTCATCGACTTCGAGGGCGGCATCAAGGCCTGTTTCGCCGAGATCGCGGCCGAGGTGGGAAGCACAGTGGATGGCGAGCAGGCGCTTAGCCTCTATCGCGCAGCCCGCTACTCCGAGGATGCCGGCCTATTTCCCGACGACCTCGTGCGCGTTTACCTCGCGATCGCACCGAAGCTCGGTCTGCCTGCTGATCGAAAATATGGCGAACGACTACGGGACTCTGTGAAGAGCTGGAAGGGTTTCGCTGACAGCGCCGCAGCGCTGGCCAAACTCGGGAAGGATTACCGCCTCGTTGCGATGACCAATGCCCGCCGCTGGGCATTTAATTTGTTCGAGAAGGAACTCGGCAATCCGTTTTATGCTGCCTTCACGGCCGACGATACGGGCACCGAAAAACCCGATCCCGCGTTCTTCGCGACGGTCTTCGCCTACGTTGCCTCGGAAGGCCATTCGAAGGACGACATCCTGCATGTCGCCCAGAGCCAGTACCACGATATCGGGATTTCCAGGGAACTCGGGCTGGCCAATTGCTGGATCGAGCGGCGACACGCCCAAAAGGGTTACGGCGGAACGATCGAGCCGGTCGAGTTCACCAAACCCGATTTCCATTTCACGTCCATGGCAGGCCTAACAGATGCCGTGGCTGCTGCACGCGCCTGACTTTAAAACCGGATCGGGCCTGCCCGAAACGGGCAGCCCGCCATAGAAAAAAGGGGAATGAGATGAACAACAAGATCACCAATTGGACCAGCTCCGACGACGCCATGATCGAAACCGCCATCCGTCAAGGCGCGACCCGTCGCGAGCTGCTGCACATGATGCTCGCCGGCGGCGTGGCCATGTCCGCAGGCGGGCTGGTGCTTGGCCGCGCCGGCAAGGCGCTTGCGGCGACGCCCGTTTCCGGCGGCGCCCTCAAGGCGGCCGGCTGGTCGTCCTCCACAGCCGATACGCTCGACCCCGCCAAGGCGTCACTCTCCACCGACTATGTCCGGTGCTGCTCCTTCTACAACCGCCTTACCATCCTCGACAAAAGCGGCAAGCCGCAGATGGAGCTTGCCGAGGCGATTGAATCCAAAGATGCGAAGATCTGGACGGTGAAACTGAGGAGCGGCGTCACATTTCATGATGGCAAGCCGCTGACCGCCGACGACGTGGTATTCTCTCTGAAGCGCCATCTCGACCCCTCCGTCGGTTCGAAGGTCGCCAAGATCGCCGCCCAAATGACGGGCTTCAAGGCGGTCGACAAACAGACCGTCGAGATCATGCTCGCCAGCGCAAATGCCGACTTGCCGACCATCCTGTCGATCCATCACTTCATGATCGTTGCCGATGGGACGACCGACTTTTCGAAGGCGAATGGCACTGGCGCTTTCGTCAAGGAGGTCTTCGAACCCGGCGTGCGCTCGGTCGGGATCAAGAACAAGAACTACTGGAAATCGGGCCCGAACGTCGATTCCTTCGAATATTTCGCAATCAGCGACGACAACGCCCGCGTCAACGCCCTGCTTGCAGGCGATATCCACCTCGCAGCCACGATCAATCCGCGCTCCATGCGCCTCATCGAGGCTCAGGGCGACGGGTTCACATTGTCGAAGACGACCTCCGGCAACTATACCAACCTCAATATGCGGCTGGATATGGAGCCCGGTAACAAGCGGGACTTCATCGAAGGCATGAAGTCTCTCGTCAACCGCGAACAGATCGTCAAATCGGCGTTGCGCGGTCTCGGCGAGGTTGGCAACGACCAACCCGTTTCACCAGCAAACTTCTATCATAATGCGGACCTGAAAGCCCGGGACTTCGATCCCGAGAAGGCGAAGTTCCACTTCGAAAAAGCAGGCGTCCTCGGCCAATCCATTCCGATCATCGCTTCCGACGCGGCGAGCTCGTCGATCGACATGGCGATGATCATCCAGGCCGCCGGTGCTGAAATCGGCATGAAGCTCGATGTCCAGCGCGTGCCATCCGACGGCTACTGGGACAACTACTGGCTCAAGGCGCCGATCCACTTCGGCAATATCAACCCACGGCCGACCCCTGACATCCTCTTCTCCCTGCTCTACACCTCGGACGCTCCGTGGAATGAAAGCCAATACAAGTCGGAGAAGTTCGACAAGATGCTGATCGAGGCTCGCGGTACGCTCGACCAGGAGAAGCGCAAGGCGATCTACAATGAGATGCAGGTCATGGTCGCCCAGGAAGCCGGCACCATCATTCCAGCCTATATATCGAATGTCGACGCCACCACAGCCAAGCTCAAGGGTTTGGAACCCAGCCCGTTCGGCGGCCAGATGGGATACGCATTTGCCGAATATGTCTGGCTCGAAGCCTGATAAAGCACCGGGGGCCGGGGCTGCAATCGCGCCCCCGGCTTCCATTTTCGTTGATTAAGCTCAATTCGAACGCCAAAAGGGAGCCGCGCGTGAACAACCAGGTCTTATCCCTTGTGCTGAGCAGATTGCTCATCGCCCTGATCACCCTGGTGATCGTCTCATTCGCCGTGTTCTTCGCAACAACGCTCTTGCCGGGAGACACGGCGACGATCCTGCTTGGCCAGGCGGCCACACCTGAAGCCATCAAAGGTCTTCGCACGGCCATGCATCTCGACGAGCCGGCGCTCTTTCGTTTCCTGCGCTGGTCCGTCGGACTGCTGCAGGGCGACCTTGGCACGTCCTATGCCAACCAAATGCCGATCGCCGACCTCATTGCCGGCCGCTTCGTCAACACGTTGAAACTCGCCGGCGTCACCGCGCTCTTCTCCGTGCCGATTGCTCTGGCGCTCGGGATCACCGCGGCGATGCTGCGTGGCACTGTTTACGACCGGATCGTTACCGTGATCACCATCGGCGTGATCTCCGTACCGGAGTTCATGGTCGCGACCTCCGCCGCGCTGATCTTCGCCGTCTATCTGAAATGGCTGCCGGCGCTATCTTTCGCCAATGAAATTCACAGCCTGGCCGACATGTTGCGCGTCTATGCCATGCCGGTGATCACCCTGACCTTCGTCGTCTCGGCTCAGATGATCCGCATGACGCGCGCGGCTGTCATCGAGACGCTCAACACACCCTATGTCGAGATGGCGCTACTCAAGGGGGCCTCGCGGCCACGCATCGTCTTTCGCCACGCACTTCCCAATGCGCTGGGTCCGATCGTCAATGCCGTTGCGCTTTCACTGTCCTATCTGCTCGGAGGCGTCATCATCGTCGAGACCATTTTCAATTATCCCGGTATCGCCAAGCTGATGCTGGATGCGGTAGCCACCCGCGACCTGCCGTTGATCCAGAGCTGCGCGATGATCTTCTGCCTGGGCTATCTGCTGCTGATCACCATCGCCGACATCATCGCCATCCTTTCAAATCCGAGGCTCCGATGACCATGACCAGTTCCGAAACCACGTCCGGCCGGCTGTCCGGAACCCGGCTTGGCTATCGCTTCAATATCGTCGGAGCCATCGGCCTTGCCGTCATCCTCTCCTGGGCGCTCGTCGCGATCTTCGCGCCCTTGGTCATCCCCCACCCCGTCGGCGAGATTGTCGATCTCGACTATTTCGGCCCAATGAGCCGGGAACTCTGGCTCGGCTCCGACTATCTCGGCCGCGACATGCTCTCGCGAATTCTGATGGGCGCCCGCTACACGGTCGGCATCTCGCTGGTCGCGGTAACGATCGCCTGCTTCTGCGGCGTCGTGCTCGGCATGATCGCGGCGGTGGCCGGCGGCTGGCTGGACACGATCCTCAGCCGCCTCCTCGACGCCCTCAATTCCATCCCGAGCAAGCTGTTCGGCCTGGTGGTCGTCGCGGCCGTCGGTTCCTCAGTCCCGGTTCTGGTCATAACGCTATCGGTGATCTACATCCCCGGCGCCTACCGCTTCGCGCGGGCGCTTGCCGTGAACATCAATGCGATGGATTTTATCACGGTTGCGCGCATCCGTGGAGAAAGCACCCTCTATCTCATTCGCTCGGAAATCCTGCCTAACATCGTCGGACCGGTGCTTGCCGACCTCGGGATCCGTTTTGTGTTCATCGTTCTGCTGCTTTCCGGGCTTTCCTTCCTGGGCCTTGGCGTCCAGCCGCCCTATGCTGATTGGGGCGCGCTCGTGCGCGAGAACATCGGCGGGCTGCCGTTCGGTGCGCCGGCGGTGATGTTTCCTTCACTTGCCATCGCCAGCCTGACGATCAGCGTCAACCTGCTGATTGACAACCTGCCGCATAAAATTCGCGACCGGAGCGTGTCATGAGCAATTTCATTGAAATCCGTAACCTGAAGGTCGAGGCCACCACCGATTCCGGCCGACGCGTCGAGATCATCAAGGGTGTCAGCCTCGACGTTGCTAAGGGCGAGATCGTCGCGCTGATCGGCGAGAGCGGCTCGGGCAAAACAACCATCGCCCTGACCCTGATGGGCCATACCCGTACGGGCTGTCGCATCAGCGGCGGCAGTGTTTCGGTTGGCGGCAAGGACATGGTCACGCTTAGCGAGAAGCAGCGCGCCAAGGTGCGCGGCACCGAAGTCGCCTATGTCCCGCAATCAGCCGCCGCCGCCTTCAACCCGGCCATATCGATCATGGACCAGGTGATTGAAGTCACGCGTATTCATCAGTTGATGTCGCCGGACGATGCGCGCGCCCGGGCAGTCGAGCTCTTTCGGGCGCTGTCGCTGCCCGAACCCGAGACGATCGGCAGCCGTTATCCCCACCAGGTTTCCGGCGGCCAGCTGCAGCGTCTGGCGGCGGCCATGGCGCTGATCGGCGACCCGAGCCTAGTCATCTTCGACGAGCCGACGACGGCACTCGACGTGACCACCCAGATCGAAGTGCTGCGCGCTTTCAAGTCGGTCATGAAGAAGGGCGGCATAGCCGGTGTCTATGTCTCGCACGACCTTGCCGTCGTCGCGCAGATCGCAGATCGCATCGTCGTGTTGAAAGGCGGGGAGACCCAGGAAACCGGCACGACCAAGGAAATCCTCAATAACGCGAAGCACCCCTATACCAGAGAGCTGCTCGCAGCCTTTGAGCCGAAATCGCGTGGCGTAGCAGGCGCTATAGGAAGCGCGACGGAGCCGCTTCTGAAGATCGACGATCTCGTTGCGGGTTATGGACAACGCCAGGCCGACGGCCTGCCCCTCGTTCGCGCGGTCGAGCACGTGAGCCTGAAGGTGGAAAAAGGGCGCAATCTCGGCATCATCGGAGAATCCGGTTGCGGCAAATCAACGCTCGCCCGCACCATCGCCGGCATCCTGCCGGCCGCAGTCGGCAAGATCGTCTTCGACGGAACGGAATTGCGCCGCAGCGCTCGCGAGCGCTCGCGCGACCAGCTGCGCGAGATGCAGATCGTCTTCCAATATGCCGATACCGCTCTCAACCCGGCAAAATCGGTTGAGGACATCCTCGCGAGGCCGCTGGTTTTTTACCACCGCATGGATCGGCAGGCGCGAAACGCCCGGATCGATCAACTGCTCGACATGGTTCGCCTGCCCCGCAACCTCCGCCATCGCCGGCCGGGAGAACTTTCGGGCGGGCAGAAGCAGCGCGTCAACTTCGCCCGGGCGCTCGCCGCCGATCCAAAGCTGATCCTCTGCGACGAGATTACCTCGGCGCTCGACACCGTGGTTGCCGCCGCGGTCATCGACCTGCTCAAGGAATTGCAGCGCGAACTCGGCCTCTCCTACATCTTCATCAGCCATGATCTCTCGGTCGTGGAGGCGATCTGCGACGAGATCGTGGTGATGTATGGGGGCCGGAAGGTTGAGGAAATCACCCACTCGACGGTGAAGGCGCCGACGCACCCCTATTCGCAACTGCTCTTCTCATCAGTGCCGACGCTTGATCCGGCCTGGCTTGATGGGCTCCAGCAGGATCCGGAATTGGTGCGGGCCTATTGTCGGCAATAAGGGTCGGCGTGCTGATCGTTTTGTCCGGCAACGTTTAGAGCATGATGCCGAAAAGTGTGAGCGGTTTTCGGACGACATCATGCTCTAACTCTATAATGTAGAACAGGATTCAGATTTTAGGCCGACTCGGCCTAAAATCATCCTGTTCTGGCATTCGTGAACCGGCCATTCTTCTGCAATCCGCAAAGGATCTTACCTCGTTCCGATCGAGTCTGATCCTACACCTTCTCCGTTTGAGATCGCTAAGGACGCGGAAGATAGCGATGCGGCTTCTCCGACATCGACTACTCAACCGATGAGGCGACGTTGACCACGTTCCGACATAGGCGGAAGCACGAATGGCTGCCGGGCTCCCCGCAAGACGGAATCTTCTGCTGCCGCCATCTCAACTGCGGCAAAGGCGTGGCGCCAGATCCGCTAGACTACAGGCTGAAACGGAGACCCTGCCATGCCCGCAACACTCGATCGCATCGACACCACGCCGGAGCTGCCCACCGCCGCCGATACGGTGGTGATCGGCGCCGGCATCGTCGGTGTTTTCGCGGCCTATTATCTGGCCCGGCGCGGATTGAAAGTCGCCCTCGTCGAGAAGGGCCTCATCGGTGCGGAGCAATCAAGCCGCAACTGGGGCTGGTGCCGGCAGCAGAACCGCGACGCCCGTGAACTGCCGATGTCGACGAAGAGCCTCGATCTCTGGGAGCGCTTCGCCACCGAGACCGGGGAGGACACGGGTTTTCGCCGCTGCGGCCTCTTCTATCTCAGCAATAGCGACGAGGAACTGGCCGGCTGGGCACGCTGGCGGGATTTCGCGCGCTCGGTCGGCGTCACGACGCATATGCTGAGCGGCGTAGAAGCGACCGAACGCGGGCGCGCCACCGGCACCGCGTGGAAAGGCGGGGTATTTTCGCCGACCGACGGCACTGCCGATCCGGCACGTGCCGCGCCGGCCGTCGCGCGCGCGATCCTGAAGCTCGGCGGCACGGTGCATCAGTCCTGTGCGGCCCGCGGCATCGCCGTCGAAGGCGGCAGGCTCTCGGGCGTCGTCACGGAGCATGGCACGATCCGGACAAAAATCGCGATCCTCGCCGGCGGCGCCTGGGCCTCCTCCTTCTGCCGCCAGCTGGGCATTCGATTTCCGCAGGCATCGATCCGTTCGTCGATCCTTTCCGTTTCACCGGGCGCCAGCGGCCTGCCGGATGCACTGCACACATCTGCGGTCTCCGTCACGCGCCGCAGCGATGGCGGCTACACGCTGGCGATCAGCGGCCGCGGCCGCGTCGATCCCACGGCGCAGCAGCTCCGCTTCGCGTCGCAGTTCTTGCCGATGTTCGCCCGGCGCTGGCGCAGTCTCGCACCCGGTGGGTTGGAGGGGTTTCGCTCCGGTCACGAGTCTCTGGCACGCTGGCGGCTCGACAGGCCGACGCCGATGGAGCGCATGCGCATCCTCGACCCGGCGGTCAACCAGGCCACCATTGCCCTCACGCATTCACGGGCACTCGAGCTTCTGCCCGCCTTGAAAAAAACGAGCATCAGCGCGGCCTGGGCGGGCTATATCGACAGCACGCCGGACGGCGTGCCGGGGATCGGCGAGATCGCCACGCTTCCGGGTTTCATCCTCGCTGCGGGATTCAGCGGCCATGGCTTCGGCATCGGGCCAGGCGCCGGTCATCTGATTGCCGATATCGTCACAGGCGACGAGCCGATCGTCGATCCCCGGCCGTACAATCCCGACCGATTCGGAACGTCCGCCTGGGGCAAAGTGGCCGATTTTTGAATGCGGCTCGGCCGAAAGAGAGCTTCATGAAACGCCCACAAATTCGGTGGTGAATGGGTCGATCCCGACAGGAGACTCATCTGTCGCCTCAAAAAGACCGGGGACAGCAAGTGTTCAGGAGACCACGGACATCCGCGGACTGTTGGCAGGCGAGGCGGCCTTGCGACCGTCGGCCGTCTGAAAGTGAGAGATTCTTTCGTTCAATACTTCCACCTGCTGCCGAAGCCGATGAATTTCCGCCGTATTTTCCTCGACCATGGCGGCGTTGTGCTGGGTGATGTGCTCGACGTCTCGAACGGCGTTGTTCACCTCATCGATCCCCTTATATTGCGTGGTCGTCGCAGTCGAGATGACCTGCACCAGCCCGTTGATCGCGGTGAAGTGCTCCATGATCGAGGAAAGCGCCTCGCCGGTCTCCTCGACGAGCCTGACGCCCGCGCCGACCTGCGATGCGCTGGTGGAGATGAGATCCTTGATCTCGCGGGCAGCCTTTGCGCAGCGCTGCGCAAGCTCGCGCACCTCCTGGGCGACGACGGCAAAACCTCTGCCGGCCTCTCCTGCGCGCGCCGCTTCCACGCCGGCATTGAGGGCGAGGAGATTAGTCTGGAAGGCGATCTCGTCGATCACGCCGATGATGCTGCTGACTTTTTCGGATGAGCGATTGATGGCGCCCATGGCGTCGACGGCCTTGGCGACGACGGCCGCGGAATGCTCCGCCTGACGGTGGGCTTCGCCAACCGAAAGCGAGGTCTGACGGGCGTTTTCGGCTGTCGTCCGCACGCTGACGGTCAATTCGCCCAGTACCCGCGAACTTTCCTCGAGGGACGCGGCCTGCTGTTCCGTGCGCCGCGCCAGATCGTCGGCGGCTCCCGAAAGGTTGGTGCTGCCCTCGGCGATCTCGTAGGTCGTGTTGCGGACCTCGGCGAGCGTCAGGCGCAGCGCATCGATGGCGTGATTGTAGGTTTTCGCCATGGCGACATAATCTGCGGCCAGATCCTCGCTCATTTCGGCGGCAAGGTTGCCATTGGCAAGTTTGCCGAGCATGTCCGACAGAGCATTGAGAGCCTCGCTCTGTTCAGCCTCGACACGCGCCTGTTCGGCGGCGCGGCGGGCCTGCTCCCGTTCGTCCCGCGCCCTGTTTGCTTCGGCCACCTCTTCCAGCCTGGTCTTCTCAAGCGCCTGATCGCGGAAGACGGTGACCGATCGGATCATGTCGCCGATCTCGTCGCCGCGCTTGCCGTCACCGATCGGCACGTTCAGATCGCCGTCGGCAAGCCGCATCATCGTCTGGGTAATCCGCTTCAGCGGCCCGCGCAGGGTTTCGATCAGCATGAGGCCGCCGATGATCGCAAGCACAGTGCCCGCAATCATCGCCGCGAGCGACATCGTCGCCGAGCGCTGGCTGATTTCCTTGCCGCTCTCCTGCGCCGTGCTGACGAACTGCTCGAGCGTGTGGCTTGCCGAGGCCACGAGCTCGGTGGCCGCCCCCTTCTCTGCCCGCCACCGATCCGCAATCGAAATCAGAAGCGACGTATCCTTTTCGATCGCCGCAAGCGAAGGCTCGATCTCTTTCGCGAGATCCTGCAGCGCGGCATTTCGCCCGCTCAAAGGCGCAAGCGTCGCGGCGCTTTCGCGCAGCGCCTTGAGATCGGCGAGAGCCGCATCCCGCGCCTCGGCGTCGACGCGTCTGTTCAGTTCGCTCAGGTGCAGGCGCAGATCGTCGATCGATTTGAAAGCGGCGTTGACGATCATCACCATCGAGCGAAGCGTTGATATGCTCGCATCCATGCCGGCAAAGCGCTCGATCGCGGTGTCCGCATTGCCGGAGGCGAGTTTTGCAAACTGCTCCTGAAAGCCCTGCAGGTCCTGGTCGACGGGAGCGTAACTCTCGAGCGACAAGCTGCTGTCCTTGGCCATGACCGCGAGCTTGTCCAGCATCGGCTTCAGCGCTGCAATCTGGCTTTGAGCTTTCTCGGAGGCAAGCGCCTCGCTTTCGCCCGTCTCCTTGACAAGCGGCGGCAGGAGGCTGGCGATCGCCTGGGCAAGCTTCTGGGGATCGGTCGCCCCTCCGGTCGCCTTGCGCAGTTTTGTAATGCGTCCAGCCAGATTCTTATAGGCCGAGGCGTCGAGAAGAAGCGCCCGGACAAAGGCCTCCTTGCCATTCGCCTGATCCTGGAGAACGTCGAGCTGTTTGCGGGCGGTCTGGCTTTCCTTGAACAGTTGGGCGACCGCGTCGTCGATCGCCTGTTCGTTACTGGCGCGCTCCTGCGCCACCGCCCAGAGCGCGTCGGCGCCGCCCTGCATCTTGCCCCCTAGTTCACGCACCATGGATATCTGCTGTTTCTGCGCGGGATCGGAGAGCATCGCATCGAGCGTCGCAGCGCCCTTATTCTGATCGGAAATGCTGGCGATCAGACGATCGCGGGTGGCGGCAGTGGGAAGATCGGTAAAGGCGGTCAGAGCCGATCGCAGTTGCTGAAAGCTAGAAAGAGCTTCGATCGTCTGCCGGGTCAGGGTCATCTGCCCGTTCAGCGTACCGGCGGTGAAATAGCCGAAAAGCCCGATGCCGGCGATGAGGACGATCAGCGGCACCACGAAGAAGAGGACCTTCGTCACGATCCGCATACGCTGCAACAGTCGATCAATCAACGCCATAAGGAAGCCCCGCCCCAGGAAAATAGGCACTTTTACCGGCAGCCCTCTGTTGGGTTGCCGCGCCTCAGCGCACCACAATAGTCACGACTGTTAAAACAATGGTCAATGGTGTCGAGTTTTGGCGGAACATGCGGAGAGGGCGCATTGTCTACGCCCCCATCCGGTTTCCTCAGCCAATGGCCATCAGGCTGGCATTGCCGCCGGCAGCGGCGGTGTTGATCGAGGTCGACACCTCTTCCAGCAGCCAGTTCAAGCAATAGGCCTCGGGATCGCTCGCCAATTCCTCGATCGTCGCGGCCTGGACCAACAGAAGCGGGCCGGGCAGAGCAGCGATCTTCCGATTGACGACCAGAACACTGTCGTGATCCCCTTCGACGAGCGCGCCCGAGAACGGCCCCTCCTTTTCCCAATCCGACGTCCAGGAAACCCGGCCGGCGACAGCCGCCGGGAGATCCGCCAGGACCGATTTCGATAGGGAGCCCGCATCCACGACGATGTGGTTGCCGGTCGACAGGGCTGCGGCGATCTGGCGATGCAGCCCGCTTTCGGTCTGCGGCACGGCAAGAATGCGGCCGCGGGGATGGAGCGCATAGAGATTGAGCTCGCCGACGGGGCCGGTGAGTTCACGCTCAAGTCCGAGCGCTGAACGGCTCGCATAGCCACGCGCTGCCTCTCCCTCGCCCGGCAAGCCCTTCTTGTCGAGCCAGACGATATAGTCGCGAAGGGCGAGGTCCGTATGAACGGAATCCTGCTGCGGCGGCACCGGAGCACGCTGCACCAGCCGGCCGATATAGAGCGGACCGCCGGCCTTCGGACCGGTGCCCGACAGGCCGCGGCCGCCGAAAGGCTGCACGCCGACGACAGCGCCGATGATGTTGCGGTTGACGTAGAGGTTGCCGGCCTTGATGCGGCTGGTCACATGCGCGATCGTTTCGTCAAGCCGGGTGTGAAGCCCGAAGGTGAGGCCGTAACCCGATGCGTTGATGTCGTCGATCAGGCGGTCGAGCCCGTTTCGCTTGAAGCGGACGACATGCAGGACCGGCCCGAAGATCTCCCTCGTCAGGTCCGACAGGGACTTGATCTCGATGATCGTCGGCGGAACGAAGGTGCCGGCCGCCGCACTTTCGGGCAGCGGCAGTTGATCCACCTTGCGACCCATGCCACGCATCTGCTCGATATGCTGGTCGATCTCCGCCTTTGCGCCATCGTTGATGACGGGTCCGACATCGATGCTCAGCCGATCGGTGCGGCCGATCGTCAACTCTCGGAAGGCGCCCTTCAGCATGGCGAGGGTCCGGTCGGCGACATCATCCTGCAGGCAGAGGACGCGGAGCGCCGAGCACCGCTGGCCGGCGCTGTCAAAAGCCGAGGCGATGACGTCGGCCACCACCTGCTCGGCGAGCGCCGAGGAATCGACGATCATGCCGTTCTGGCCGCCGGTTTCGGCAATCAGCGGGATCGGCTTGCCGGTCGAAGACAGCCGTTCAGCCAGCTGCGCCTGGATCATCCGGGCGACTTCGGTCGAGCCGGTAAACATGACACCCGCTGTTTCCGGGGCACCCACCATGCCGGCGCCGAGGCGGCCGCTGCCGGGCACGAACTGCAAGGCGCCGACAGGCACGCCCGCCTCATGGAGGATTTTCACGCTTTCCGAAGCGATGATCGGCGTGACGCCGGCGGGTTTGGCAAGCACGGGATTGCCGGCCACCAGGGCTGCGGCAACCTGCCCGGTGAAAATCGCCAGCGGAAAATTCCACGGGCTGATGCAGACGATCGGGCCGAGAGGCGCATGCGACGGCCCGAGGGTCTTGCGCGCCTGCTCGGCGTAATAACGCAGGAAGTCGATAGCCTCACGCACCTCGCCGACGGCATTGGCGGCCGATTTGCCGGCCTCGCGCATGATAATGCCCATCAGCGTCTTGATGCGGGCTTGCATGATGTCGGCCGCCCGCTCCAGGCAGGCGGCACGCTCCGCGGGCGATACGGCGGCCCATTGCGGCGCATGCTCGGCCGCCATGGCAACGATCCGGGCTGCTTCCTCGACCTTCAATTCGGTGACCGTGCCGACGACGTCGCGGTGATCGGCAGGATTAAGGACGTTACGCGTCACCCCGTCGGTGGAGCCATCGGCAAGGATCGGACCCGCATGCCATGGGCTCGCTGCCGAAGAAACAAGCGTCTGCGCCAGATCGGAAAGGGTCGCCTCGTTCGAGAGATCGAGGCCGTCGGAATTGGCGCGGGCACTGCCGTAAAGCGCCTTCGGCGAGGCGATCTGCGCGTGCGGGGCGCCGACGACCGGCATGGCGGCAACGGTCTCGGCGGGATCGGCAATCAGCGCCTCGACGGAGACGTGCGGATCGGAGATGCGATGCACGAAAGAGGAATTGGCGCCGTTTTCCAGAAGGCGCCGCACCAGATAGGCAAGCAGCGTCTCATGCGTACCCACCGGCGCATAGATACGGCAGGGCCGGTCGAGTTTTTCCTTGCCGACGACTTCATCGTAGAGAGGTTCGCCCATGCCGTGCAGGCACTGGAACTCGTATTTGCCGACAGCGAAATCCGGACCGGCAAGATGATAGATGGTGGCGAGCGTCTGCGCATTGTGGCTGGCGAATTGCGGGAAGACGGCATCCGGTGCGTTCAGCAGCTTGCGGGCGCAGGCGATATAGGCGACGTCGGTGTAGATCTTGCGGGTATAGACCGGATAGTCGTCGAGACCGTCCAGCTGGGCGCGTTTGATCTCCGCATCCCAATAAGCGCCCTTGACCAGACGCACCATGACCCGGCGCCCGGAACGACGGGCGAGATCGATGACGTAATCGAGCACAAAGGGGCAGCGCTTGCCGTAGGCCTGGACGACAAAGCCCAGCCCGTTCCAGCCGGTGAGATCAGGGGCGAAGCAGAGCTCCTCGAGCAGATCGAGCGAAAGCTCCAGCCGGTCGGCCTCCTCGGCATCGATGTTGAGGCCGATATCATAGGTCTTGGCGAGAACGGCCAGCGCCCTGACCTTCGGCAGCAGCTCGCTCATCACCCGGCCGGCCTGCGCCCGCACGTAGCGGGGATGCAGGGCCGAAAGCTTGATCGAAATACCAGGGCCATCATAGATGCCGCGCCCGTCCGAGGCCTTGCCAATGGCGTGGATCGCCTTTTCGTAATCCTTGAAATAACGTTCGGCGTCGGCGGCCGTCGTCGCGGCCTCGCCCAGCATGTCGTAGGAATAACGGAAGCCGCGCGCTTCCAGCGGCCGGGCACGCTTCAGCGCTTCCTCGATCGTTTCGCCGGTGACGAACTGCTCGCCCATCATGCGCATCGCCATATCGACGCCGCGACGGATGACCGGCTCGCCGGCGCGCGCGATCAGCCGCGTCAGCGCTGCCGACAGGCTGCGGTCGTTGACCGTCGAGGTCAGCTTGCCGGTGACGACGAGGCCCCAGGTGGCGGCGTTGACGAACATGGATTTGCCGCCGCCGATATGCGAGGCCCAGTTGCCCTCGGCGATCTTGTCGCGGATCAGCGCATCGCGTGTGTCCGTATCGGGAATGCGCAGCAGCGCTTCGGCAAGGCACATGAGCGCCACGCCTTCCTGGCTGGAAAGCGAATATTCCTGCACCAGCCCTTCGACGCCGGTGCCCTTGTGTTTGGCGCGCAAAGCCTCGATCAGCGTGCGGGCCGTGCTGCGAATGTCATAGCGTTTCGCCTCGGAGACGCGCGCGGCGGCAACGAGCGGCGGCAGGCATTCGGTTTCCGGGCGGCGATAGGCAGCCGTGATCGCCTGGCGAAGCTCGGATTGCGGCCGGATCGGCGGGGCAAAACCGGAGAACGGCGCGCCATTGGCGGGATTACTGGAGGATGCGGGGTCGATCGCTGCGTTCAACATGGGAGTCCCTATCAAATCGGTGTCTGATCTAACGGATAAATGGAACACCGGGCTCATCGTCCCAGGCATCATCCGTGACAACTGGGCCGGAATATTCCGTCTCGCAAAGCGGGCGCGCATCCGGCTTGTCGCGCTTGACGGTGAATGCCGCCGCCACGGCCCTTATCGCCAGCGGCCGGTAATGAACGAGCAGGTCCGGCTTTTGATCGTCATCCGGCTCTCCCTTGTGCATGTATCATCCCCATTTTGGGTTCGGCGCAGACGGCCATCCCGGCAATCTGCCAGGCGGCTTCGCCCTTCCTCCATTGCCCGTCGACAATCTAACACAATCGCAAATCGCGATCTCACTTGATTTTTTCAGTTTCCAGGCTGTATGAACTTATTAACTCACACCAGAAAGATCAAATGGCTATCGATACCGACATCTTTAGTGAATTGGACCAGTTCGACAGGAAGATCCTCGCCGAACTCGCCGAGGACGGCAGGCTGTCGATCACCGATCTCGCGGCGCGTGTCGGGCTATCGAAGACGCCGTGCCAGATCCGCTTCAAAAGGCTGATCAGCGACGGATATATCGAAGGCTTCAAGGCCGTCCTCAATCCGTCGAAAATGCAGCTCGACCATATCGCCTTCGTCGAGGTGAAACTCTCCGATACCCGCGAGGATGCGCTGAAAAGCTTCAACGAAGCCATCAAGAAGATCAGGGAAGTCGAAGAATGCCATATGATCGCCGGCAGGTTCGACTATCTCCTGAAGATCCGCACCCGCGATATCGGCCGCTACCGCCGCGTTCTCGGCGAGCGCATCTCGACACTGCCCCACGTTGCCAGCACCTCGACGAATGTCGCGATGGAAACGGTCAAGGAGAGCTGGGACAAGTTCGGGTCGAGTCTTTCATGAAGAGTGACGATTGCCGACACTCTTGCTAAGCCAACATTCGGCCACGGAAACGAAGACGAGGATCGAAATGGATCAGGCCAATAATTCGCAAGCATCGGCGAACGAGCAGAGAGAAGCGCGCCGGCTGCAATATCTTCCCTGGGAGCGCATTGCGTCGGACCTCGATCATCCCGCCCATCTCGCCCGTAAGGCGGAGCTTCGGCGAGCCTGCGCTGCTGAATTGGCCGAGACGTCCTATATCGCCGAAGATGCCGCAATCTTCACCGAAAGCCTGGCGATGGGTGAGAGGTCCTGGATTGCCGGGCGCGCGCTTGTTCGGGGTGATGTCATCCTCGGCGACGATTGCTCCATCAATCCCTATGCCTGTGTTTCCGGCAAGGTGACGTGCGGCAATGGCGTGCGGATTGCCTCGCATGCATCGATTGTCGGCTTCAATCACGGCTTCGACGATCCTGATCGACCCATCCATCGCCAAGGTGTCATCAGCCTCGGCATCGTGATCGGCGACGATGTCTGGATCGGTGCCAATTCTGTCATTCTCGATGGCGTCAGCATCGGAAATGGCGCCGTGATCGCCGCTGGGGCGGTGGTCACGCAAGACATTCCCGCCCTGTCGATTGCCGGCGGCGTACCGGCAAAGGTGCTGCGGAGCCGAGGCGCGCCGGCCAGGAAATCCGGCACTGCAGACGTCGAAGATCGATTGATCAGGCTCGGTCAGAAAGCGCAGGAGCAATGGCCTGATATTCTTGCACGCTGGAAAACGCCTGAGGCCTATGAATCGCTGGAGGCGGACGGCATCAGGAGACCGGCGATCCGGCATCTGTGCGATGCAATCGAGATCGCGGCCGGCTTCGGCCACCTGCCGCCCGACATCAATCAGTCGGAGACCGTCCAGCTTCTCCAAAATCTCCAGGAACGAGAGGCCGGCCTGTTCCCGGAAGAGCATTCGCGACTGCATGGCGGGTCATTGAGGGAGGATCCAAAGGCGCTCTATAACGTCCTTGCGGTTGGATATGCGCTTGAGCTGCTTGGCTCCAGTCCAAGGAATCCTGTCCACGCGGTCGAGCTCGGCGCGAAAGAGTTGGACGAATGGCTGAGTGCCCTGCCCTGGTCGACCCTGGCGTGGCAGGCTGGGAGCGTGGTCGATGCCATCGGAACCGCGATGTACTTCAATGCAAAGTATTTCGGCATCAGGCAATCACGCCAGGAACTCTTCGAGTGGTTGAGCCGGCATGCCAACAGCGTCTCGGGCCTATGGGGCGAGCCGACAGCGCTGGAAGGATGGTTGCAACCGGTGAACGGCTTTTACCGTCTGACGCGCGGCACCTACGCCCAGTTCGGCGTCGCGCTTCCACATCCGTACGCCTCGCTCGAAACGGTTCACCTCAACTATCGTAACCACAAGGGCTTCGCTGCTCAGAAATACAATGCGTGCAATCTCCTCGATACGATTCATCCTCTGCTGCTGGTTGCCCGCCAGACCGACTACCGACGGGCCGAAGGGGAGGCGATTGCCCGCAATCTCATCTCGAGGGCTCTGGATAGATGGCGGGATGGCGAAGGTTTCCCATTCGCCGACGGTGGTGAACCGAGCCTGCAGGGAACGGAAATGTGGCTTTCTGTCATTCACCTCGCGGCCGATTTCCTCAGCCTCTCCGATCGCTTCGCCTTCGTCCCGAAGGGCGTGCACCGAACGGCGTCTGTGGGACTGGGTTTGTGAATGGGGGCTTTTGATCAACCGTGCAATGATGCCGTCAGCCAGGCGGCGGCAAGGTCGCGGGCATTGCTTCGTTTGGCTTTGACGGGCACGATGACGTTGTATCTGCCTTCGGCGGCAAGCTCGCCGCTGTCGGCCTGCACGAGGGTTCCGTCCTCCAGAAAAGTACCCACCAGCATGCGCCATCCCAGCGCAATCCCCTGCCCTGCGCGGGCGGCGGCGATGGTTTCGGTATAGTGGCTGAACCGAAGCGACGGCTTCACCGCGATATTGGCGCCGGCCAGGGAAATCCATTGTGCCCAGCTATACCAGGAACGATCGAGAACGTCCGTTTCAATGAATTCGTCAGCCGAGCCTAGCGGACCATTGCCTCGACGCCGGAGATAATCCGGGGAGCAGACGGGGGAAATGACGTCGCCGCGCGAGGCGATGACGGTGCCATCGCTGAAGGGCGGTAGGCCGTATCGGATCGCCACATCGACCTCTCCGCCGTGGAGAGCGATCGGGCTATCCTGCGATATCACCCGCACCAGAATGCCGGGGTTCGCCCGGCGGAACTCGGCCAGCCGCGGCAGCAGCCAGAAGGAGGAGAATGCGACGGTTGCCCCGATCGTCACGACGTCCTGGCCGTGCGACTGGATCGCTTCCACGCTCTCGGCGATATCGGCAAAACTCTTCGCCAGCGTCGCGCCGAGGGTGACGCATGCCGCCGTCGGTTCGATCGCCCGATGTTTGCGCACGAACAAGGGCTGGCCGAACTCCTCCTCCAGCACCGCAATCTGCCTGCTGACCGCTGCCTGGGTGACGCCGAGTTCGCTCGCAGCCAAGGTGAAGCTCTTCCTGCGCAGCACTGCTTCCAAGGTCACCAGCGCCGTCAGCGACGGGAGCCGTCTTCGAAACTGCATCCTGAAATTCCTTTTCGCATGATAAAAACTTATGCGAACGTGATTTTTTATGCCGTTGAAGCCCCTGCAATACAAGAGCAATTTACAGAAACGATCACATAAGGGGTTCTCATGCTAAACAGGCTTCCATCCTCGATTTCGGCGCTGCTGGACTCCCGCTCCGAGGGCCATTCGCTCCCGGCCGGCCTTTATGTCAGAGAGGACGTGTTCGACGCTGATATCGAGGTCTTCTTCCACAAGCACTGGATCTGCGTCGGTCTCGACTGCGATGTTCCCGAAGCCGGCGACGCCACTGTAATCGATATCGGCAAGACGAGCCTGATCCTGCTGCGCGACGACGATGGCGAGATCCGCGTGCTGCACAATGTCTGCCGCCATCGCGGCTCCCGCCTTCTCGATCCGGGCAAAACGATCGTTTCGAAGCTCGTCTGTCCCTATCACACCTGGACCTATGAGCTGACGGGCGAGCTCAGCTACGCCCCTCATATGGGCAAGGATTTCGACAAGGACTGTCGCGGCCTGAAGCCGGTCACCTTCAAATCGATCGGTGGGCTGATTTACGTCTGCCTGTCCGACAATCCGCCCGAGGACATTGCCGGCCTCGAGCAGGCGATGACCGAGCGCCTCGCGCCCTACGATATCCGCAACGCCAAGATCGCCCACCAGACCGACGTCATCGAGGACGGCAACTGGAAGCTGACCATGGAGAACAATCGTGAATGCTATCATTGCTCGGCCAACCACCCGGAACTCTGCGTCTCCTTCGTCGATCTCGACTTCGGCTTCGATCCAGAAACGCTGAGCCCGGAAGATCGTGAACAGGCCGCGGAGCATTTTCGGCTCTATGAGAAGCGCACGCAGGCATGGGAGGCCGACGGCTTCCCTTCGGCCGCCGTCGAGCAGCTCGCCGACTGCGCCACGAACTTCCGCACGCAGCGGCTGATCATATCAGGCGCCGGAGAATCCCAGACCCATGATGCCACCGCCGCATCCTCGAAGCTTCTCGGGCAGATGACCCGCAAGGATCTCGGGGACATGCATCTTTGGGGGCACAACAGCTGGAACCACTTCATGGGCGACCATGCCGTCGTGGCAATTGTCATCCCGCTCTCGGCAGGCAGGACGCTTGTCCGAACCAAGTGGCTGGTCCACAAGGAGGCCGTCGAGGGGGTCGATTACGATCTCGACAAGCTGGCGGATGTCTGGGTAGCGACGACGGATCAGGACGCGGACCTGGTCGCCCGCTCCCACGCCGGCACGCTCGATCCCGCTTATGAGCCAGGGCCCTACTCCCCCTTCTCCGAGACGAACCTCGACAAGTTCGCCACCTGGTACATCGACCGGATGCGCACCCATGGATACTAGGAACCCGCAGGAATTGCCCGGAAACGCCGTTCTCAACGGCGTTTGGAATCCCGAGGAAGACGACGCGCTCGTCTGCCTCGACGTCCAGCAGGAAACCCATGACGTCAAGACGTTCACTTTCGCATCACGCGGGGGCAAGCGGTTCGCATTCAAGGCCGGACAGTATTTTCTGTTCGACCTGGAACACAATGGAGATGCTGAAAGCCGGTGTTACAGCATTTCCTCTTCGCCGCATCGAACGAACGCCTTCTCCGTTACGGTGAAGCGCGTTCCGGACGGAAAGATTTCCAACTGGCTTCACGACACCCTCGTTCCCGGGGCATCAGTCAAGGCGAACGGCCCGCTTGGCAACTTCGTCCGGTCCGAGGCGCCGGGACGTAAGCTTCTGCTGCTTTCAGGTGGCTCGGGCATTACCCCAGTCATGTCCATTCTGCGGGAACTCGCAGACAGCTGCGAACCTGCCAACGTCGTCTTCATGCATGCCGCGCGCACACCGCTGGATCTGATCTTTCGCGACGAGCTTGCCTGCATCGCCGGTAGGCTGAAAGCCCTTCGGCTCCATTTCCTCCCGGAAACCGTCGCGGGCGAGGCGTCGTGGCCAGGCCTTACCGGTCGCATTTCGGCAGACTATGTCAGGCTTGCGGTTCCGGATATCGCCGAGCGAACGGTGATGTGCTGCGGCCCCGCGCCGTTCATGGCGGCAGCGCGCGGCATTTCTGCCGAGCTCGGCGTCCCCGCCTCGCACTATCTCGAGGAAAGCTTCGACGCCGCGGTCATCGACGAACCGGAAATCCCCGCGGTTCAGGATGCTGCCGCCAAGGCCTTTCAGGTCACCTTCTCCAAGCAGGCCCGCAGCATCGAAGTAACAAGCGGCCAAAGCGTGCTCTCGTGCGCGAAGAAGGCGGGCGTCAGGATTCCCTCCTCCTGCGCCAATGGCGTCTGCGGCACTTGCAAGTCGAAGCTGACCTCCGGCGCGGTCGACATGAGCCACAATGGCGGAATCCGCCAGAGGGAAATCGACGCCGGCTTTTTCCTGCCCTGCTGCTCGAAGCCGCTCAGCGATCTCGTCATCGAGCGCTGAACACTGAGCGAGGGCGACGTCACTCGCCAAGGGATCGGAGAGCATCAAACTGGAAACGCAGGCTCTGATCATGGCCAAGGGAGCGGCTGACAGTTTCCCGCGGAAGATATTTGAAGTGCGTTCAGTGCACTCTCGAAGCCGCTGCGCGATGCTGCGACGGGGTCTGCCCGAAGGTGCGCTTGAACGTTCGTGTGAACTGCGAGGCGTTTTCGAAGCCGACATCAAGCGCGATCTCGATCAGCGGCGCCTTCGATTGGACGAGGATCGATTTTGCCCGCTCCATGCGAACCCGATTATAGGCCTTGGCAGGAGACATTCCCGTCTTGTCGAGGAAGATTCGTTCCAACTGCCGCCGTGACAGGCCGACCATGGCGGCAAGCTTCTGGATCGATATGCTGCCGTCGACGAATTGCTCCATGGTAATCATCGCCGCCTTGACGCGGGCGTCGTCATAGTCGTCGTATAGCGGACGTCGGGGCTGTATATCAGCCGTCGTCCGGGCCTTCTCGATCTGAAGGACTTCAAGCGCATTTCTCTCGGCATCGCGGCTGATATACTTCCTGACCAGCAACGCAGCCATGTCGGCGGCGCTGCTGCCGCCTGCGCAGGATCCACGCTGGCGATCGAGATTGAAGAGCCGGTCGGACCGAACGCCGAGGTCGGGAAACCGCTCGCGAAACTCCTTGTAATGCAGCCAGCTCACGCAGGACTCGTGCCGCTTCATCAGGCCTGCCGCCGCAAGAATGAACGAACCCGTGCACACGCCGATCAACGGCACCTTCTTGGCATCCGCCTGCCGGAGAAAGGTGATGGTCTGCTGGTCGACAGGGTTCTCCACCGTCAGAAGACCGCCGACGACCACAATGTAATTGAAATTCGACGGATCGACGAAATCGGACGTCGGAGCGACCTGGACGCCGCAGCTCGAGTTTATCAGGTGCCGCGTGCTGCCAATCACCTGCCAGTCAGCAAGGACCCTGCCGGAACGATCCTGCTCGTCGCTGGCAAGCCGCAGCGTGTCGATGAAGAGCGCGAAGGCCGACAGCGTGAACGATCGCGCCAGAACGAACCCAACCTTGAGCCGGGCGGGTTTCGCGGCGCCGTCTGCCTGCCGATGCTGCTCCGGTCGCATAGTCATCTCCTTGCCGCTGCTGAGCAGCGCTTATCGAATCTGAAAACCGTGCGCCAGGGGGTCACGATCGTCAACGAAAATGGTGTTGTGCCCGATGACGCGGGCCCAGCCGCCGATGCTCGGAAGAATACCGCGATAAGATCCGATACTTGCCTCGGCTTCAACCCGGCCCTCGAAAACGGTTCCGATCAGGCTTTCATGACGGTAACTCGACCCGACCGACATCCGCCCCTTCCCATAGAGTTGGGCCATGCGCGCCGAAGTGCCGGTGCCGCCTGGTGACCGGTCGATGGCTTTCTCACCGTAGAAGACCGCGCAGCGCCCACCGGAGTGGTCGTTCACAGGGCGATCGCACCAGATCGCGTGATGCACGCCGGAAATCCTGGCGTCGTCGGGATGAACGGGATCGCAGACACTCGCAAGTGCCGCCCTGAGCTTCTGGCTGCAGCCGACGATATCGGACGCCGTCATGCCGTCGAGCCCGCTCCAATTCTCTTGCGGTTCGATGACGGCATAATAGTTGCCGCCATAGGAAATATCGACGCGCAGACGGCCCATTCCTGGCACATCGACCTCGACATCGGCCTCATGGAGATAGCTCGCGACATTGTGGAGGCGAACGGAATCGACATATCCGCCCTTCTCCTCGTAAGTGACGTCCACTCTGCCGGCAGGCGTTTCGATGGCGACCCTTCCAGCTTCGCGCGGCTTGATCAACCCTTCCTCGATCGCGGCGGTCACGGTGCCGATGGTGCCGGCGCCGCACATCGGCAGGCAGCCGCTCACCTCGATGAAAAGAACGGCGAAATCGCAGTCCTCCCGATAGGCCGGGTAAATGATCGAGCCTGACATGATGTCATGCCCCCTCGGCTCGAACATCAGTGCCTTGCGCACCCAGTCGTGGTCGCGGACGAAGATCTCCCGGCGCTCGCCCATGGGCACATGCGGAAGCAGCGGACCACCGCCGGCGACGAGACGGACGGGATTGCCGCAGGTATGCGCATCGATGCAGAAGAAGCTGTTTCTCATCTTGTTATGTCCTTGCTCATCTCGCCTTCGGCAGCCTGTCGCGGTCGAGCAGGCCGCGGGATACCCGGTCGAGTAGCAGGGCGACCGCGACGATCGCCAGGCCTGCTCTCAAGCCAAGGCCCATCTCCATGCGCGTCAGGCCGCGCGTCACTTCCGCGCCGAGGCCGCCTGCGCCGACGAGGCCGGCCAGCACGACCATCGCCAGCGACAGGAGAATGCATTGGTTGAGCCCGACCAGCAGCGTCTGCTTGGCCAGGGGGATTTCGATCTTCCAGAGGATCGATCGCGGCGGCGCGCCGATGGCGCTGCCGAGTTCGATGAATACCTTCGGGACCTGGTTGAAGGCCAGCGTCGTCAGGCGGAGCATCGGCGGAATGCCATAGACGATGGTGGCGATGATTGCCGGCACCCGTCCGAGGCTGAAGATCATCACCGCGGGGATGAGGTAGACCCATGGCGGCACGGTCTGCATGACGTCGAGAACCGGTCGCACCACCGCCTCCAATGTCTTGTAGCGTGAGCACAGGACGCCGAGCGGGAAGGCGATGAGCACGGAGATAAGGACTGCGACGGTCACCAGCGAGAGGGTCTGCATCGATGCCGTCCACAGCCCGACAAGAAGGCAGAATCCCAGACAGAGGCCTGCCAGGATTGCGGCGCGGAGGCTGACGGCAAAAAATGCCAGGAGGACGACGATCGCAATCAGCGCATAGGGCGGCACAAAGAGGAGTGCCCCCTCGAATGCAGAAAGCACCGCTTCGACCACGGAACTGATGGCAGCAAACAGCGGGTGAAGGTTGGTGTTGAGCCAATCGACTGATGGAGCCAGGAAAGCGCCAGGCGAAAACTGAAAGGTTGACGGATTCATGACTTCCTCCCTGCGCCCAGCCGAGCGGCACTCTGGGTTATTCGGTCAAGCACCATAGTCAGTACCACGATGGCGATCGCGCCGTTGATGGAGGTGGCGATGTCGAGTGTCCTGATCGCGCCGTAGATCGTCTCTCCGAGCCCGCCGGAACCAACGATGCCGGCGATGACGACCATGCCAAAGGCCATCATCAGGCTTTGATTGATGCCTGCCATGATGCTCGGCAGCGCAAAGGGAAGGCGGATCTTGAAGAACATCTTGGTCGGCGTGGTCCCAAGCGCCTCTCCAAGTTCGATGAACTCTTTGGGCGTCATGCGGATACCAAGCGAGGTCAGGCGGATGGCCGGCGGCACGGCGACGATCACGGTGGCGATCAGCGCTGTGGCCGGTCCGTAGCCGAGCAGAGCGATCGCCGGCAGCAGGTAGATATAGGGCGGAAGCGTCTGGATCAGATCGAGGCCGGGCTCCATGAAACGATCCAGCGCCGTGAAGAAGCCGGCGGCGATTCCGATCGGAATGCCGATCGCCAAGGCGATTGAGGTTGCGGTCAAGACCAGAGCCAGGGTGCTCATCGTTTGCGGCCACAGCCCCATCGAAAAACAAAGCGCCAGCGCGATACAGCTGAGGAGAGCGAACCAGATATTGACCAGCCGCCAGCCGATAAGCGCCACGATCAGAGCAACCACGTAGAACGGCGGGAGTTGCAGGAGCCAGAGGATTCCGTCATAGAGCCCTTCGAGAACCTGTCTGATATAGTCGAACAGGAACTCCCCATTGTCGCTCACCCATTCGAGCACGGAGTCCGTCCATTCGTCGAAAACATCGGTGAAGGCTGAACTATCCATGTCAATCAGCTCCAGTTGGGGTCACGCCGCCGTGAGATTGTGGGCCGAGGTTCCTTTGACGCCCATCAGCAGGCTGCGCAGCGTGACCACGCCGACGACCTGGTCACTGTCGACGACGGCGATGGCATCGCGCTCCGACTGCATCGTCAAAGAGATGAGTTCGTCGATATCGGCGTCCGGCGTCGTGCGTGCCAGCAACGCGATGTCGACGTTCGGCGTGCTCTGCTGGAATTCGGCGACACTACGCATGACCGAATGCGCCTTGATCAGATGAAGGCGGGATATTCCCGCGACGAATTCGGCGACATAGGCGTCGGCCGGGTTGAGGATGATCTCCTCGGCCGTGCCGGTCTGGATGATGACGCCATCCTTCATGATCGCGATGCGGTCGCCGATGCGGATCGCCTCGTCGAGATCATGGGTGATGAAGACAGCGGATTTGCCCAGGGCTTTGGTCAACTGGCGGAATTCATCCTGAAGCTGACGGCGGATCAGTGGATCGAGCGCGCTGAACGGCTCGTCCATCAGAATGATCTCGGGGTCGGAGGCGAGCGCGCGAGCAAGCCCGACGCGTTGCTGCATGCCGCCGGAAAGCTCGTTGGGGTATCGGCTGAGCCAGTCGGCGAGGCCAACCTTCTCGAGGGCGGCCGCGGCAGTCTTGTTTCGCTCCGGCTTGGAAATTCCCTGGACCTCGAGGCCGAAGGCGGCATTTTCCAGCACTGTCCGGTGCGGCAGCAGCGCGACGCTCTGAAACACCATGCCGATGTTCTTGGCCCGCATCTGCCTGAGATCAACCGGCGACAAGGCGGCGATGTCGCGTCCCTTGACGAGTACCTTGCCGGAACTCGGCGTGATCAGCTTGTTGAGAAGGCGGATAAGCGTCGATTTTCCGCTTCCCGACAATCCCATGATGCAGAAGATTTCGCCCCGCCGGACCTCGATGCTCGCATCGGAAACGCCGACGACACAATTGAATTCCTTCAAGACGTCTGTCTTTCCGAGGCCGCGCTCCTTGATTGACTTCATCGCTGCGGCGGATTTGCCTCCGAAGACCTTCCAGAGGGATTGGCAGTCGATCAGGACATCTTCGGCATCGATATTGGCGGTTTTCATCGCGATCCCCTTTGAGCCAATCGGCGCTGGCTTCTTCATTTCAGGTTGGCCGCCCGACGGATCGGACGGCCATGAAGCGATTACTTCTTCTTGATGTTTTCCCAGCGCTTGATCAGGTCGGCATGGCTGCCGATCCAATCCTGCACGGCCTGGTCCATCGTCTTGCCGTCATTGACTTCACCGTTGATGGTGGTGATGTCGGCGATTGGCACGTAGACGCTTGCCATGACCTCGCGGGCGTGCGGGTTTTCTTCTGAGAAGCCCTTATGGCCGATCCAGTAGTAGCTCTGCGGCGGCGGGAATACGCCCTTCGGGTCCTTGAGATACTTGACCTCGTACTTCTGGACCATCCACGACGGCTCCCAGATCGTGACCGCGATCCATTCCTTGCGATCATAGGCGGATTTCAGCGCCGCCGTCATCGCGGCCGTGCTGCCCTCGACGAGCTGGAGCTTGAGGCCGTAATCCTTGACAGCATTCGCCGTATCGCGCATCAGGCCGGCGCCCGGCTCGATGCCGATAATCTTGCCGCCGAATTTGTCGGCATTTTCACTGAGCTGATCGAGCGAGTCGATCGGAACATATTTCGGAACGGCAACGCCCTGGTAGAGGCCGTGCGACACCGGCGAAATCTTCTCGAGACGGTTCTTGTTCTTGTCCCAGTAATCCTGAGCGACGTAGTCGGTCTGCGAGGTGAGAGCCTGGATATCGCCCTTGGCAAGAGCGGCATAGGCGATGCCCCATTCGGAAAACTCGGTCACCTTGACGGTGTAACCGGCATCTTCGAGAACCTTCTTGGTAATGCCGGTGATGGGCGTCAGGTCTTCCCATGACATCGTGCCCAGATTGATCGTCTTTTCTTCCGCGCGAGCAGGAAGGATGCTGATCCCTATCACCGCAGCGGCGCAAAGCGCCTTCCACAAAGTCTTCATTGTTCTTACTCCTGGTTTTCGTTCCCATACTCATTGAAGTCTGCGGGCGGCAGTCTTCATATTGCGCGGGCAGAGGGATCATCCCTCGCGGCCTGCGCGCAATTCCTGAAAGCGGATGACCGAGTTGACGCCGAGCCACGCGATGGGCTCCGGAGGCAATCTCGTCGGTTCCGGCTGATTGCTGTATTTGTCGAGTTCGAGGCTACCGGCACCCGCCGCCAGATCGGCCGCCATCATGCCCGCAAAAGTGCTCTTGACCGTGCCGAGACCGTTCTCGCAGCAGGCGGAAAAGAGCCCTTCCTCGACCTCGCCGAATGCCGGCACATGGTTCCGGCTAAGGCAGAGCGCGCCCGCCCAGCTATATTCCATCGGCAGGCTTTCCAGCCCGGGGAACCGGGCATCGAACGACCGGCGCTGTTCGACCGCGATACCGGCAACGCGCTTCTCCGACACTTTCAGGCTCGGGTCATAGGTGAACCTCGTCCTGACGACGATCCTCGAAAGCCCGTCCTTGGTGATCTTGCGCACCGTCGCGCCCATCGGGTCGGCCGGCAATAGCGCCCAGCGATCCACACCGGTGACGTCACCTGCGAATTCGTTCTGGGAAAAGGCCGATGTCATCGACGCGTAGGTGAAGATGTGCATCAGCCGGCCGCGGAAATGGCCGAAGCTTTGAATATGGCCGTTGACGCCCAAAATGACCTTCGGCGCCGAAACGGAGCCGCAACCGGTCTTCGCCTTCCAGGTCCTGCCTTCGCGCGAAAGCTCCAGCACCGGCGAGTGCTCGTGGATGGCGACCTTCGAATGGAGCCCGCGCGCCAGGCCACGAATATAGTCGGCCGGCTGGATCATTACCGCGCCCGGCGTGTAAAGGCCGCCATGGTAATAGCGAGAACCGGTCATCTCTCGCATTTGATGTGCATCGAGAACGCGATGCTGCTCGCCGATCTTCTCGAGCGACTTCCTGTAATTGTCGTTGAGACCCATGCCCCGGTCGGAGGCCGCGGCATTCACCTTGCCCGATGGGTCAAAGGTTTCCCGCGACAGGCCGTTTTCGGCCGCCACATCGGCTGCGAAGGCAATCGCCAGGCGGTTCTGCCGAATCTCCTCTTTGGTCGCCTCTTCGTCGGCCACCGAATACTCGCCCGAGGACAGGTTGTGCGGCACGTCGATCATGAAACCGGAATTCCGGCCGGCCGGACCCTTGGCGAGCTCGCGAGCCTCCAGGACGACGATCTTGTCCTGGGGGCGCAATTGCGAGAGGCGGCGCGCCGCCGAGAGGCCGGCAAATCCGCCGCCGATGATCAGCCAGTCCGCAATAGTGTCGTGCTCAAGCGCCGCTACGGGAAAGGCGCGTTCGCTGGTCGCCTCCCATCCCGAAACGCCGGTGTCGGTCGGCAGGTGCTTGATCACATGGCGGCTCATCGGATGGTCTCGTCGACCGACCGCTCGGATACGTCGATCCAGATGGTCTTGAGTTCGCAGTAATTGTCGTGAGCAAAGACCGACTTGTCGCGGCCGCCGAAGCCGGACTCCTTGTAGCCGCCGAACGGCGTGGTGGCATCACCTTCACCGAAGCAGTTGACGGTGACGACGCCGGCGCGGATTTCGCGCGCGAGCTTGATGGCGTTTCTCAGGCTGCCGGTATAGACCGACGCCGTCAGGCCGTAATTGGTGTCGTTGGCAAGGGCGATCGCTTCGGCAAGCGAATTGAAGGTTGTGACCGAGAGTACCGGCCCGAAGATCTCTTCCTGGAACAGGCGGCTGGCGGGCGTTACGCCATCGAACACCGTCGGCTCGATGAAGATGCCGCCATGCGTTTCGCCGCCGTGGGCGACCGTTAGCTTCTCCGTCTTGGCGTCGTCGAGGAAGGATTTCACCTTCTCGAAATGCGCTTTGCTGACCAGTGCGCCGATGCGATTGTCCGGATCGAGCGGATCGCCGGTCTTCCATTCGCGCATATAGGCGCCGATGCGCTTCAGCAACTCGTCCTTGATCTTGGAATGAACAATGAGACGCGACGTGGCAGAGCAGTTCTCACCCATGTTCCAGAAGGCGCCGTTGACCACCTGCTCGGCAACGAGATCCAGGTCTTCGGCATCGTCAAGAACGACCGCGGGATTCTTGCCGCCGCATTCGAGTACGACCTTCTTGAGGTTCGAATCCGCGGCATAACGCAGAAAGCGGCGGCCGGTCGGGGTCGATCCGGTGAAGGCGACCATATCGACACCCATGTGCAGGCCGATCGGTTCGCCGACTTCGCGGCCGGAGCCGGTGACGACGTTGAACACACCAGCCGGAATGCCGGCTTCATGGGCAAGCTCGGCGACACGCAGCGTCGTCAGCGTCGTTTCCTGGGCCGGCTTGACGATGACCGAGCAGCCAGCGGCGAGCGCCGGGCCGATCTTCCAGGCCAGCATCAGCAGCGGGAAATTCCATGGAAGCACACATCCGACGACGCCGATCGGCTCGCGCACGATCATCGTCAGCGCGTTGGCTCCGACCGGGGCGGTGTTGTCATAAAGCTTGTCGATCAGCTCGGCATGCCAGCGGATCGTATGAATGGTATCAGGAATATCGACCGTCTGGCATTCCCGCACCGGCTTGCCGCTGTCGATGCTTTCCAGGACGGCAAGCTCGTGCCTGTTCTGCTCCATGAGCTTGGCGAGCTTCAGAAGCACTTCCTTGCGCGCTCCCGGCGAGCGCAGCCGCCAGCGTCCATCATCGAACGCATCCCTCGCCTTCGTAACGGCGAAGTCGACGTCGCTGGAATCGCAGGCGGCGATTTCGGCAAGGACCTCGCCCGTTGCGGGGTTCGTGGAGGCGAAGGTCTTGCCGGAATTTGCCGGACGGAATGCGCCATCGATGAAGGCATTCGTCGGAAACTGAAGCTCGGTGGCGATCGCCTTGTATTCGGCGGCGGTCAAGGGTTCATGCATGGTTTGCTCCCGATGTGATCTGGGCGACCGTGCGCTTCAATGTGGCGACGACGGTCTGGAGGGTTCGCTTTTCTTCGGAGTTGAGCGGACGCAGCGGCGCGCGGACCGATCCGACATTCAGCCCGATCAATTCGCATCCGTGCTTGATCGACTGGACGAACTTGCCGCATTCAAGGAAATCCATCAGCGGCAGCATTGCCGTCATGATCGCCCGGCCCTTGTCGAAGTTCTTTTCCAGGACGCAGGCCTCATAGAGAGCGACATGCTCGCGCGGCAGGAAGTTTGAGCCGGCGCAGACCCAGCTCTTCGCACCCCATGCGAAGAATTCGAGCGCCTGATCGTCCCAGCCGCAGGACAGCGCGATATGCGGAAATTTCCGGGCGAGCCGATGAAGATTGCCCATGTCGCCGGAGCTTTCCTTGATGGCGATGACGTTCTTCGACTTGCCGACGCGGGAGAAATACTCCTCGCCCATCACCACGCCCATGCGGGCCGGATAGTTGTAGAGCATGATCGGCAGGTTGGCGGCGCGATCGACCGTCAGCGCATGGACGGCGTTTTCGCGTTCGGTCGGCAGCGCGTAGGGCGGTGACGACACCAGGATTGCATCCGCGCCGATTTCCTTCGCCGCCTTGGCATATTCGACCGAATCTTCGGTACGTATGGCACCGGTCCCGATGATGAGCGGCAGCCGTGTGCCGATGACTTCTCGCGCATAGGCGGCGAGTTCGAAACGCTCCTGGCTGCTCTGGGCGTAGTATTCGCCCGTCGAACCGCCGACGATGATGCCGTGCACTCCCGCCTCGATCAGCGACTCGAGCACGGCGGTAAATCCGGCCCGGTCGATCTGTCCATTTTGATCGAGTGGCGTCACCGCCGGCGTATAGATCCCCTCAAACTTCACGGTGACTTCTCCAATAATTGCGTGGCCGGAGCGCCGAGGAAGGCGTCCGCTTTCAGGCCTTGCGGGGCGATGAACATCTCCATGTTCTCGCGGGACAATTCCCAGTGTTCGAAAACGAGATCGACGACGGCATTCTCGTCGTGAGCGCCGAGCGCGGCGATGAAGCCGTCATGGTGGTCGACCGCCACCTGCAGCCGCCGCTTCATGTCCTCGTTCCTCGGTCGGAAGAACGTGTGGCCGATGCGCGCGTGATCGATGAGCAGCCGGCCGAGACTCGGCTGCAGATAGACGTTGCCCGACATTTCGCCGAAGATCTCGTGAAAGCGGTTGTTCTCCAGCACCATTCTCAGGGCGTCTGCGTCCTCGCTGGCGGCGCGAAAGCGCTCCTGGGTCTGCTTCAGGTCGACAAGCTGGGCGGGCTTGAAATTCTGCACGGCGAGACGGCCGATCGCCGCATAGATCATCGGCGCGACAAGAAAGAAATTGCGCAGCGTGGAGTGGTTCATCGGGATGACCCGCGCACCCCTGTTCTCGCGGATATCGATATAGCCCTCACCGGCAAGGCGGCGGAATATGTCGCGGACCGGCGTCCGGGAGAGCCCATATTTTTCGCTCAGACTGGCCTCGTCCAGATCGGCGTCCGGGTCCAGTTCCATCGTCAGAATCCGGCGTTTCAGATCTTCGTAGAGATTGCTCTTGGGTGTCCTCGCCATCGTCGATCTCCAGCCATTGTTGCTCTACGTCATGAAGATGGCACGGCACTCATGAGGAGTCAAATAATTGTGTACTTTGAGTACACAATTATTATTCCCAGGATACACAATATCGCGAAGTCGCGCGGAGCCGTTGCCGGTTCGGCGCCGTTTCAATTCCAAGGTGAGGGATTGGCTTGCGCCCGATACGCGGATTGGCCGAAACCGCGGGCAATTCCTTCTGGAAACCTGCGTCGGTCGTCGGAGAGAGTTCTTCGTGGCGGGTTATCAGCGCCTTCGGCGCGTCAACGCCAATCATCGGGCGTCGAAAGCTGGCCGCGGCACGGCGGCGCGCCGCCATCTGCGGATATCACGCTGATGGCGGCGGTTTTGTTGGGGCCGTCGAGGTCGGCGTCCCCATTAGATCACGGGGCGAGCGCTCCGCTCTTCTTGGCGGTCCAGGTTGCGATATAGTCCATCAAGCCGGGGTTGAGGCAATCGTACGGCTCGAGGCCCGACGCCTTCAACTGCGCTCTGACGGCGTCCATCTTGCCAGGATCGAAGCCGCTTTCGATGATCGACGACACGAAGGCCGCAAAGCCCGGCTTTGCCCAGCCGCCTTCCTGGAAGCGCTCCGGATGGATGAACGACAATCCCTGGAACGCATGTTCACGCTCGACCGGGCCGTACAGATGCACGCCGCATTGCTTGCAGGCATGCCGCTGGATCAGCGCCGCGGCTTCGACGACGGCAAGTTTGTCACCGTTCTCCAACACTTCGACGCTGTCGGTCGGCGCAACTGCCACGACCGAAAAGACGGCGCCCTCTGGCTTCCAGCACTTGGTGCAGCCGCAGGCGTGATTATGGGCGATATCGCCCTTGATCCTGACCTTTACGGGGTTGCTCGTGCACTTGCACCCGAGCGTTCCGCCTGCAAAGGCAGCGTCAGTCGCCTGAAAGCCTGAATCCACTAGCGGATGAATAGCTATGCTCATTGCTTTTCTCCTTCCCTCCCTGGCCGTTTGCGTTATGCCCGGCCGAGCCCTTCCAAACTAATTTCCCAACCTCTGCGCATGCCAGCGCAGATGGTCTTCCATGAATGTCGAAATGAAAGAGTAGGAGTGGCCGTAGCCTTCCTGCATGCGAAGCGACAGGTCGATGCCCGCCGCTTCGCAGGCTTGCCTGAGCTCATCGGGACGCAATCCGTCCTCCAGGAAGCTATCCGCCGTCCCCTGATCGACGAACAGTTCCGGGAACCGGTACCCGTCTTCGATCAGCGAGCAGGCATCATAGGCCCGCCAGGTCGTTTCATCCGCCCCGAGATATTTCCGCAATGCCGGTTTCGACCAGCCGGAGACCGAGGGACGGCTGATCGGCGCGAAGGCCGAGCAGCTCTGGAAGCGATCCGGGTTCTTGAGCGCGATGGTGATCGCGCCATGCCCCCCCATCGAGTGCCCGAAGATTCCCTGGCGGCCCATGTCGACCGGGAATTCCGCGGCCAGCAGCCGCGGCAACTCGTCGACGATGTAGCTGTACATCCGATAGTTCGCCGAATAGGGCGGCTGGGTGGAATCGACATAAAAGCCCGCACCCTTGCCGAACTGCCAATTGTCGGCTTCGTCGGGGACGTGGTCACCGCGCGGGCTGGTATCCGGGCAGACGACGATCAGTCCGAGCTCAGCCGCAAGCCGCCGATACTCGCCCTTGTCCATGACATTGGCATGCGTGCATGTCAGGCCGGAAAGGTACCATAGAACCGGGCAGTTGCCCTTGAGCGCCTGCGGCGGCACGAAGACAGCAAAGGTCATGTCGCAATCACAGACCTCCGAGCGATTAACGTAACCCCCCTGGATGCCGTCGTGTGACTTCTCTGTCGAGATGGTTTTCATGGCTTAATAGACCACCACGCCGCGGATGCTTTCGCCCTTGTGCATCATGTCGAAGCCTTTGTTGATGTCTTCGAGCGGCATGGTGTGGGTGATCATCGGGTCGATCTGGATCTTGCCCTGCATGTACCAGTCGACGATCTTCGGCACGTCGGTGCGGCCACGCGCGCCGCCGAAGGCGGTGCCCATCCAGTTGCGGCCGGTGACCAGCTGGAACGGCCGGGTGGAGATCTCCTGGCCGGCGCCGGCAACGCCGATGATGATCGACTTGCCCCAGCCGCGATGGCTGGCTTCGAGCGCCTGGCGCATCACCTTGGTGTTGCCGGTGCAGTCGAACGTATAGTCGGCGCCGCCGATCAGGTCGCCATTGCGCTTGGTCAGGTTGACCAGATAGGGCACGATGTCATCGCCGACCTCTTTCGGATTGACGAAATGCGTCATGCCGAACTTGTCGCCCCATTCCTTGCGGTCGCTGTTGATGTCGACGCCGATGATCATGTCGGCACCGGCAAGCCGCAGGCCCTGCAGCACGTTGAGGCCGATGCCGCCGAGACCGAAGACGATGGCGGTGGCGCCGATCTCGACCTTGGCGGTGTTGATCACCGCGCCGATGCCTGTCGTCACCCCGCAGCCGATGTAGCAGATCTTGTCGAAGGGGGCGTCGGGATTGACCTTGGCAAGGGCGATCTCCGGCAGCACGGTGAAATTGGCGAAGGTCGAGCAGCCCATATAGTGATGGATCTTGTCCTTGCCGATCGAAAAGCGCGAGGTGCCGTCCGGCATCACGCCCTGGCCCTGGGTCGAGCGGATCGCGGTGCAGAGATTGGTCTTGCGCGACAGGCAGGAATAACATTCGCGACATTCCGGCGTGTAGAGCGGGATGACGTGGTCGCCCTTCTTGACCGAGGTGACGCCGGGGCCGACGTCGACGACGATGCCGGCACCTTCATGGCCGAGGATGGCCGGGAACAGGCCTTCCGGATCGGCGCCCGACAGGGTGAAATCGTCGGTGTGGCAGATGCCGGTCGCCTTGACCTCGACCAGCACTTCGCCGGCCTTCGGGCCGTCCAGCTGCACGGTCATCACTTCCAGCGGTTTTCCGGCCTGAACGGCAACGGCGGCGCGAACGTCCATCTTGATATCTTCCTCTTAAATTGAATGCTGACTGCTATATATTTGAATAGACTGGCTTCTCACCGGCCTGTTTCGCCGATCGCGGCCAAAGCGCCATCACGTCTCCCGTTCAACCTGGCACCAGACTGCGAGAAGCGGCCTTGCCGTGCATCTGATTGCGAACGATTGCCCTGCATCGTTCGCGAAGACCGTGCCAGTCTCCCCAGAGAACCACTGGGAATTGCCAAGGCAGATTTCTCCAGGCGACAGCAGGATGAAGGCGCGCGGTTGCGTCTGAACATGATCGGGAAACCGGGTATAGCGGTCCATATAGATCACGCCGACCCTGAGATCGGCGCGTTCCTCCATGCCGCCGGGGCCGATCACCACCGCATGAGAATGCGTGTTGCCGAAATTCAGGCTTGCAAACGGACCGGAGCGGCCGCGGCGCCAGAGCAGGCTGTCGGCAAGACTTCTGAATTGGCCGGCGATCGCCTCGTATTTCCGTCCTGATTGAGCAAGATTGCCAATGGCGTCATCAAGCCCTTCGGGCGCGCCTGGTAGAGCAGGCCCGCCCTCCGGGCCGCGCACCTTGCCGGTCTTCAGCAGCTTCTGGAGAACCTTGCCGGCGACGAAACTGGCGACGGCAGGAGCCTCCGCCGACAACATCAGGCCGCCGACGTCGTTGAGGAATTCCTGCAGCGGCCGAGGACGCCTTTCCCTCCCGATGTCGTGCAGCCGTATATATGCCGGCTTTTCCTCATCGTTCAGAAGAAGGTCGGCCCCACGTTTGATTGGACGTCCCACCGCGCGCACCACGTTCGGTCTCCCTCGCTCAGAGCGCCTTTTCCAATTCCGGCAGGGCCTCGAACAGATCGGCGACCAATCCGTAGTCGGCAACCTGGAAGATCGGCGCCTCCTCGTCCTTGTTGATGGCGACGATGACCTTACTGTCCTTCATGCCGGCCAGATGCTGGATGGCGCCGGAGATGCCGGCGGCAATGTAAAGATCAGGCGCCACCACCTTGCCGGTCTGGCCGACCTGCCAGTCGTTCGGCGCATAACCGGCATCGACGGCAGCGCGGCTGGCGCCGACGGCAGCGCCGAGCTTGTCGGCAACGGGAAGGATGACCTCCCGGAACTTCTCGGCCGAGCCGAGCGCCCGGCCGCCGGAGATGATGATCTTGGCCGAGGTCAGCTCCGGACGGTCGGAGGCCGACAGTGCATCCTTGACGAAACGCGACAGCCCCGGATCTGAGATCGCCGGGATCGCCTCGACGCTGGCAGAACCGCCTTCGGCTGCCGAAGCGAAGGAGGCGGTGCGCACGGTGATCACCTTCTTCGCATCACTTGCCTGCACCGTCTGAATGGCATTGCCGGCATAGATCGGCCGCTTGAAGGTGTCGGATGAGATCACTTCGATGATTTCGGAGACCTGGGCGACGTCGAGCAGGGCAGCGACGCGCGGCAGCACGTTCTTGCCGGTCGAGGTGGCAGCCGAGATGATCGTGTCGTAGGCACCGGCCAGCGAAACGATCAGGTCGGAAAGCGGCTCGGCCAGATTGTTGGCGAGCTCGTCGCTTTCGGCCAGCAGCACCTTGGCGACGCCGAAGAGTTTTGCCGCGGCATCGGCGGCTGCCTTGGCAGCCTTGCCGGCGACGAGGATGTGAATATCGGAGCCGATCTGGCTTGCTGCCGTCAGCGCCTTGGCGGTCTGGTCGGAGAGGCTTTGATTGTCGTGGTCGGCCAGAAGAAGAATGGTCATGATGTTGTTCTCTCTTTCCTGCTTAAAGCACGCCGGCTTCGTTTTTGAGCTTGTCGACCAGTTCGGCGACCGACTTGACCTTGACCCCGGCCTTGCGGCCCGACGGTTCCTCGGTCTTCAGAACCTTCAGCCGCGGCGTGGTGTCGACACCGAAATCGGCCGGGCTCTTCTTGTCGAGCGGCTTCTTCTTCGCCTTCATGATGTTCGGCAGCGAGGCATAACGCGGTTCGTTCAGCCTGAGGTCCGAGGTGATGACCGCCGGCAGCGTGATCTCGATCGTCTGCAGGCCGCCATCGACTTCGCGGGTGACCTCAGCCTTGCCGTCAGCGATTTCGATCTTCGAGGCGAAGGTGGCCTGGGCGGACCCCAGCAGTGCTGCCAGCATCTGGCCGGTCTGGTTCGAATCGTCGTCGATCGCCTGCTTGCCGACGATGACAAGACCCGGCTGCTCGGCATCAACGATGCCCTTGAGGATCTTGGCGACGGCGAGCGGCTCGACGGCATCGTCGGTCTCGACCAGGATCGCCCGGTCGGCGCCCATGGCAAGGGCGGTCCGCAGCGTCTCTTCGGCCTTGGCCGGACCGATCGAAACGACGATCACTTCCTCGCACCTGCCGGCTTCCTTCAGCCGCAGCGCCTCTTCCACCGAGATTTCGTCGAACGGGTTCATCGACATCTTCACATTGGCAAGCTCGACACCCGTGCCGTCCGGCTTCACCCGGATCTTGACGTTGTAGTCGACGACCCGTTTGACGGGTACGAGAATCTTCATTTGCAAAACCCCTTTTATTTCCTAGACTGCCGGCCGTCAGTGCGGCCGTTCGGCAAGCAGCGCCCAGAAGGCGAAGAGCGGTGTGCCCACCGACCTCATGGCATGTTTGATTCCAGGGATATTGTAGAACGATCCGCCGATACCAGGCGAAAACCAGTCCCCTTCCCCTTGCTGAAACTCTCCCTCGGAAAGCACCAGATAGACTTCCTCGGGCGCATGGTCATGGTCCGGATAGCGCACCTGAGGCGCCATTAACGTCACACCGAGCCACAGGTCGTTCCGCTCCTCCAATCCTCCCGGGCCGATGATCATGGCATTGGCATGCCCATCGACGAAATTGTCGTCGGCCGTGTGGTCATACTTGGTGCGCCGACGCCATTCAAGCATCGGCTCGATGCCTTTGAAGGCCTCGATTAATCCCGTCAGCGAAGGATAGGACGTATCGATCGCGAGCGCCAGATCGAGGTGATGACACACCGGCAACCGGCTTCCCTCTCCCGCACGTGCGGCTCCCCGCCGTTCCAACGCCGCAAAAAACTGACCGATCGAGCGGCGTGCTTCCGGCGCCTTTGCGAATTGGTCGAAAGCGGCAGACGCCGCATCCACGAAAAGCTGCAGGCTTTCTCCGCGTAAACTCATGTCATCCCCCCGAAATGAGCGGCCGGCGAGCGGCCCCTCTTGCGATCATATATCCTTGGCGATGCGCAGGCCGTCATAGATGGCGGCATGCGTGTTGCGCGCAGCGACAGCATCGCCGATCCGAAACAGCTGGAACTTGCCCTCGGGATTGCGAATGACGGATTGAGGTTCCCCGGAAAGAAGCTGGTCGTGCGACATCTCGCCGAGATTGCTCGAGCTGGGTTTCAGCTCGAAATAGAGCTCGTCGAGCGGGATGGTCCCATGGTTGACGACGATCTGGTCGAAGCTGTGCTGCCGGGCAATCCCGCCATAATCGCTGCCGACATGAGCGACGAGCTGATTGCCGCTTTTCTCGACAGCTTCCAAGCGATAGGTGACGGTGAAGGTCACGTCGTGCTTCTGAAGCGAGCGCATATAGGGCACCAGGTTCATGGCCATAACTTCGGGCGCGAAGGACCGGTCCGGCGTCATGATCTCGACCTTGGCGCCGGCCTTGGCCAGAAACTCCGCCGCCTGAAGGCCGGCATGGTCGCCGGCATCGTCGAAGATCAGCACGTTGGTTCCAGGCTTCACGTCGCCGGAGATGATGTCCCATGACGAGACCACCAGCTCGTTGCCGCTCGAGAGAACCTCGGTATGCGGCAAACCGCCCGTCGCGATGATGACGACATCGGGATTCTCGGCTTCGATCGAGTGAGCTTCCGCCCAGGTGTTGAAATGGAAGGTGACGTCGTATTTCTCGCACTGGCTCATGCGCCAGTCGATGATGCTTATCATTTCCTTTCGGCGCTCGCTCTGGGCGGTGAGCCGGATCTGGCCGCCGGGATTGTTCGCCGCTTCGAAAACGACCACCTGGTGGCCGCGTTCTCCGGCAACGCGCGCTGCTTCCAGACCGGCCGGGCCGGCGCCGACGATGACGACCTTTTTCCTGGCGTCGGCCTTCGCCACCATATGCGGCATGGTCAGTTCGCGGCCGGTGGCGGCATTGTGGATGCAGTAGGCGGCCCCGCCTTGATAAATGCGGTCGAGACAGTAATTGGCGCCGACGCAGGGACGAATGTCCTCTTCCCGCTTCTCGATGATCTTGCGGACGATGTGCGGGTCGGTCATGTGGGCGCGGGTCATGCCGATCATATCGACCTTGCCGGAGGCGATCGCATGGCGCGCGGTGGCGACATCAGGGATCTTCGCGGCGTGGAAAGTCGGGAAGTCTGTCGCGGCGCGGATTTCGCCGGCGAAATCGAGATGCGGCGAATTCGCCATGCCCTGGATCGGGATCACGTCGGTCAGGCCAGCGTCGGTATCGATGTGACCGCGGATTACGTTCAGGTAGTCGATAAGGCCGCTGTCCCTGAGGCGCCTGGAGATTTCGATGCCTTCGGCCTTGCCGGTGCCGCCCGGAAGACATTCGTCGGCCGTGTAGCGCACGCCCAGGATGAACTCGTCCCCGACCCTCTGCCGGATCGCCTTGAACACATCGAAACAGAAACGCAGCCGGTTGTCGAGCGAGCCGCCATAGGGACCATCGAGCTCGTTGGTGAGCGGCGACGTGAACTGGTCGATCAAGTGGCCGTAGGCCTCGAGTTCGACGCCGTCCATACCGCCCGCCTTCATGCGTTCGGCTGCGTCGGCGAAATCCTTGATGATGCGCTCGATATCCCAATCTTCCAACTTCTTCGGAAAGGCACGATGGGATGCCTCGCGATGATGCGATGGGGCGACAACCGGCAGCCAGTCGCCCTTGTCCCAGCGTGTGCGCCGGCCGAGATGGGTGAGCTGGATCATGATCGCCGCCCCCTCTTCGTGCACGGCGTCGGTCATTTCCCTGATCCACGGAACGATTTCGTCCTTGTAAGCCAGCAGATTGTTGAAAACCGGCGGACTATCCCTGGACACCGCAGCCGAGCCCGCCGTCATCGTCAATGCCACTCCGCCCTTTGCCCGCTCCACCGTGTAGGCACGATACTTCTCCTTCGGCATACCGTCTTCGGGATAGGCCGGCTCGTGGGAGGTGACGATAATACGGTTACGCAACTTCAAGTGCTTGAGCTGATAGGGCTGAAGGAGAGGATCGTTCGACATGGGCCGCGGTTCCGATTAAAAATACCAGAGGAGACGCTAGGCGTAATGTACATATGTGTCAATATTGAAAACATTATGGTCGTTATTTTTGACACTTCTGTACATTTTTCTTGTGCGCGACCTCGGAATTTGATAGGAGATAACCTATGGATCAGGCTTTGAACGACACCGGTTGGCGCGGATCACAGGAAGGATGGCTGGAAGCAGCTTACCACTCACTGCTGGAGTCCGGCGTGGATTCGGTGAAAATTCTGCCGCTGGCGAAAAAGCTAAATCTCTCGCGCACGAGCTTCTACTGGTTCTTCAAGGATCGGGAGGAGCTGTTGAGTGCACTCGTGGCGCTATGGCGCGACAAAAACACCGGCAACATCGTCAAGCGATCTGAGGCTTATGCGGAATCGCTCGCCGAAGCGATGCTCAATGTCTTCGATTGCTGGCTCGACAACGATCTGTTCGACGCGAAGTTCGAATTTGCCGTGCGCAGTTGGGCGCTGCAGTCCGACGAGCTTCTCGCAGAGGTCCAGAAGGCCGATCAGATTCGGCTGGAGGCGCTCAAGCGCATGTTCATGCGGTTCGGGTTACCAGAAACGACATCGGATGTCAGAGCGCGTACAACTTACCTCGTCCAGATCGGATACATCTCCATGCAATCAAGGGAGGAACTCGCCGTCCGCATGAAACGGATTCCCGAATATATCGCGATCTACACGGGCGAAGTGCCGCAGCAGAGGGAGCTCGATCGCTTCTTCTCCCGGCATGGCCACAAGCCCGATTAGAGGAAAGCCGAGATGAGCGTTTCCTTGAGGATCGGTATTATTGGCGGCAGCGGCTGGCTTGGCGGAGCCATCGCCGCCTCGATCCTCGACGCGGGTTTGCTAGAGCCTCGAAAGCTCTCTCTCTCCTATCGCGGTAAACAGCCGGATCGTTTCTTGAATTCTTTCTGGACGGCCGACAATCAGGCGCTGGCCGACCGCTCGGACGTGATCTTCCTCTCAGTCCGTCCTGATGACTGGCATCCCCTTGATGTCGATGCCGGCGGCAAGCTCGTCATTTCGGTGATGGCGGGGATTGGTCTCGCCGCCCTTTCGCAACACCACAAGACCGGCCGTGTCGTCCGCGCCCTGCCGAATGCGGCTGCCGAAGTGGCTAAGTCCTATACGCCGTGGATCGGCACAAGCGAGGTCACGGAAAATGACCGGGCCGTCGTCCGCGCCATTTTCGAGGCCTGCGGATCGCAGGACGAGGTCGCAAGGGAAGGCGACATCGATTACCTCACCGGCCTTTCCGGCTCCGGACCGGCGTTGCCGGCGCTGCTTGCGGCTGCCATGATGGATGACGCCGTCGCCCGCGGCCTGCCGGCGGAGATTGCGCGCCGCGCCGTCAATACGGTGATGACAGGCGCCGGTCGCCTTTTGGAGCGCCGCGACGAAAGTCCCGAAGACGTCGTTCAGACCTTTCTCGATTATCGCGGTACGACGGCGGCGGCCATCGAAAGCATGCGCGCTGCGGGATTCGACGCGTCGATCGCCAAGGGTTTGTCGGCGGCATTTGAGAAATCGGTGAGTATGGGAAAGGTTTCCTGACGACCGTTGGGGCGGGCACTGCGGCACCCCGCTCGGCAAGACCAGCCGCTAAACAGAGGGAACGACAATGAAAAAACTACTCGCAACGACATGTCTGACATTCGGCCTGATTGGCGGAGCGTCTTTCGCCAGCGCCGCCGAATGCGGCAGCGTGACCATCGCCAGCATGAACTGGCAGAGCGCCGAAGTTCTCTCAAACCTGGACAAGTTCATCCTGAACGAAGGCTATGGCTGCAGCGCTGACATCACCGTTGGCGACACCGTCCCGACGATCACCTCCATGGCCGAAAAAGGCCAGCCGGATATCGCGCCCGAAGCCTGGATCGATCTTCTCCCCGACGTCGTCAAGAAGGGCACGGAAGAAGGCCGCATCGTTCAGGTCGGTTCTCCACTGCCGGATGGCGGCGTGCAGGGCTGGTGGATTCCTAAATATCTCGCCGACGCTCATCCCGATATCAAGACCATCGGCGACGTGCTGAAGCATCCGGAACTCTTCCCCGATCCCGAAGACGCGAAGAAGGGCGCCATCTTCAACGGCCCGCAGGGCTGGGGTGGCACTGTCGTCACCTCGCAGCTCTACAAGGCCTTCGAAGCCGAGAAGGCGGGCTTCACCCTCGTCGATACCGGCTCGGCCGCCGGTCTCGATGGTTCAATCGCCAAGGCTTACGAGCGCAAGGAAGGCTGGGCCGGTTACTACTGGGCGCCGACCGCGCTGCTCGGTAAGTATCAGATGGTCAAGCTCGAAGCCGGGGTGCCGCAGGATGCCGCCGAATGGAAGCGTTGCATCACCGTCGCCGATTGCGCCGACCCGAAGCCCAATGCCTGGCCGGTCGATCATGTCGTCACCCTGGTTGCCAAGCCCTTTTCGGAAAAGGTCGGGCCTGAGGTCATGGGCTATCTGGCGAAGCGCTCCTGGAGCAATGACACGGTCAACAAGCTGATGTCGTGGATGACCGACAACCAGGCAACTGGTGAAGACGGCGCCAAGCACTTCCTGAAGGAAAACAAGGACCTTTGGACCAAGTGGGTCTCGCCTGAGGCGGCCACGAAGATCGAAGCTGCGCTTTAACATTGACTATCGCGGTGCGCGAAAAGCGCACCGCCTCTCACAGCCGATAAAATCAAAAAGACTGCGGCGGCTCTTTGAAGAAAAAGGGGATCCGAATGGAATGGTTTTATAAATTCCCACATATGGATGACGACGCGCTTCGCAATTTGAAGAAGGCGATCGATGACGGCTTTCGCGGATTTACCCGCGCCTACGGCGACGGCATCGAAACCCTCTTCATTCCGCTGCAGCATTTCCTCATCGCCGCCGAACGGTTCATGACGCAGACGCCGTGGCCGATCATCACCGCGATCATCCTAGCCATCGCATGGCTTGGGAGCCGCAGCCTGAAGGTCGTCTTCGGCTGTCTGGTGACGCTGCTGCTGATCGGCTATTTCGACATGTGGGACGATACGATGCGGACGGTCTCGATGATCTTCGTCTGCACGGTTCTTTCCATCGCCATCGGCATTCCGATGGGAATATTCATGGCACGTTCCGACCGGCTGCAGCGCGTGATCAATCCGATCCTCGACGTCATGCAGACCATGCCCAGTTTCGTCTATCTCATCCCTGTCGTCATGCTGCTCGGCATCGGCAAGGTGCCGGGACTGATCGCCGTCGTCATCTACGCCATTCCGCCGATGATAAGGCTAACGGACCTCGGCATCCGGCTGGTCGACAAGGATGTGCTGGAGGCAGCCGATGCCTTCGGGACCTCGAGCGCGCAGAAGCTGTTCAAGGTGCAGCTGCCGCTCGCGCTTCCCACCATCATGGCCGGCATCAACCAGACGATCATGATGGCGCTGGCCATGGTGGTCATCGCATCGATGATCGGCGTCCAGGGCCTCGGCCAGCCGGTGCTGAAGGCGATTGCAAACCAGTATTTCACCCTGGGTATTTTCAACGGCCTTGCCATCGTCGGCATCGCCATCATCTTCGACCGAGTCAGCCAGGCGTATGGCAAGAGGCTCCAGAAGCATCGGGAGATCGTCCATGGCTGATCAGCGTTTCGGCGGCATCAAGATCCGCCATCTCTACAAGATCTTCGGTCCCAACCCCTCCGCGCATGTCGATGCCGTCCAGAAGGGAATGTCAAAGACCGAACTCAACGAAAAGCACGGTCACGTGCTGGGCCTGAGGGATATCAATGTCGAGATTCCCTCCGGCCGCATCCAGGTAGTCATGGGCCTTTCGGGGTCGGGGAAATCGACGCTCATCCGCCACATCAATCGTCTGATCGATCCAACCGCCGGCGAAGTGCTGGTCGACGGCGTCGATGTCGTGAAGATGAACGAGACCGAATTGCGGGCGTTTCGTCGGCACCAGACGGCGATGGTATTTCAGAAGTTCGCGCTTCTGCCGCACCGGAATGTTCTCGACAACACCATCTTCGGCCTCGAAGTGCAGGGCGTGGAGCGCGCGAAAGCGACCGACATCGCCATGCGCTGGCTGGAGCGGGTCGGCCTGAAGGGCTTCGAGCAAAGATATCCCAACCAGCTTTCCGGCGGCATGCAGCAGCGCGTCGGCCTGGCGCGCGCCCTTTCCAACGACGCGCCGGTCCTTCTGATGGATGAAGCCTATTCGGCGCTCGATCCTTTGATCCGCACGGACATGCAGACGGTGCTTCTCAACATTCAAAAAGAGATCAAAAAAACTATCGTCTTCATCACCCACGATCTCGATGAAGCACTTCGCCTGGGCGACCAGATTGCCATCCTGCGCGACGGCGAAGTCATCCAGCAGGGCACCAGCCAGGACATCGTTCTGCGTCCGGCGGACGAATACATCGCCAACTTCGTCAAGGAGGTCAATCGAGGCCGGGTCATCCATGTCGAAGCCGTCATGACGCCGCTGCACTCCGGTGCGGCGCCGGTTGGACTGGCGATTGCGGCAGGCACGACCGTCGAAGAGGCCGTCCGAATGCTGGCATCGGCGCCAGAGGGCGATGCCAGGGTCGTTTCGCCCTCCGGGGAAACATTGGGGCTTGTCACTTTCCGGCAGCTCGCGGGCGCGATGGTGAATTCGCAGGAGATAGCCCCCCGACGCGATAGTGCCCTGTCGGTCGCCCTCTGACGCTCCAGATGCGGCCGTCTTTCCGTTTGCTGGCGACACCGATTCAGGCACGTCGCCAGCTCATGTCGGCGCGCATGGGGATTCCGATAGCTCATACCGCTCGCATCGGTCTCCGTCCGGCTTGCCGAGCTATCACGACAGCGACGGCTCGCATGCCATGAGCGAGGCCGAGATCTGGGAAATCATCGACGGATTCGTGCAGGCTGCCCGACAGCGGGCTGGAATGGCGTCAGCCTACTCGATAACAACACCAGTGAGCATTTCTTCGAGGAAGGCGACAGCCTGGTGCTGGCCACCACCGATGCGTCCGCGAACTGGCTGGGCGAGGAATTGCGCTCGCAGAGTATCGATGTCATAGAGATCGGAGATTGCGCCGCCCCGCGCCAGGCGCCCTATGCCTTCTATGAGGATAGGCGAGCTGCCTTGGAGCTGTGACGCCCGCTCCCGCTACGCCCTAATCGACCTCTTCCTGTGTCCGCAAGCCGCGCACGAACAACCTCTCGCCAGCGCTTGCGTATACATTTTGCGCAAGGCCAGTCCAGACTGCGTCGCGAAAAGCCGCTTAGCCGACTTTATCGGGCGCCGGCAATTGCTCCATCGCCACGGAGTAATAAGATGATTTTCGACCAAACCATGATGGTTCACGGTCCCAGAGCCAAGCCCCTCCACCCATCACCCCCAAAAAAGGATGGAAGGGATCATACATACGCACCCCATCCCGTGCGTATGCCTGCATGCCTGTCTGCTTGCCGAAGGCTATAGGCGGTCCACTATAGAACCTTCGGCAGGCGACTGCGCAGATCCCGGATTGGGGCGTTTTCCATAGCTTCAGATGATGATGCGCATCAAGGCCAGACCGTAGCGTTTGTGCCTTTCGTGGCCTCACGGATACACCCTATAAAATTGCCCCTCTGCGTAATCGTTTCATCACCGGCTTATCATTATAGCAGGTGGTGCGAAGGCTTGCCTATTGTTCAAAGGTCTGCCAGTTCCTGGCTTCAGGCTGCGGAGAGCTGACCGGATTGGATCTGTCGACAAATGCATTTAACCGCTTGGTTTCCTTGACGCCTGCCACGCTCGAACTCGACCTGTGTCGACTTGCACATGGTGCTGATCTCTCTGCCGATACCACGCGGATATCCACATGCTCCGCCGAGGCGTGCTGCGTTCCAGGCCCCGTTCGGCTAAGATATAGCCAAGCATCGCCCATCACTCCCGCCCGCAGGCGCTGACAAAGCGGAGGACACCGATCGATGGCGACCGGCGGGGCCAATAGAGGTACGCACATCAATCCGTCGACACGGATCGCGTGTCGCGTCGAAATCTGCGAGCGGTTGAGAAGGACAAGTCAACGCAGCCACGTTGAACAATGGGGGCAGCATGTCGGAAAATAGCGCGCCGCAATTCTCATTTCGATTTCGCGGCTCGTCCTTCGACAACATGGTCGAAACCCTCGGAGGCGCTTTTGGCGCATTCGATGCAGAGCCTGTCGGCCGGGCTCAGGAGTTCCACTGGGGATTGGATTTTGCCGCGACTGACGATGCGGTACTGCTCACCGGTTATCATGAGGCCGAGTTTCAGTTCAATATCGAGCCGACCGTCGATACGGCGGAGTATCTGTCGATCGTTGTGCCACGCAGCGGCGGTATGGGGGTCACCTATGGCCCCCGCGTCGCCGAGGCCGGGCAAGGAAAACTGCTTCTTTACAATAATTTCGAACCCAACAGCGTCATCATGCACGGGCAAGCGAACGTCATCGACGAGCTGCTGGTCAACTGGCCCGTCATCCTGCAGACGATCGGCCAGACCTTCGAGATGCCCTTCAGCGGCTCTCTCGACCTGCTGCCAGAACTCGATCTATCCAAGCCGGCCGGCCGGATGATCGGCAGCCTCACGGAAACGATCATCCAGGGCATGCGCGACGATGGCCCCTTGCTGCAGTCGCCGATTGCCATGGCGCACCTGACGCAGGCGCTGGCCGATCTGGTCGTACGCCTGGTGCCTCACCGGCTGTCGCATTTCCTGGAGAACGGGCCTGCCCTGATCGCACCCCGGCATGTCCGCAAGGCGATCGAATTCATGCACGCCAATATCGATCAGCCGATCACCATGCCGAAGGTGGCCGAAGCGGCGGGCGTATCCAGTCGGGCGCTGGAAACCGGTTTTCGTGCCTTCAGGGATACCTCTCCCGCAGCATACCTGCTGACGCTCCGTCTGCGCGCAGCGCGCCAGGATTTGCTCGATCCAGAGAGCAAGGACACCATGAAGGCCGTCTGCCTCAAATGGGGTTTCTTTCATTTCGGCCGGTTTTCCGCGGTTTATAAAACGACATACGGGGAATATCCGTCCGACACCAGGAAGCGCGCGATGCGGCGATAATGGCCGTGCATTGCCGAAGTGAATAAACCATCCGGGGCGCTGGCGCGATGGTTCGACAGAAAAAACAGGATGAGCAGATTTGGCCGCGTCCGTTGATAGAGCGGCCTAGCCAGCTTCCTTTATCTCGTGCCGTTCGCCGCTGGGCGAATGGGCCATAATGCGATTGCGGCCTTGCGTTTTGGCGTCGTAGAGGGCGGCGTCGGCCTCGGTCAGGAGACGGTTCGGGTTGGCCCGCAGGACCGCTCCCGTCGCGCAGGATACGCCGATGCTGGCCGTCACCCTTCCGAATTCGCTGCCGGAATGAACGATACTCTCTTGGGCCAGGCGACGAGCGAACTGCTCGGCAACGATCATTGCTCCTTTGGCGCTGGTGTCGGGGAGGAACACCACGAATTCCTCTCCACCGTAGCGGGCAACGATATCCGCCGGTCGGCTGACCGACTGGCGCAAACACATGCTGACGACACGCAGGCATTGGTCGCCGGCGGGGTGGCCATAGGTGTCATTATAGGCTTTGAACCGGTCGATATCGACCATCAGAAGGCTGAACGGCGTGTTCTTCCGGGCGCTGCCTGCCGTCTCACGTGCGAAAGCTTCGTCGAAGGCCCGGCGGTTGACCATGCCGGTCAGCCCATCGGTCTCGGCAAGATTTTTCAGCTGTTCCGCCGATAGCCTGAGTGCGATTTCTGCCTGCTTCGTCGCCGTGATGTCCGAGACCACAGCCATTGCCGCACCGTCTTCCGCAAGCCTTGTCCGGATGCTGCGCCAGTCGCCGTTATGAAGCTGAACTTCTTCGTCCTTGTTGCTGTGCAGTGAAGCAGTAGCAGCCTTGATCCACTCCTCCACATCCCCTTCCGGAACACCGGGCCGCTCACCGGTTTCGGCGACGCGGCGCAGGATGTCGCTGATATGGGCGCCGACCACGCGGGCCTCTCCGGAGAGCGGGAACGCATTGCGATACTGATCATTGCAAAAGAGGATAAACCCTCTGCTGTCGTACATGGCGATGCCATCGGACATGCCGGCCATCGCATGCGAGAGCAGGTTCTTGCTTTCGCGCAATTCCCGCTCCAGGGCGGTGCGCTCCGTAACATCTCGCGTTACGCCTGCGAGGCCGATCACACGCCCCTGCTTGTCCCTCAGCGGAACCTTGGAGGCGAGCAGAAATCTGCCTTCGATACGCTCGGTGGAATCGATCAGCGGCACCCCGGTGTCAATGACCTGCTGCTCGAGATGATATAATTCCTCGGCGAGTGGTCGCGACATCAGATTGAAATCCGACAATCCGATCATCTCCGCCGTCGTCCTGAAACGGAAGAGGCGGGTCATGTTTTCATTGACGGTGATGAACCGGCTGTTTCGGTCCTTCACATAGAGATAGTCGGGTGACTGCGAAAATGCGGTCACCAATATGCTTCGTTCCAACTCCCATTGCTGCGTCTTCAGGAGAACGAAACCGCCCAGAACGGTCGCCAGGCAATTCAATACGGCCAGGGGAAAACCGACGCCGGCCAGCACATGGGCATTCACCAAGGTGGGAAGCATAGCCATCGACAGGACCAATGCAAAGCCGAGTGCCAGGCTCAGCAGCGCAACATCCATCGGTCCCGGAGATCTCTTGCGGGTCCAGACATGACCGGCCAAACCGATACCGGTGGCGATGGCCATTGTGATGATCCCGTCGACCATCGCCGTACCGCCGACGGCAAAACGAAAGGCAATCGCCAGCGCTGCGGCAAAAGCCGCCGCGATCGGCCCCCCGAACATGCCGGCCAATACAAGTGGCGAAAAGCGCAGGTCGACATAGATGCCGGGATGGAATTCAACGGCCAGCAATATGGATCCGATGGAGGCGCCGCCGGCTATGATTCCGAAGGCGATTTTTTCCTGCCTGAAGGCACGGCGCTGAAACTGGATGGAAAAAAGCGCCCACAGCGAGATCGCCAGGCACACGAATGAAAGGTTGCCACCGAATTGCGTCCAATTGCCATTCACCGCGCTGGATCCACCTTCCAAGCTATGTAACGAAGCTGTCATACGACAACACTAGTTTGAGCTTCGTTAAACCGGGGCCTGTCAGCCTCATTCTTTGGCTGATGCGCCCGCGAGCCTGGCACGAACTCCTAGCGCAGCAAGGCGTCGATCTCGGCGCGCGAAGGCATGGCGGGGGCCGTGCCTGGCCGGGTCACGGCGATTGCCGCCGTCGCGCAACCGAAGCGGACGGCCTCGATCGGCGCATATCCTTCGGAGATCGCTGTCGCGAAGCCGCCCAGGAAGGCATCGCCAGCGCCCGTAGTGTCGACGACGTTGCCCGCAGAAAAGGCGGGTACAAATTCGCTCTGACCGGCCGTGTGATAGAAAGCGCCGCGTGCACCGAGGGTGATGATGACCGCTCTCGCTCCGCGATCCAGCAGGGTACGGGCCGCGGCTCGTGCCTGGTCATCCGTTTCGATCGCATGCCCCGCCAATTCGGCCGCCTCCACCTCGTTTGGAACGATGAAATCGCACAGGCCATAGATGCTGTCCGGTAGCGTGCGGGCGGGCGCCGGATTGAAAATCGTGGTGCCCCCTGCCCTTTTCGCCATCGTCAGGCCATGGACAGCCGCGTCGAGCGGTTGTTCAAGCTGGGTCATAAAAATGGCGGCGCTTTCGATCTCCGCCCGGTTCGCATCGACATCTTCTATGCCGATTAGACCAGCAGCACCCGGCGCGACGATGATGGCATTGTCGCCGCTCATTTCGTCGACGAAGATGAAGGCAGCACCGCTGGAAACGCCGTCCATCTTCATCACATTGGCTTTGACGCCGGCCGCGGCATAGGCCGCAAGGGCCATCTCGCCGAACGGGTCGTTGCCGACCCGAGAGATGAAGGTTACCGTGCCGCCGGCCTTTGCCGCGGCTATTGCCTGGTTGGAGCCCTTGCCTCCCGGCCCAAGCGTGAAGCCCGACCCCATCAGCGTCTCGGCAATATGGGGCAGGCGCTTGGCCTTATAGGCGGTGTCGGCGGCAAAAATACCCAGAATGACGATTCCGCTTTTCCCGCTCATCTGACCGCCTCCTCCGCCGGGATGACGCCCTTGGTCAGAAGGAAGCATCCATAAAATCGCAGTTCTCCCGTTGCGATCACACAATAGGCTTTTTTGGCGATGTCGTAGAACGTCATCCGCTCGACCGGATACATGGGCGATGACTTGCCTTCGGCGCGATCGACGATGACCTGGACTTCCTGTTGAATCGGCGGGATTTCGTCAGGCTTGCCGATCACTTCCATGCGCCCCGCCGAAGGCTGAATCGGGGTGTCCAGCGGGAAGACGGAGAGGACCGCATCTATCGCCTGCGGCGCGGAAATGTTTTCCATCGTCAGAAGCCTACCCAGACGCGTCTGGCGGGCGATCGAATCCGACGGAAAGTTCGTGTCGGAGATGACGAGATAGTCGCCGTGTCCCATGTTGCAAAGTGCTTGAAGAATATCGCCGTTGAGTTCGGCCCTGATTCCCTTGAGCATTCGATCTTTCCATCCCTTATAATGGCGGCAGTGCCGGCCTTGCTTCAATTTTTATGCCCGGCGACCTTGGGCTGCGCGCACGGGCCACTCGAACCCCGCACGATCAGCGATCCGTCGATCATCTCGTCTCCTTTGCCTGGCGGCTCCTCAAGGAGAAGGCTGACCGCGCGCCGTGCCAGCGTGTCGGCCGGCTGGCGTATGGTTGTCAGCCGTGGCACGACGAGGTTAGCGAGCGAAATGTCGTCGAACCCCGTCACGGACAGCTTGCGCGGCACATCGATCGTGAGGTCGCGTGCAGCGCGCAGCGCGCCGATGGCCTGCTGGTCGCTGGCAGCCGCGATTGCCGTGGGTCGATCCTGTGGTGGGCGCGAAAGCAGGTCGCGGGCAACTTTCTCACCGGACTCATAATCGAATTTGCCGTACGCGATTTCGAGTTCAACTGCCTCGCCGGTCTTTCCAAACAGGTCAATGCGGCTGACAAAGCCCTCTTTACGCATGCGCCCCGCCTCCGTGTCGGGTGGCCCAGCGATGTAGGCGATGTGGCGATGGCCCAACCCATAGAGATGGTCTGCAATTAGCGCGGCAGCTTGCGCATGGTTGGTCGACACCAAGGGAAAGGTGCCGAAGCGCCGGTCCAGCGATATGATTGGAACCGCTCCCTCCAAGGGGAGGCCCGAACCGTCGCTCGAAGCCACCACGATGATGCCGCGCACCGACCGGTCGAGGAACGCGAAAACGTGGCTCTGCTCCGCCTCGCGATCGTCATGCGAACTAGCCAGCATGAGGCTATGCCCGCATTCGAGCGCGGCGCGCTCGACGCTTGCAGCAAGTTGCGCGAAGAACGGATTGGTGATGTCGGGAACGACGAGACCAATGACGTCGGTTTTGCTGGTGCGCAACGCTCTCGCGGTCACATTCGGCCGGTATCCGAGCGCAGAAATGGCGGCGCTGACCTTTTCGCGCAGCACAGGTTTGACCGCGGCTTCGCCCGACAGCACGCGCGAAACGGTGCCCACGGATACGCCCGCATACTCGGCGACATCCTTGACTGTAGGCATCTTTGACATTTTCGAACGTCCCGCAGCTACTTTACCGCTCCCGCGGTCATCCCGGCGATGATATGCTTTTCCAGCATGACGCTGACAACAACCAGTGGAAGGATGCCGGCGGTGGAAAGAGCCGCCATCGACCACCAATTGATGCCCTGGCTGCCCGTCTGGCTGGCAATCATCACCGGCAATGTATTGGTATTGGTGGAAGTCAGCAGCGCGGCGAAAAAATATTCGTTCCAGCACAAGATCAGCGCCAGCAGAAAGGCGGCCACCATGCCCGGCAGAACGAGCGGCACGATGATGCGGGCAAACGCGCCCCAGATCGACAGTCCGTCGACAAGCGCTGCCTCCTCGAGCTCAACCGGAACCGTGGCGAACTGGTCGCGCATGATCCAGACGACAATCGGCAGGACCATCAGTGTATAGACGGCGATCATTCCCACATAAGTGTCCAGCAGCGCCAGTTCCTTGTAGAGAACGAGGAACGGCAGGGCGAGAACGACCGGCGGCATTATGAGCTGCGACAAGAAGAAGAACGAAATGTCGGAGTTGCGCATATGGCCGAACTTGTACGAAAAACGGCTGAGGCCATAGGCCGCGAGCGATCCGAGCACGACCGCAAGAGCCGATGCCGCGACCGAAATGATGACGCTGTTCCAGAGCCTGCGCATGAACTCGTCGCGCACGGTCGAGATCTGGAAAATCGTATCCGGGGAGAGCCCGAGCGAGCGCCAGCCAAGCCAGTTGGGGGCAAAATTGAACCAGGGGATCAGGTTGCCGCGCATGACGTCAGCCGCTGTCTTGAACGAGGTCGAGACCGTCCAGAACAGCGGGAAAATGCAGACAAATGCCCAGGTGACCAGCAGGCCGTAGATGGCGAAACGCATGGCCCACCAACGAATGCGCTGACCGCGCGCGTATTTTTCGAAATCGATCCGAACCATCAGAGCCTTCCTGTCATGCGCTTCACGATACGGTCGGAAATCTTCATCAGCCCGGTCATGCCGAAAACGATGATCACCAGATAGACGAGCGCGAGAAGGGTGCCGTATCCAACATTTGAACGGTCGCGATATTCGCGATAGATGAAACTAGTGACGGAATCGGTCGCCCCGCCGGGACCTCCCGATGTCACCGTAATGATGATGTCGGCGAGCTTGAGCTTGAAGATGATGCGGATCATCACCGCCGTTACCGAAACCGGCAGCATGAGCGGGAAAATCACCTTCCAAAAGCGTTGCCACCTGGTGGCACCATCGACTTCGGCCGCCTCCAGCACTTCCCGCGACAGGCCCTGCAGTCCGGCGAGCAGCATGATCATCATGAACGGAATGAAGGTCCAGGCATCCATAATCATGATCGAAAGCCGCGCCACGAGCGGATCGCCGAAGAAGGAGGGATTTTCCCAGCCGAGCCAGCGGGCGAACCGCGCGACCGGGCCGAAGCGGGTTTCCATCATCGACTTGCCGGCCATCCAGCTCACCGCGACCGGCGACAACATCAAGGGCACCAGAAAGGTGACGCGCCAGAACTTGCGGGCAAGGATTTCCTGATTGAGGAGCAATGCCAGGCCGAACGCGATTGCGTATTCGACGACGATCGCCAGGCAATAAAGGATCATGTTGAGCAGGGCATTGCCATAGAACGGATCGGTGATCATCCGGCGTACATTGTCGAACCCGTTGAAGCGCCGCCCGGCCGAAGAGGCGAGGTTCCAATCAGAAAAGCCGATCCAGAGCGCAAAGATCAGCGGGAATACCACCATCGACACAACGAAAAGCGCGGCCGGTAGAACAAAAAGCGCCTTCTTGCCCGACTCGCCGTAAATGACGACGCGGGTGACGCAGAGAACTGCGGCCCAGAGAAAATAGGCATAAAGTATCGGGCGCCAGTTCGAAAAACCCCAATCGATCCAGCCCAACGCATGGGCACCCTGCAATGCAAATGACGTTACGAACCATATGGCGCTCAGCCACAGAACCGCTTGGCCCCAGAAACGACGGCTCGCGGAAATTGAGCCGGCTTCGACCGTGTGCAGCAGGTCGCCTTCGACTGTCGACATGATATTCCTCGCCCGAACAGAATGGGCGCTGGCGAAATCGTTGCCGATCCGCCAGCGCGCTCACAGCGCCGCGCGTCTGAAAGACGCGCAAAGGACGCTGTACACTTTGAATTGCTGCATAATTTTATCCTCAAATCGATTCCGATTTAAGGAATTATGCAGCAGTCACCGATCAGAGCCCGAGGCTCGTCCGATAAAGTTTCAGCTGGCTATCGCGGCCGATCTGGTCGGTGATCTTTTCCCAGGCGGCCGCAATCGCATCCGCGGTCTCCTGTGCCGACTTGTACTGTCCGGCAAAACCCTTCGCCAGTTCGTCTTCGGCGACGGAGTAATATTGGAAGATGCCGGGGATACGCGGTTCGATAGCGGCGTTCGGGTGGTTGTAGCTATCGACGTTCGAACCCAGATAGTCCTCGATATAGGCGCGGTCGTAACCTGCCTTTTCCCATTCGTCATAGTTGAAGTTGGACTGACGATAGGGTTGGAAGCCGGAGGGATAGGCCGACGTCCACAGAGAAATATCCTTGCCGCCGAGATGGGCAGCAGCAGACCAGGCCGCCTTGCGCTTTTTCTCGTCGCTGGAGACCTGCTTGGTAACGTAAATGCCCCAGCCCAGATAGGCCATGTTAGGCGCTTCGTTATACTTGTCTTCCCACTGCCCGGTCTTGCGGTTGTAGACACGGTTGGAGCCGCGGTTGATGCCGAAGCCGACCACGTCGCCGACGACCGAGGTGTCGGAGGTGCGTGCGCTGGAGCCGACATCGCCCCACCACATCAACATTGCGCCGGTGCCGGCCAGGAACTGCGAGAAGGCTGTGGTGCCGGGATCGGCATTGATCTGGTCGGCTGGATAGGCCTTCGCCGCAATCAGATCCAAGACGTCCTGGATCGCCTGAACCCATGCCGGGTTATTGACCAGCGGCTTCATGTTTTCAGGATCGAAAAGCCAGGCCGGGTCGCCCGGATATTTAGCATAGGCCGTTGCGCGGTTCTCGATGAAATAGAAGCCGAAACCGCCCCATCCCTTGAGGGGATCGAGATAGCCGTAGGCTGGCTGACTGGTCAGCGGATCGGTCTTGCCGATCAGCGCCTGGGAAGCTGCATTCACTTCTTGCCAGGTCTTCGGCGGCTCGGCCATGCCGCTGATCGAGCCTTCGCCGAAGTAATCCTTGCGGTAGGCGAAGGTGTGGCAGTCGCCATCGATCGTCACGCGATAGGTCTTGCCATCCCAGGTGCCGACCGGTGGCTTCAGGTAGCTGACCATGTCGTCCGCCTCGATCTGCTTTGCAACCCAGTCAGGCATCTCGTCCAGAAGCCCGCGTCCGGCGGTGTCGCCTTCGAACGGTGCACCCATCTCCAGGATGTCGAAGTCGACCGTGCCGGTTGCGATCGATTGTTGAAGGCGAGCGTTGTAATCAGCCTGAGCAAGGTCGATCCAGTTGATCTTGGCGCCCGTATAGGCTTCCCACGGCTTCAGGAATCCGCGGAACAGGAAGTTGTGGAGGTTCTGATTGTTGAGCCCCATGAAGGTCAGCTCGACACCGGCGAACTCGCCCTGCTTGACATTGGCCTTGGTCGGACCGAGGCAAAGCTCGCCGACCTTCTGCCAATCTGAGTCCGTCGGCGAGCCCTTGCCGACACCTGGAATTTTCAGGATCTGGGCGCGCAGATCATCGGCAGCAAACGCCGTGCCGGCAATGCCGCCCATCGCGCCAGACAGCCCGAGCAGAGCTGCGGCACTTGCCGTTCCGCGCAAGACGTCGCGGCGACTTGCCTGACGGCGCACCAATGCATCATATATTTCAACTCTCATGCCTTCCTCCTCCATGTTTCGTTGTGCTGCCGCCAGCTGGCCTTGCCGGGCTGGCTCCAGTGCTTTTTTACACTGGCCTCGTGCGGAACTATCTGGTAACAAGAAAATGAAACGTTTCATATCTTGCCTGAAACCGCTCCTCCCGGTCTCGATTTCGAGAATTAGACGGCAGGTGGAAAAAGTCAACAGGAAATGAAACGTTTCATGGAGGAGGCCTGACAGGTAGTTTCAAATCGGCAAAAGGCGGCTCATCGGCCCTCTTGCAGGAAGCACCTGTCGTGAGATGTACGGCCCTTGGGGAGCGCCCGGGGGCCGGCAGAAAGCGAGTGGGAGGCACATGGCTGAGGTCAATATTTCGGGGGCACGCAAGGCCTACGGCGCGTTAAATGTCCTGCATGGCGTCGATATAGAAATCCGCGATGGCGAGTTTGTGGTGCTTGTCGGCCCTTCCGGTTGTGGCAAGTCAACTCTGTTGCGCATGGTGGCAGGGCTCGAAAGCATCACCGACGGCACGATTTCAATCGGCAGAAACGTCGTCAACAATCTCCCCCCGAAGGACCGCGATATCGCAATGGTCTTCCAGAGCTATGCGCTCTATCCGCACAAGACCGTTGCCGAAAACATGGTTTTTGCGCTTCGCCTACAGAAGCAGCCAGCCGACGTTATCAAACAGCGCCTGCAGGCGGCGGCCGAAACACTCGATCTCGTGCCTTACCTCGACCGTTATCCGCGCCAGCTTTCGGGTGGCCAGCGGCAGCGTGTGGCGATGGGGCGGGCCATCGTCAGATCTCCGCAGGTATTTCTGTTCGACGAACCTTTGTCGAACCTCGATGCCAAGCTGCGCGTTCAGATGCGCAAGGAGATCAAGGAACTGCACCAGCGGCTGAAAACCACGACCATCTACGTCACGCATGACCAGGTCGAAGCGATGACCATGGCCGACAAGATCGTGGTGATGCAGGGAGGCAAGGTCGAACAGATCGGCACGCCGCTGAAACTCTACGACCGTCCCAACAACACGTTCGTGGCAACCTTCATCGGCTCGCCGTCGATGAACCTCCTGAAAGGCCGGTACAAGGCCGATGGCGCTATCTTCGTCACCGAGACCGGCGACGAGATCAGTCTTGGTTTCACACCCGAAGCAACAGACGGGCAGTCCGTGCTCCTCGGCGTTCGCCCCGAACATCTGTCGCTCGCCGAACGCGGCTTGAAGGCAACGGTCAGCGTCACCGAACCCACCGGCCATGAAACGATGGTGTTCCTGCGCTACGGGCCGGGCGAACTTGTCGCGGTGTTTTCGGAACGCCATGAGTTCGAGCCCGGGCAAGTCGTGACGGTGGCTCCCCGTACGGAAAAGCTCCATCTATTTGATGCTGGATCGGGCAAGACGCTGCGGCTCGATTAAGCCGCCACGCCTTCGGATAAGGGACGCTTGACGGTACGTCGAATGAACAGGGATCGATGGCCTCGCAAATATGCGGTGCCATCGATCCCTGTTCTGTCGTTACTTGCAGATCGCCGCGGCCAGGAAGCCGCGCATTGCCTCGCCGAAGGGCGGGCGCATCATATATTCCGCTTCCACCATCTTGCTCTGGTGGTAGACGGCGCGCGGATGCGAGAAGGCGAGGAAGCCGAATTTGCCGTGATAAGCGCCCATGCCCGAATGGCCGACGCCGCCGAAGGGTAAGCCTTCCGCCGTGACATGGCTCATGCAATCGTTGACCGTCACCCCGCCGGAGGTCGTATTGTCGAGAACCCGGCGCTCCTCGTCACCATCCTGGCTGAAGTAATAGAGAGCGAGCGGGCGCGGCTTGGCATTGATCCGATCAATGACGTCGGCGATATCGCGATAGGCAATAACCGGCAGCACCGGCCCGAAGATTTCCTCCTGCAGCACGCGCATGTCTTCGGTGGGATCGAGGATCAGGGTCGGCGGTATGCGATGGGCCGATTGCTGGGAGAAATTCTCCGCCGCCGGGTTGATCTCGACGACGCGGGCACCCTTGGCCCTGGCGTCGGCGACCAGGCTCTGGACGCGGGCATGATGGCGGGCATTGACGATCGAGGTGTAATCAGGATTTTCCTTCAGCCCCGGATACATCGCGCCGACCGCCGCGGCCGCATGTTCGGCGAAGGCCGTCACACTTTCCTCGGGCACATAAACATGGTCCGGTGCCAGGCAGATCTGGCCGGCGTTCAGCGTCTTGACGGTCATGACGCGACGCGACGCGTCCGCGAGGTCGGCCGAGCGGCCGATGACGACGGGGGACTTGCCGCCGAGCTCAAGTGTCAGCGGCGTCAGGTTTTCCGCCGCCGCGCGCATGACGTGGTGGGCGATCGCGGTGCCGCCGGTGAAGATCAGATGGTCGAAGGCAAGTGATGTAAAGGCCGTGCCCGTGGCCGGTCCGCCCTGCACGACGGCGATTTCCGTTTCGTCGAAGGCGCCGGCAATGAGTTGCGCCATCAAGGAGGAGGAAGCCGGCGTCACCTCTGACGGTTTGATCATGGCGCGGTTGCCGGCGGCGAGAATGCCGGCAAGCGGCGCAAGGGCCAGCTGATACGGGAAATTCCAGGGGCTGAGTATCCCGACCACCCCCTTCGGCTGATAGACCACTTCGGCCACCGCGTCCGGGAATAATGCCTCGTGCTGCTCGGGCTTCAGCCATTCGGCGAGATGGCCCTTGGCATATTTGAGCGAACCGACGCAGGTGAAGACATCGAGAAGCAGGCTCGCCTCGACGCTGCGGCTGCCGAAATCCTGCGACAGCGCCGCGGCGATCGCATCCTTGTAGTCGACGAGAAGAGCGATGACGCGATCGATGCGATCGGCACGGGTTTGGATGCTTGGTGGCCCTTCCCTCAGGAAGGACGCCCTTTGCCGTTCGAGCAGCGCCTTCATGGCATCGGGACTGGTATCGGTAGCGATTGGGGCGACGGTGTTCATTCTTTCCTCCCTTGAACGGTGTCAGACGGCCGGCTGGCGCACGACCGGTTTCAGCACGATGCCCTTTTCGGCATCCTCCACCGCCCGGTTGATGTCGGCGAAATCATAGAAGGTGACGAGCCTGTCGAAGGGGAAGCGGCCCTGTCGGTGAAGGTCAATCAGCAGCGGGATCAGCACGTCGGGATTGGAATCACCCTCGACGATGCCGCGCACCCGGCGTCCACCGGAGAGAATATGAGTGAGATCGAGCGTCAGCGTCGCGCCATGGGGCGAAGCGCCGACAATGCCGCAGGTGCCGCGCGGCGCCAGCACCCGCACGCACTGGTCGATGACGGCGGGCACGCCGGAGGCATCGATCGCATAATCGACGCCCGCGCCCGTCAGCGCCATGATCGCGGCGACGGCGTCGCTCGCTTTGCCGTTGACGATATCGGTCGCGCCGAGTTCAGTGGCAAGCGCCAGCCGCGCCTCGTTGACGTCGACGGCGATGATGCGCGAAGCGCCGACGATCCGCGCCGCCATGACGGCGGCGAGGCCCACGGACCCCATGCCGAAAACCGCAAGCACTTTTCCCGGTTCGACCTTGAGCGCATTCATGACCGCGCCGGCGCCGGTCTGGATGCCGCAGGCAAGCGGCCCGAGCAGCGCCAGATCGGCATCGCTTGGCACTTTCACGATATTGCGCTCATGACAGAGCGCGTGGCTGGCAAAGGAGGATTGCCCGAAAATATTGCCGTTCACCCGCTCCCCTCTATAGGAGAGCCCGCTCGAACCATCGGCGCGCGAACCGAAGAAATTGCGCGGGAAGAATTCGTGGCAATAGGTCTCCTCGTGATCGTTGCAGCTCGGGCAATGACCGCAGGAATTGAAGGTCATGACCACGTGATCGCCTGGCGCTACCTTGGCAACGCCCGGCCCGACACGCTCGACGATTCCAGCACCTTCATGGCCGAGCACCACCGGCTGCGGCACCGGCAGATGCTGGTCGCGCATGACGATATCGGTGTGGCAAACCCCGGTCGCGACGACGCGAACCAGGATCTCCCCCTCGCGCGGCTCCTCCAGATCGAGGCTTTCCAGCGAAAACGGCATATGCGGCGCACGCGCCACCGCGGCATGAATCTTCATGGTTTCCTCCTCCTGATGATTTGCCCGCGAACCCTCAGCGGCCGCGCTTGTAGGCACCGAGCCCCGGCTGATAGGTCTTGTCGTCGAGGAACTGCTTCAGCCCCTCGTCGCGCCCCTTGGTCTTGTCGAGAAACAGCATCTGCTCCAGCTTGGCGTAGATGTAATCGTCGGCCAGATCCCAGGGCAGGTTGCGCACGCGCTTATAGGTATCCTTGGCGGCCTTCAGCGTCACCGGGTTCTTTTCGAGCAGGCTGGCGCAGATCTTGCGGACCCGGGTTTCAAGCTCGGCCAGCGGCACGGCCTCATTGACCAGACCCATTTCGGCGGCCTTGCGCCCGCCGAACAATTCGCCGGTCATGATGTAGTAGAGCGCGTCGCGATGGCGCATCACCTCGGCGACCGCGCGGGTAACGTTGCCGCCCGGCAGGATGCCCCAATTGATCTCGGAAAGGCCGAAATTCGCTTCCTCGGCGGCGATGGCGAGATCGCAGGAAACCAGCGGCGTGAAGGCGCCGCCGAAGCACCAGCCATTGACCATGGCGATCGTCGGCTTTTCGAAATACATCAGCCGGCCCCACCAGCCGCCGGATTGGCGCCGCGCCTTCAGCGTGGCATCGCGCGGCTTGTCGTCATTGTCGCGGAAATATTCCTTCAGATCCATGCCGGCGGACCAGGACTCGCCGGCGCCGCGCAGGACGAGAACGCCGCAGCGCTCGTCGCCCTCGAGTTCATCGAGCACTTCCATCATCCGGGCGTTCAAAGCCGGATTCATCGCATTGCGCTTTTCAGGGCGGTTCAGGGTCACGAAAGCGATGCCGTTATCGAATTCGACCAGAACCGGCGATTGATTTTCAGTCATGGGTCTACTCCATTGGTTTCGGCATTGAATGCCGGGGCCGCTTCATCAGGCCTGTCGTTGAAGGGTTTCGTCGGAATGCAACCGGCGTAGAACATGTTTCTGCACCTTGCCGGAGGCGGTGCGGGGAATACTCTCGATGAAGAGGATGCGGGCCGGGCGCTTGAAGGCGGAGAGCCTTGCCGCGCAATGGCCGGCAATCTCCTCGCCCGTTGCCGCGGCACCCGGCCGCTGCACGACATACGCGACGCCGCATTCGCCCCACCTGATATCGGGAATACCGACGACCGCGACGTCGAGGATATCGGGATGGCTTGCGAGCGCTGCTTCGACCTCGGCGGGATAAACATTCTCGCCACCGCTGATATACATGTCCTTCAGCCGGTCGACGATCTGATAGAAGCCGTTGGCTTCGCGGCGGCCGAGATCGCCGGTGCGGTACCAGCCGTCGGTGAAGGCGACAGCGGTCTCTTCAGGCTTGTTCCAATAGCCCGGCGTCACCGCCGGCCCGCGCAGCCATAATTCGCCGATCTCGCCTTCCCCGACGTCGCTGCCCTCTTCGCCGACGATACGGATGTCGAGAAGCGGTGCGGGAAGACCGACACTGCCGGGATTATCCTGGACGGCACGCCGGTCGATCGGCACATGCAGCACCGTTCCCGCCTCGCTCATGCCGTAACCGTTGACCAGTGCCACGCCATCGCCGAGATAGCTTTCGATCAACAGCTGGGTCAGCGGCGCGCCGCCGACGAAGAGCGCGTGCAGGCCGGAAAGAGCCGCGGCGCTATAAGCGGGGTCGCCGCGCAGGGCGAGCGCGATCTGCGGCACGGCGAAATAATGGCTGATGGCGCGTTGCCGATCGGCAAGGACTGCGAGTGTGCGCGCCGGCGTGAACCGGTCGGAGACGACAAGCGTGCCGCCCAGCATCAATGTTGTGCGCGCCACGGCGATCAGGCCGATCGTGTGGAAGAACGGCAGGTCGCACAAAGCGACCGATCCCGGCCCTATCTCGCCGACGAAGGAAAAATTGACGGCAGCAAAGAAGGCGTTGCTGCGGGTGATGACGACGCCCTTCGGCTGGCCCGTCGTGCCCGACGTATAGAGCAGGACGCAAGGCTGATCCGCATCGACGGGCACGGGCTCCCCCGGGAGGCTCGCCTCGATCCGCGCGGCAAACCCGCCCGGGCCATCGGCCGTCGCGATCACCGTCATCTGGGGATCAACGTCCGCAAGGCTTGTCACGGCTGCCGAAAACTCTTCGTCGTGGACTAGGAGAGCCGGCGTGCAATCGGCAAGGATCGGCCGAAGCTCGGCGGCATTGAGGCGCCAGTTAAGCGGCACGTAGATGGCGCCGGCGCGCTGGCAGGCAAAGGCAAGCACGAGCGAATCCATCGAATTGCGCGCCAGCATGGCGACACGCGCCCCGTCCCGCCGCTCTCCCAGCATATCGCGGAGGAAACCGGCGCAGCGGGCAATCCGCACATCGAGTTCGGCATAGGTCAGCTGCCGGCCGGTGGCGATCTCGAACAGAGCCCGACGATCCGGCGCGACGCGGGCGCGGTAGAGGATCGGATCATCCTTCACCAGTCCGCAATCCGCCGAAGAAGCCATCCCGGAAAAGGAATGCACCATTTTCTCCTCCCATGCCCGCCGCTCCTCCGCCGCAGGCATCAAATTTGTATGCAACACATACTAATATCTTTTTCCGACGAGATGCAAGAGGCTGTTTTTCGGCAAATCCGAGCCTTCGGAGGATCGCGGGAAAATATCCCTGCTGCCGCCAACAGGGATATTGACTAACCCGCTGATTTTGATGGTTATGATCCCCGAACGAAACGAGAGCGAACGATGCGCACAAAACCCCCGCCGGAGGATGTCGAAGCCGAGGAGGCCTCCTTTACGCCGCCGCTCGACGTCGGTCGGCTCGGCGATCTCCTGGGCTTTCATCTGCGCATGGCGCATGTCGCGATCTATCGCGACTTCGCTGAAACCATGGAGGAGCTTCGGCTGACGCAGAAGCAGCTCGCAGTGATGGAACTTGTCGCGGGCAATCCCGGCGTATCGCAGATCGACCTTGCCAATACGCTCGGCACCGATCGCGCGACCATGATGGCCCTCGTCAATCGGTTGGCGGCCCGTGACTTCATCGAGCGCCGTCCTTCCGCGGCAGATCGCCGGCGCCAGGAACTGCATCTGACGGAGGCGGGACGCGCCACGCTCGCGCGGGCACGCGCGCTGATCGCCATGCATGAACAGCGCTTCATCGAGCTGTTTTCGCCGGACGAAATGGATGCGCTGTTGGCCGCGCTGAAGCGGATCTATAAGGGGGGCTGAAACCCGCTTCCGCTTGTGAAGCAAGCAGCATTTAAGCCCATAGATTTCTATTGGGAAACTCCCGTGTTATGATCCCGGCCCTGGCGTTGTCCGCCGTGGGTTATGCACACGGAGACTTGTCTCATGAGTGAAATGGACGGGCTTTTTGCCACATTGCGACAGGCGGCTGACCCGCAGACGGTCGAGTGTATAGAAAACGTCGTCATGCATGGCTCGGATCGCGATCTCAATCGCATCAATGCGCTCGCCTTCGCCAAGACGCATCATCTCGATGAAGAGAAAACGATCGCAGCGCTTCTGCATGCAGCCCGCATAGGGGCGTTCGAGATGACCTGGAATGTCCTTTGCCCGGGATGCGGCGGAGTTCTTGACAGTGGCGCAACTCTCAAAGGGGTCGTCCATGAGACGTACCATTGTGCGCTTTGCGCCGCCGGATACGAACCCACCCTCGACGAGATGGTCGAGGTAACGTTCACAGTCAGTCCACGCGTTCGCAGGATCGCTGCCCACGACCCCGATCGGCTGACTCCGCTTGAATACTACCGCCAAATCTTCTTCAGCTCCGGCGTCGACTTGCCGGAGGATCTGGAAGCGAAGTTCGCCCGCATCATGTTGGAGATGATCGAGTTGGCTCCGGGCGAGAAGGCTTTCGTCTCACTGCAACTGCCGGCGCAATTCGTCATCATCTTCGATGCGGTAACGCACTCGGCGCAGTTCATCGACGTGAAGGGTGAGCCCACCGACGAACGTCAAAACCTCTCAATGGTCATCAGTCGGGGGCATGCGCTGAACGAAACGGTCACGCTGCGTCCCGGCTTGCTGCGGCTGACCCTTGAAAACCACACCGATAGCAGAGTCGTACCAAACGTTTGCATCGCTGGAGATGACCTGCACGATCTGCTGGGTAGCAGGCGCGCTTTTCTGACCGCTAAACGTCTGCTGACGAACCAGAGTTTCCGCGACATCTATCGGACCGACACGCTCGACGTCGACCAGCGCCTCAAAATCACCAGCCTGACTTTCCTCTTCACCGACCTGAGAGGCTCGACTGCTCTTTACGAGCGCGTCGGAGATCTTGCCGCTTTCGATCTGGTGCGGGCGCATTTCAGGGTTTTGCACGAGATCGTCGCCGCGGAGGCCGGAGCGGTGGTCAAAACCATAGGCGATGCCGTGATGGCGACCTTTCCGAGCCCGGACCGCGCAGTGGCGGCCGCACTTCGGATGCGGGAGGAGATGCTTCGTCTAAATGCCGAACACGGCAGCGACGATCTCCTGCTGAAGATCGGCATCCATGAAGGACCATGCCTTGCAGTCAACCTGAACGACCGGCAGGACTATTTCGGCCAGACCGTCAACATCGCTTCCCGCGTTCAGGGCCTTGCCGATCCCAACGTGATCATGACGACGGAAGCGATTGTCGGGGATGCCCAGGTTTCGGAGATCCTGCGTGACAGCGGCATAAAATCCGCCTCCCGGATGGCGGAACTTCAGGGCATCGGGCGGGAAGTCAGAATTTTTGCCCTGTCGTGAGGTTGGTCTGCTCTTCGAGGTCAAGTGAACGTCAGCAGTTTCCGCTACGGTCCATTGCGGACTTTCATTGGGCAATCTGTGTTTGGCAGCTTCGCGCTTTCGCTCCGGCCAGAAAGGCCGTGGAGTCACGTCCTCCCAAGAGCAGACGTTCCCACGAGGCGAGCTTCCCGACCCTCGCTACTCGCCCAGGCTGGAAAGCAATTCGTCGAGCTGCTCCAACTGCTCCGGCAATGCGGCCGCCGAGCCCTGTAGTGCTTCCTCAAGCGCCTGCTTGGACGGATAGACTTCGTGGAAATTGAGTAGTGTCCTCCCGCCCTGGTCCTCGAAGGTCACGGTCGTGATCGCGCCCTCTTCGCCCTCGTCGTTGGTCCAGACGATGCGCTCGTTCGGCACCACCTCGAGATACTTGCCGTAGAAGGCCATGGTGTCCGAACCGCCGGCGCCGAATTCCAGCCGATATTTGCCGCCGGTACGGACGTCCATATCGCACGACACGAGCGACACGCCGGATACCGATTTTGGCATCCACCAGCGCTGGAACAGCTCGGGCTGGCTCCACGCCTTGTAAACCGTGCTCGGCGGCGCATTGAATGTCCGCGTTACGACGAGTTCGCGATCCCCTCTGCGCTCGACTGACGTGCGGTTCTGCGCATCACCTGCACTGTTAACTTGCTGAGTCATCCCTTCCCTCCTGTTTCATTTCGCTGATGATTTCGTCCAATGCTTCGAAGCGGGCCTGGAAGAGCTTGCGATGCGCCTCGATCCACTCGGCCTCCGCCTTGAGGCCGCGTTCCCCAAGCTTGCAGGTTCTCACCCGTCCGACCTTCTGCGTGACGACGAGCCCCGCCCGCTCAAGAACCTGGACGTGCTTCTTCATGCCGGTCAGCGTCATCTGGAACTTATCCGCGAGACTGGTGATCGACGCGTCCCCTCGCCCAAGCTGATCGATGATCCCGCGGCGGGTCGCGTCGGACAGCGCCGCAAACGAGAGATCGAGAGGAGGACCTAGATACTGAACCATCTAGTTCAGTATCTACCCTGTTCGCGCAGGAAGCACAAGCGTCCCGAACTTTCCACGCCGTAGACCGGCATCCGAGGTCATACGCCGCGGCGGCGGCAGCAAAAATCGTCTGGCGTGGGCCGACAGCTGCAGAAGTGTTTCGGCAGCTTCGCGCCCTCATCCTCGCCGTTCCCAGGCAAAGTGAGCCGCCCCCGAAAGCGACCATTCGTTCCCATTGCCCGTTTGCTGCCTTACGGAGATCGACGGGCGGCCCCGGATAAGGTTGCGAGCAACAGGATAGCTCCGAACCTGATACGGAATGGTTCTGTTGCATTGGCACGGCGTTGTGGAGACAGAAGGCGGAAAGTTTGAGGATATCTCTGTCAGATTTCAAAAGGTCGCCGGTTTCAGTGTCGCATTCTGTTGGACCGCCGGCCGCCGACCGGCAGACACAACTTCAGAATGTTGATTTCGAGGGCCGGATGAAGATGTTCGTCTCCTATTCCAGATACGGTGTCAGCACATCTTCGATCCATTTCATGAATGCGCGGACTCGGCGCGAAAGATTGCTCCGATGTGCTACGACGAGGGAAACGGCGAGCGCCCGGCGACGAAAATCGGGTATGATCTCCACAAGCGCTCCACTCTCTAAGTATGGGCCAATCCCCAAGAGTGGCGCCTGAATCAAGCCAAGGCCAGCGAGGGCAGCAGCTTCGTAGGTCTGCGCGCTGTTGACGTGTAGCGCACCTGGCAACTGAATCGTCGCGTAACTGTCGCCGTCCGGATATTCCCATCCATAGGGTCTTGCGCCTAGCATCGTCGAAAAATGAATTGTCCGGTGTTCCTGACGCTGGAGATCTTCTAGCGATCGAGGAGTGCCATAGCGCGCCAGGTAGGCGGGACTGGCAGCGTTGACCATGCGCAACAGTCCCAGTGGGCGGGCAATTAGCGTCTCGTCCCTTATGGGTCCAAGCCGCAATACACAGTCGAACCCCTCTTGAACCAGATCAACCTGGCGGTCCGTACTCGACACCTCCAGCTCCAATTCGGGATAAGTCGCCATGAAATCCGGCAAGACCGGCACGATCGTTTTGCGCGCAACCTCGGTCGGAAGATCGACCCGTAAACGCCCGCGAAGTGCCACGTGATCGCCTGCGAACATCGAGTGTAGGTCATCGACTTCAGCAAGCAGATCGCGGGCACGGGCATGAAATGCGCGCCCGTCCTCCGTCAACTGCACGCTGCGCGTCGTCCGGTGCAGGAGCCTGACACCGACATCTTCTTCCAGCTTCCGGACCGCCGTTGAGGCTCTCCCCTTTTGGATGCCCAGGCTATCGGCCGCGCGGGTGAAGCTCCCCATTTCTGCTACCGTTATGAAAATGAGGATGGGTTCGAGATTCTGCATTTTCGTGCCTCGGCATTGTTCTCCACAAAGAGAACAGTTAGTTAATTTCCTCGGTGTTTATCATACCTAGGCGACACAGTAAGCTCCGAATATGGGATCCCCTCATCGGAGAATGACAAGTGTCCGAAACTATGAAGCTGCATCAGGTGCCTGAAACTATGACCTTGCATCGTGCCCTGTGGGCCGGCCGGATAATGAGCGCGTTTGTCGTTCTCGCTCTGGTGGCAGACGGCACTATTCAGCTTTTCGCGCCGGCACAGATCGCGAGCATGTTGCAGGAAACCGGGTTCGCGATGGACCTGACCCGTGTCGTGGGTCCGATCATACTCGCCTGCGCCATCCTTTACGCCATCCAGGCCACTGCCGTCCTCGGCGCGATCCTAGTGACGGGCTTTTTGGGAGGTGCCATCTGCGCCCATGTCCGCATTGGTGAGTTGGGGTCGCCGCCGGAAATCATTTCCCTGCTTCTGGGCGCGATGACATGGGGCGGCCTCTACGCGCGCGATCCCCGAATCCGGGCCATTCTACCGCTCATTCATTGAACCAACAGGGGCAGTGCTCTGTCCCTCATCATCAGGAGAAAACACATGTTTTTAGTAATGGGAATCACGGGAAAAGTGGGCGGCGCAACGGCGGAACATCTGTTGACGCACGGCAAGGAAGTACGCGCGCTCGTCCGCAATCGCGAGAAGGCGGTTAACTGGGCGAACCAGGGCGTGGAACTGGTAGACGGCGATTGGAATGATTCGGCAGCCATCGAGCAAGCGCTCAAAGGCGTCGAAGGCGTGTTCGTCATGTTGCCGGCTGTCTGGGCGCCCTCGCCCGATTACAAAGAAGCAAAGGGCATGATTGCAAACTATGTTGAGGCGCTCACCAAGGCAGCGCCGCCGCGAGTGGTTGCCCTTTCGTCGATGGGTGCGAACAGAACCAGCGGGCTCGGGATGCTCACGGCCTTGTCGCTTCTGGAGCAAGGTTTTCGCGACTTGACATCCCCAATCGCATTTGTGCGCGCAGGCGGCTTCTTCGAAAATTTCCTCTACGGCTTGCAGGTCGCCCGGGGCGGAACGCTACCGGTCTACTACAATCCGACAGACCGGAAATCGACTATGGTCGCGACGAACGACATCGGCGCGGAAGTCGCAACCCTTTTGACCGGGCCAGCGTGGTCAGGGCAGCGCGTCGTCGAGCTTGGTTCGATGGTCACCGCGGATGAAGTCGCGGAGCAATTGGGTGAAGTCCTGAATCTCGACGTGAAAGCCTTTGCAGTCCCGCGTGCAGGATGGGCGGAAGCGTTCGAGCAATTCGGCATCCCGAAGGGCCACACCGGACCTGCCGAAGAAATGTTTGAGGCCGTGAATGCAGGATGGATGGACCTCGGAATCGCGGGTACGGAGCACGTAGCGGGTACGATGTCCGCACGCGATGTATTCGAGGCTGCACAGAACACCGCCAAAGCGTAAATCCGGGACGGATCAAGTATGAGACGGAGACTGCCCGCTTCTGCGCCGGACGCATCGCGGGCAGAGCTCAACAGCTCAAAGCAACGCGAAGCGCCTCCACTCCCGCCTGCCAGGCTCAACCTTGCCGCGCAGGCGGTTCCTAGGCCAAATGCCGCTATCCACGTCTCTTCATTCCATAGCGGACCGGCGCTTGCGGCCCCAAAGCGGTCGTTCACCCGATCCGTTGTGACGGTTACTATTGGCGCATTGCAGTCCTACGTCTGTTGGAACTTCCATATCAATGTGATTTGCGATCCAAGACCGGCAAATTCCAACTTTGACCAATGAACCCCGAGCCTAAGGCCAATCGGCATAGCCCGAGGAGAGCATGCTGTTTTCCGATCCGGCCGACGCGCGGGCGATCTCGCGGTAGCCGGCGGGGGAAAGGCCGGTCTTGCGTTTGAAGAAATGGCTGAAATAGGTCGGGTCGCGAAAGCCGAGGCCGTCGGAGATTTCTTGGATATTGCGGGCCGAGCGCTCCAATCTCAGCTTTGCCTCCTGCACCACGCGCTCGTGCAAAAGCTGGATCGGCGAGCGGCCGAGCGCCCTTTGGCAGATCGAATGAAGCCGGTCGGCGGTGACGCCCAATTCCGCGGCGTAGTCGCTGATGGGCCGGTGCTGGCGGAAGCCGGCCTCGACGAGTTGCCGATATCTTTGCAGGATCGATCCGGTTTCGCCCTGCCCGCGCGGCTCGCTTCTCTCGCCATCCCCGCGCCACAGCGCCATCAGGATCAACCTGATATAGGCGGACGCGACCATCCAGGAGGAACGCAAGGGATCACTGAGTTCCCGCACGAAACCCAAAATCAGCGGACTGATTTCGGCTATCAGCAGGGGATCCAATGCCTCGACCAGCCTGCGCTGCTCGGTGAAGATGCGCAGCGAATAGGATTCCACCTTGTCGCCGATCGCATCGACCATGATCTGCGGCGAGGTTCCAACGAGATGGGCAGCGGTTCCGGCAGAAATCGACAGGTCGCAGCGAGCCTGAGGCGGCAGGAAGGCAAGCAGCGGTCCCTGCAACGGCCGATCCTCGCCGCTGTCGAAGTGAAGCTCGGCCCGCCCCTCCCCGAGCAGAAGGAAATGGTGGAAATCGGCATAGAGTCCCTTCTGAAGACGGATGCGCCGACGCGAAAGCGACGGCGCGTGCCACTCGCCCCTGGCATAATGATGAATGCCTCCGTCCGTCGCCAACGCCTCTCCTCCGCTTCCACCAATCATTGCAGCAATCGCCGGATAATTACAATATTAACCCAATAAATCGCATTCCATCCGCCGATGATCGGCGTAACCTGACCGTCATCAGCCTTTGGGAGGAGGCATTCCGACAGACACACAGATGGTCAGGCGGCCTTGAGGCTGCGGCGTCGGCTCGTCTTTCTCCCCATGGCAACAATGCAAGCGCCAGCACATGGCGGGTGGGTGAAACAGTGTTTTCGGCAAAGCTGATGATCAATAACGAGGCGATGGAGGCTTTCGAGGGGGCCACCTTCGAACGCATGGATCCGCTGACCGGCGATGTCGCAACGATTGCTTCGGCGGGATCCGTCGCCGACATGACGCGGGCAGCCAATGCGGCCGCAGCCGCCTTTCCCGACTGGTCACAGACCGGCCCCGGCGAACGGCGCCGGCTTCTGAATGCCGCCGCCGATCTGCTGGAGGCCCGCACGCCGGAGCTCATTGCCGCCATGACCGGCGAAACCGGCGCCACCGCCCAATGGGCGGCGATCAATTGCGGGCTCGGCGCCGATATTCTTCGCGAGGCGGCGGCGATGACCACGCAAATATCAGGCGAACTCATTCCGTCGGGCATTCCCGGCAGCCTCGCTATGGCCGTGCGCCAGCCGGCAGGCGTCTGCGTCGGCATTGCCCCCTGGAACGCGCCGATCATTCTCGGCACCCGCGCCGTCGCCATGCCGCTTGCCTGCGGCAACACCGTTGTCCTGAAGGCCTCCGAACTCTGCCCGAAGACCCATGGCCTGATCGGCGACATCATGCGTGACGCCGGTTTCCCGCGCGGCGTCGTCAATGTCGTCTCCAATGCGCCGAGCGATGCCGCCGCAGTCGTCGCCGCCCTGATCGCCCATCCGGCCGTGCGCCGCATCAATTTCACCGGTTCCACGCGTGTCGGCAGGATCATCGCCGAAGCCTCGGCAAGGCATTTGAAGCGCTGCCTGCTCGAACTCGGCGGCAAGGCACCGTTCATCGTGCTTGCCGACGCCGATATCGACGAGGCCGTCAGCGCCGCCGCCTTCGGCGCCTTCATGAACCAGGGCCAGATCTGCATGTCGACGGAGCGGATCATCCTGATGGACGAGATCGCCGACCACTTCGTCGGCAAGTTCGGGACGAAAGCCGCGACCCTCGTTGCAGGCCACCCAGGGGACGGCAACACGCCGCTCGGGACGCTGATCAACGCAGAGGCCGTGCGCCGCGTCAGGTCGCTTATCGACGACGCGCTGCAGAAGGGTGCAGTCCTCGTCTGCGGCGGTCAGGCCCACGGGACGCTGATGGACGCGACCGTCATCGATCACGTGACGCCGGCCATGCGCATCTACCGTGAGGAGAGCTTCGGGCCTGTCGCGGCGATCGTCAGGGTCGGCAGCGTTGACGAGGCCGTGACGGTCGCCAACGACAACGAATACGGGCTCTCGGCCGCCGTCTTCAGCGCCGACGTCAGTGCCGCGCTTGCCGTTGCCATGCGGCTCGAATCCGGCATCTGCCACATCAATGAGGCCACAGTTTCCGACGAGCCGCAGATGCCGTTCGGCGGCGTCAAATCGAGCGGCTACGGGCGCTTCGGCGGCAAGGCCGCGATCGACGAATTCACCGAGCTGAGATGGATCACCATGGCATCGGGAAAACGGCACTACCCGATCTAATCACCAGATCGGGCGGGATGAACAATGGGAGCAGGCCCAAGAGGCCAGCATCAAGAGGGAGGAATGATTTCATGAACGGCATTTTCCGCAACGGAAAATTCAACGCAGCATCGCTCACCCGCCGCTCTTTCATCGCATCGGCCGCAGCGGGCGGAACAGCACTGGCGCTCTCCGGTCGCACGGCCTTCGCTCAGAGCGGCGATACGCTGAAGGTCGGCTTCATCAGCCCGCGCACCGGCCCGCTCGGCGGCTTCGGCGAGACCGACGGTTACGTGCTCGACCTCGCGCGCAAGGCGCTGGCGAACGGCCTGCAGGCGGGCGGCAAGACCTGGAAGGTGGAGATCCTCGACCAGGACACCCAGTCCGATCCCTCGCGCGCCGGCCAACTGGCGAAGGACCTGATCAACAACAAGGCGATCGACCTGATGCTCGCCGTCTCGACGCCCGAAACCATCAATCCGGTGGCCGACGCCTGTGAAGCGGCCGGTATTCCCTGCCTCTCGACAGTCATGCCCTGGGAAGCCTGGTATTTCGGTCGCGGCGCCAAGCCGGGCGCGCCTTCACCGTTCAAGTGGACCTATCATTTCGGCTTCGGCGTCGAAGAGTTCCACAAGGCCTATGTTTCGCAATGGAACCTGATCGAGACCAACAAGAAGGTCGGCGTCATGTATCCAAACGACGCCGATGGCAATGCGATCCGCACCCATCTGGCGCCGGCGCTTGCCAAGGCGGGCTTCACCATCGTCGATCCCGGCGCCTATGAAACCGGAACCACCGATTTTACGGCGCAGATCGCTCTCTTCCGGCAGGAGGGCGTCGAGATCTTCAACTCGTTCCCGATACCGCCAGATTTCGCCGCCTTCTGGCGTCAGGCCGCGCAACAGGGCCTTACCCAGCAGATCAAGATCTGCCAGGTCGCCAAGACGGGGCTGTTTCCTTCCGACATCGAGGCGCTCGGCGACCTCGGCTTGAACATTGGCAGCGCCGCCTACTGGCATAAGGCCTTCCCCTACAAATCGACGCTGACGGGCGTGTCCGGAACCGAGCTCGCAGACGGCTACGAAACGGCAAGCGGCAAACAGTGGACACAGCAGCTCGGCGCCAGCCTTGCACTTCTCGATGCAGGCTTCGATGCGCTGAAGGCCAGTACCGACGTCAAGAGCAAAGAGGCAGTGGCCAAAGCGATCAGCACGCTGAAGACGACGACGATCGCCGGCAAGGTCGACTTCACCAGCGGCCCGGTCGCCAACGTCTCTCCCGGGCCGATCATCGGCACGCAATGGGTGAAGGCGGCAGAGGGCTCGAAATTCGCGCTCGACTATGTCGTCACCGAAAACGCCACCGACCCCAATGTGCCGGTCGGCGCCAAGCTCATCGCTTATAACGGATAACGGATAACGGATAGTGCAGCAGCTAGCTCAAAATCGGCCGGGGGGAGCCTTTCTCTCGGCCAAGGGGATCCACAAGCAGTTCGGCGCGCTCGTCGTCCTGGAAAACCTGGATTTTTCCATGGGCGATGGCGACGCGGTCGGCATCGTCGGGCCGAATGGCGCGGGCAAGACGACGCTGCTCAGCGTGCTCGCCGGCGCCTTCCCGCCAAGTGCGGGAACCGTCACCTTCGATGGCGCCGATGTCACGAGCCGGACGGCGGCGGAGCGCTGCCGCTCCGGGCTCGTCCGGACCCATCAGGTTCCCAAACCCTTCAGCGGCATGACGACCTTCGAAAACGTCTTCGTCGCCGCATCGCACGGCAATGCCGCAAGCCGCGACGAAGCATATCAGCGGGTGGTGGATTCGCTGTCGCTCTGCGGCATGCTCGACGTCGCCAACCGCCCGGCCGACACGCTCGGCCTTCTCGATCGCAAACGCCTGGAGCTTGCCCGTGCGCTGGCCACGCAGCCGAGGCTGTTGCTGCTCGACGAGATCGGCGGAGGACTGACCGATGGCGAGGCGAGCGAGCTCGTCGAAACCATCCTCGAATTGCGCCGCCGCGGTATCGGCATCGTCTGGATCGAGCACATCGTCCATATCCTTCTGCAGGTGGCGGAACGGCTGATCTGCATGGACGCGGGCAGGATTATCGCCGACGGCGAGCCGAAAATGGTCATGAGCAATGCGGAGGTGGTCAAGGCCTATCTCGGAGGGACACCCGCATGAGCCTTCTCTCCATCCGCGACCTCGACGTCCGCCACGGCCTGCTTCAGGCGGTGCGCGGCGTCAGTTTCGATATTGCCAAGAGTGAGGTGCTGGCACTGGTCGGCGCCAACGGCGCGGGCAAGACGACGCTGCTCAGATCGATCGCCGGCGCCCATCTTCCATGCTCCGGCCAAGTCCTTCTCAACGATGAAGACCTGGCCGCCGTCCCGTCCCACAAACGGATCGCCAAGGGCATTGCCCTGGTGCCGGAAGGCCGGCGCCTTTTCTCGCAGATGACCGTGGAAGAGAACCTGCTTCTCGGAAAGAGCTGCGGCCGCAAGGGTGAATGGAGCGTCGACCGCGTCCTCGACGCCTTCCCGAACCTCAAACCCCGCCGCCACGCAAAGACCGGGCATCTCTCGGGCGGGGAACAGCAGGCGACTGCCATCGGCCGGGCGCTGATGAGCAATCCCGATATTCTTCTGCTGGACGAAGTCTCGCTCGGACTTTCGCCTCTGGTCGTCGATCGCGTCTACGCCCAACTGCAGGCATTGCTGACCTCGGGAACGACCATCGTGCTCGTAGAGCAGGACCTTGCCCGCGCCATGAGCGTGGCAAGCCGCGTCATCTGCATGCTGGAAGGACGCATCGTCCTCGACAGGCCGGCCGCAGCCGTCACTCGCGAGCACGTCACCCAGGCCTATTTCGGATTGCACCGGGCCGCCGGCGAAAGGAGCGCATCATGATCAACACTCTGATCCAGGGCATTCTGCTCGGGGGCTACTACGCCGTCATCGCCTGCGGCCTGTCCTTCATGTTCTCCGTCATGCGGATCATCAATCTCGCCCATGGCAGCCTGGCGGTCGCGGCCGCATATGGGCTGTGGCTGCTTGCCGCCAAGGCCGGCATTCCGCCTTTCGCCGGCCTGCTGATCGTGCTGCCCGTCATGGCGATCCTCGGCTGGCTGCTGCAGCGATTCATTCTGGAACGCAGCGCCCGTGGCGGGACGCTGCTGCCGATCCTCACAACCTTCGGCCTGTCGATCGTCATCGACAACCTGCTGTTTGAGCAGTTCGGCGCCGACACACGGTCGCTCGCGCCCTTCATCGGCAACCTGTCCTATGCGTCCTGGCAGTTGCCGGGCCACATCTTCGTCGGCAAGCTTGCCGTCATGATGATGGTGACGGCAGTCTTCATTCTCGGGGGGCTGCAGTTTTTCCTCGGCCGCTTTGCGCTCGGCCGCGCCATCCGCGCCACGGCCGAGGATCCCGATACGGCAGGGCTGGTCGGCATCGATGCGCGCAGGGTCAATGCCGTCGCCACCGCGATCACCATGGTCACCATCGGGATTGCCGGGGCCTTTCTCGGGATGCGGGCAACTTTCAGCCCCTATGCCGGCGGCCCGCAGCTTCTCTTCGCTTTCGAGACGGCTGTCATCGGCGGAGCGGGATCGCTGTGGGGCACGCTTGCCGGCGGCATCGTTCTTGGCCTTGCCCAATCGCTCGGTGCGCAATTGCATCCGCAAGGCTTCCTGATTGGCGGCCACGCCGTATTTCTGCTGGTACTTTTCATCAGGCTGTCCCGCTTCGGCATGCCTCAACTCGACAAGCTCGGTGCGTTTTTCAACCTTCGTGCACGTCTCCGGAGCCCGACATGACCTTTGTCTCCAACGGCATATCGATAGAACGCTGGACGAAATCGTCGCGGGTGGCGCTTGGCTCCATGGCCGCGGTGCTTGTCCTGCTGATCTTCGCCCCCGCCGTCCTCGGCGCCGGCGCGATCGACCGGATGACGGCCCTGTTCATCTACGTAATTCTTGCTGCCATGTGGAATGCGCTCGCCGGTTTTGGCGGGCTGGTTTCGGTCGGCCAACAGGTGTTCTTCGGGCTCGGCGCCTACTTCACCATTCGGCTCGCCGATGCCGGGCTCGATCCGTTCATCGCGCTCTTTGCGGCCGCGATCGTGACCGGCGCGCTGTCGATCCCGCTTTCGCTGTTCATGCTGCGGCTGAAGGGCGGCGAGTTCGCGATCGGCATGTGGGTCATCGCCGAACTCGCCCACCTGCTCGTCAACCTCGACCGGCTGATCCAGGGAGAAACCGGAACCTCGCTGATCTCGCTCAACGTCTATGACAGCGGCACGCGGCGGGCGACAATCTACTGGCTTGCGCTCGCGTCCATGACCGCCCTGCTCGGTGCGCTCTTCATGCTGATGCGCAGCCGCGCCGGCGCGGCCATGCAGGCGATCCGCGACAATGAAGAGGCGGCGACCTCGGTCGGCGTGCGTGTGATCGCCACCAAGAGGCTGCTCTTCGTGCTCGCCGCCTTCGGCATCGCGATCGCCGGAGGCCTGTGGCTGGCGACTGCCACCACCTTCCAGCCGAAGACTTATTTCAGCGTCCAATGGACGGCCTACATGATCTTCATGGTGCTGGTCGGCGGGATCGGCAAGTTCGAAGGCGCGATCATCGGCGCCGTCCTGTTCTTCATGATCGAGACCTTCTTCGGCGGAGCCGGCGTGTGGTACCTGATCGGCCTCGGCGCCACCGCCCTGATTTTCTCGCTCTACCTGCCGCGCGGCCTCTGGGGCGAAATCGAGCGCCGCTTCGACCTGCAACTTCTTCCCGTCGGCTACCGGCTGAAATTGCCCGGTCCGAATAAGATCAAATGGGAAGAATGAGCCGGCTTCCGGATTCTATTGTGAAAGGTGACGTTGATGCTTTTTGGTAAAACAATCCTGGTAACCGGAGTGGCTTCCGGCATCGGCGCCCGGACGGCGGAACTGGCCGGCCAGATGGGCGCCGAGGTCATCGGTGTCGATGTGCGCGAGCCGGCCAATGGAGGCGCCGCCTTCATCACGGGCGATCTGTCCACGCCATCGGGCGTTGCCGAGATCGTTGCACGGCTCCCGACGCGCCTGGATGCGCTCGCCAATGTCGCCGGCCTTTCCGGCAGCACCGGCGTCGTCGCGACGCTCGCGGTCAACTTCTACGGTCTTCGCGCCCTGTCGGAAGCCGTGGCACCCCGCCTGCGCGAAGGCAGCGCCATCGTCAACGTCGCCTCGATCGCCGGCTACGGTTGGCGCGCCAATCTCGAGCGAGCAAAGTCGCTGACATCAATCGAGGGCTTTCCCGATGTGGCGGCGATCGTTCGCGAACACGGCCTCAAGGACGAGCAAGGCTACCCGCTCTCCAAGGAACTGCTCCTACTCTGGACCATGCGCGCGGCCCACCAACCATTGTTCAAGAACCGTGGCATCCGGGTCAATGCGGTCAGCCCCGGGCCGGTGGAAACGCCGATCCTTAAACAGTTCCGCGCCGTGCTCGGCGACGCCAGGGTCGACAGCGACATTACCCGCGTCGGCCGCGCCGGCACCGCCGCCGATATCGCGCCCGCCGTGCTCTTCCTCTGCTCTGACGGCGGGCGCTGGATCAACGGCGCCAATCTAGCCACCGACGGCGGCCTCGAAGCATCCATCAACGCCGAAGTCCTCGGCTTCTAGTTCTTTCCCTCAGGAGACCCCAGATGAATATTTCCCTCCTCATCAACGGCGCGGACCGCGCAGCCTCCGGCGGCCGGACCTACGACCGCCTAGATCCCTTCACCGAGAAGCTCGCAAGCCGCGCCGCCGCCGCCAATCTGGAAGACGTTGCCGCGGCCGTCGATGCCGCCGCCGTCGCCTTCGGCGCCTGGTCAAAGACCGGCCCTGGCCAGCGCCGCGCCATCCTGATGAAGGCTGCCGACATCATGGATTCCAAAGTGGGCGAATTTACCCGGCTGATGATCGAGGAAACCGGCGCGACCGCGCCCTGGGCCGGCTTCAACGTCATGCTCGCCGCCAATATCCTGCGCGAGGCCGGCGCCATGACGACGCAGATATCAGGCGAAATCATCCCGTCCGACAAGCCCGGCACGCTCGCCATGGGCGTTCGCCAGGCGGCCGGCGTCTGCCTGGCGATCGCTCCCTGGAACGCGCCCGTCATTCTCGCCACCCGCGCCATCGCCATGCCAATCGCCTGCGGCAACACCGTCATCCTCAAGGCATCCGAACAATGCCCGGGCACACACCGGCTAATCGCCACAGTGCTGACCGAGGCCGGCCTGCCAGCTGGCGTCATCAACGTTCTTACCAACGCGCCCGAAGATGCGCCTGAGATCGTCGCCGCGCTGATTGCCCATCCCGCGGTCAAGCGCGTGAACTTCACCGGATCGACCAAAGTCGGCAGGATCATCGCCGAGACCTGCGGCAGGCATCTCAAACCCGCTCTCCTCGAACTCGGCGGCAAGGCGCCGCTGGTTATCCTCGACGACGCCGATATCGACGGCGCCGTCAATGCCGCCATTTTCGGCGCCTTCATGCATCAGGGCCAGATCTGCATGTCGACGGAGCGGATCATCGTCGACGCGACGATCGCCGATCAGTTCGTCGCCAAGCTGGCCGCCCGCGCCAGCCAGCTGCCGGCAGGCGACCCACGCGGCCATGTCGTTCTCGGTTCGCTGATCAGCCTCGATGCAGCCAAAAAGATGGAAGAGCTGATCGCCGATGCGACGGCCAAGGGGGCAAAACTCGTAGCCGGCGGCAAGCGCTCCGGCACCGTGGTCGAGGCGACGCTGCTCGATCACGTCACATCCGACATGCGCGTCTATGCGGAAGAATCCTTCGGCCCGGTCAAGCCGATCATTCGCGTCTCCGGCGAGGAAGAAGCGATCCGCATCGCCAACGATACCGAATACGGCCTGTCGTCGGCCGTCTTCAGCCGTAACGTGCAACGGGCGATGGCAGTTGCGGCCCGGATCGAATCCGGCATCTGCCACATCAACGGCCCAACGCTGCACGACGAGGCGCAGATGCCCTTCGGCGGCGTCAAGGGCAGCGGCTACGGCCGCTTCGGCGGCAAGGCGGCGATCGCCGAATTCACCGACCTGCGCTGGATCACGATCGAGGATTCCGCCCAGCATTACCCCTTCTGACGACGAAACACATCACCGTGCCACAACGGCTATTGCAGTTGTGGCGCGGTCAATGTTCAGGCTGAGAAGCCATCCAGCGCATCGGCAAGTTTCAGCCAGAGATCATGGGGAGGCGAAGGAATTGGCCGTGAATCTTCATCGGAGATCCGGATTTCGAAAGCGACCCCATTCGATCTGAAGCCCGCCAGCATCCGGCGAAATTTCGTCGCCTTCTCCGTGAACGGGCCCGAACCCTGTTCGCCCAGCACGGTGCGGACCGTCGCCAGGGCGAGATTGAAGTTCTTCTGCAATTGTCCGAAGGCGCCGCGATGTTTGTCCCGCATGCCTCAATGGAGATCCCCGTGGGCGAGAGCGGCCATCGCATCGTTGAAATCGGACAAGTTATCGTCAATCGACACGATCAGCTCATTGAGGATGACAGCCGAACGGGAGAGATCCGGATCGGCGTAGTCGGCATTCATCCGCCGCGTCAGATCTCCGCTCAGGACAGCCGTCGCCAATGCCGCGATCTCCGCGCAGAATCTGTCTTTCTGATCTTTGAGATCAGTTGGCGCTTCAATGCTGCCGGGATCATCGGGAACTCGATCCTGATGCGCCGCATTCCAACCCGAACCGTTCGTTGTCTCGACCATGCACATCGAGCCTTAACGCAATACACCGCAGCCGTAGAACCAGCGGCGGATCATAAGTGCACAACTGCTATGGACCATGTCGTATTCCCGTATCCCTGCCGACCAATCGTGCCGCTGTCCCCGTGACAAGCGCGATCCCATCCAAGGCGGCAAGGCTTAAAAAAAGTGCTTCGGCGCCATCCCCGGTCGGATGTTTTGCGCGCGAAACGGATAGCATCGACGTATTTTTGACTATGATTGGGCGGCCTGCCACGCGTTTCGAAAGCTGCTGGTGATCCGAGGGGCTTGGCGGCGGCCGACGCCGATGAGGCGCCGCTTGCCTGCAAAAATTTCCGGGAACCTTTTCGGCCGATCTGCATCCAATGCCTGCTTCCAAAGGCGCCACCGCCGCAGAAGCCATTCCGTCACATGGACACAAAGGAGACAGATCATGTTGAAACAGATTCTCGGCGCAACCCTCCTGGCAGCCTCGCTCGGCACGGCTTCGATCGCCGCCGATGCAAAGCCGACCGACCCTCAGATTGCTCATATCGCCTATACGGCGGGGCAGATCGACGTCACCGCCGCGGATCAGGCGTTGAAGAAAAGCAAGGATGCCGAAGTCATTGAATTCGCCAAGACCATGGAGCGCGACCACAAGGCCGTCAACGATCAGGCGCTCGCCCTCGTCAAGAAACTAAAGGTGACGCCTGAAGACAACAAGATCAGCCAGTCGCTCTCGACTCAAGCAAGCAAGGAGTTGAAGACGCTTGACGCTCTCGACGGCGCGGCTTTCGACAAGGCCTATGTCGAAAACGAAGTCGCCTATCACAAGTCGGTCAACGATGCGCTTGCCAAGGTGCTGATCCCCTCGGCGCAGAACAACGAGCTCAAGTCGCTCCTGGAAACGGGCCTGACCCTGTTCAAGCAGCACCAGATGCATGCCGAGCATCTTGCCTCGACGATGAAGTAGACTGGCGATGCATTTGCTGACGAAATCGCTGCCGCTGCTGTGTGCGCTACTCTGGACAGGCGGCGGCGTCGCCTCTGCCGCGGAATACCAAGTCACCATTGCAGGGATGAAATACAGCGCGCCGCCTGCCGAACTGCATGTGGGCGACGTGATCGTCTGGCGAAATGATGATATCTTCCGGCACACGGTGACGGCCCGCGACAAAAGCTTCGATATCGACCTGCCGCCGAAATCGGAAGGTCGCATGACGATCAGCCGAGCGGGAGCAGTCGACTTCTATTGCCGCTTTCATCCGGCCATGACGGGCAAACTGGACGTCCGGCCATAGCGCCGGGCTTCAATCAAATACGGTAGGCGGAGGATTCCCATGACAGCCATTCCGGTTCCGACCGAGCGACAGCAGCAGCACCAGCAGCAGATGTCGACATTCTCCGACGCAGATCTCGTGCCCTTGGCGAAAATGGGCGACGAGCCCGCCATCCGCACCATCATTCAACGCCACAACCAGCGCCTGTTCCGCACCGCGCGCGCCATCATCCGCAACGATGCCGAGGCGGAAGACGTCGTTCAGGCCGCCTATATCAAAGCATTCACCAATCTGGCGGCGTTCCGAGCCGATGCGCAGTTTTCGACGTGGCTGACCCGAATTGCGATCAACGAAGCGCTGGGCCGCGTGCGGCGCCGAAAGAACACAGCTAGGCTCGAGGAAATCGACATGCAGACGACATCGCCGGGCGGTGAAGTACTACAATTTCCTTCCTCCTTGTCCGCAACCGATCCAGAAACCGAGCTGTCGCGGAGCCAGGCGCGGCATCTCCTCGAACATGCGGTCGACGAACTTCCGGATGATTTTCGCGCCGTCTTCGTACTGCGTGATGTCGAGGGCATGAGCACCGACGAGGCCGCATCCTATCTCGGCATAAGACCCGAAACTGCCAAGACCCGATTGCACCGGGCGCGGAAGATGATGCGTCAGTCGATCGAAAAACGGCTCTCCGGCGCATTCTCGGCGCTGTTTCCGTTCAATGGCGCCCGGTGCGCTTTCATGGCCGATCGCGTCATTGCCGCCCTAGGCTCAGGACTCACAACGGGGTAGCCAAATAGGAGGATGGCGGCGAGGGTGATTGCGCCCATGAAGGTGTTGGCGCAGCGATCGTAGCGGGTGTGAATGCGTTACCCGTGTCCCCACCAAAAACTGCTTGACAATAACAAGACGACCGGTCATATATCTATTCATGCCTAGACCAGCCAATCCCGAAACGCGATCGCGCCTCCTGGATAAGGGGGGAAACCTCATCAGCACCCGCGGCTTCAATGCCACGGGCGTGCAGGAGATTACGTCGGTCGCCGGTGTGCCCAAGGGTTCGTTCTACAATTATTTCGAAAGCAAGGAGGCCTTCGCTGTCGAGGTACTGACCGAGTATTGGGATTCGGTGGTTGCTACCTACGGCCCGATCTTGGCCGATCACAACATGGCGCCGCTCGCGCGTATCGCGCGCTATTTCGCGAGCCTAGCAGAGTTTCACGAGCGCCGCGGTTACGCGGTTGGCTGCCTGATCGGGAATATGGCGCTCGAGGTCACGCCGTCGAGCGAGCATGTACGCATTACGCTGGCGGCAATCTATCGCCAATGGATGGCCTCGCTCACCGAATGCCTCCGGGAAGCCCAGGCCCAGGGCGAATTGCCGGCCGGAAAGGACCCGGGACAGGTTGCCGTCGCGTTGATCGACGCGTTCGAAGGCGCGGTCACGCGTGCCAAGGTCGAACGTAACCGGTCGCCATTCGACAGCTTTGAAGGTTTCGTTTTGCCCGCCCTTGTAACCTGAACAATTTTGGCCGGTAAATATACGACCGGTCATGCATTTGACAAGTTTCTCGCTGGAACGCTGCGACAACGAGTGCTGACCTTTATCCGCGGCAATCAAAGGAGCAAATCATGTCCACGATAATTACTACAGACGGCGTAAATATCTTCTACAAGGACTGGGGATCAGGTCAGCCGATCGTTTTCAGCCACGGTTGGCCGCTGACAGCGGACGACTGGGATGCCCAGATGACATTCTTCCTTCATCACGGGTATCGGGTGATCGCCCACGACCGGCGCGGCCACGGCCGGTCCGACCAGCCCAGCACCGGCAACGACATGGACCACTGGGTTGCCGACCTCGCGGCGCTGACTGAACACCTCGACCTGCGCGACGCGATCCATATCGGGCATTCGACGGGTGGCGGTGAGGTAGCTCGCTATGTCGCTCGCCACCAGGAGCGGGTTGCGAAGGCGGTGCTGGTCGCTTCGCTGACGCCGAACATGTACCGGAGCGAGGACAACCCGGCCGGTCAGCCGCCGGAGTGGTTCGAAGCGATCCGGGCCGGCGTGCTGGGCAACCGGTCGGAGTTCTACCGTTTCGTCCCTGAGAACCCGTTCTACGGCTACAACCTCGATGGGGCGAAGCCTTCGGAGGCAATCATTGCGAACTGGTGGCGCCAAGGCATGGCCGGCGGTGCCCTCGCTCATTACGCGACCGTCGACTCTTGGCTCGAAGATTATACCGAAGACCTCAAGAAGATCACTGTGCCGGTGCTGGTGATGCATGGCGAGGCTGATCAAGTCGTCCCGTTCGCAAGTTCAGTGCCGCGTGCGGTCGACCTGCTTAAGAACGGGTCGCTGAAGACTTATCCGGGCTACCCCCACGGCATGCTAACCACACATGCGGATGTCCTCAACCCTGACCTGCTGTCTTTCATCAGGTCTTGACGACACCTCTTGTCCATCATCGTATAGTGGTAACACTTGGGTTCGTAAATTGAGGAGGGTTCGGGTTTCGTCGTAGTGTTGAAGGAACGAACAAGAAGCTCAAACCCTCCTCGAGAATTCGTCGGCCAAGGCCCCTATCGAAGCGGCGGCCTTGGCAGCGTTGCTCGGCCTTGGCGGAGGTCCACTCCGACGTCGGCCTCGCGCCCTACCTGCCCTAGACGATGCCCGACAGCACCGCCGGTCGCCCACCCGCGCTCGACCACGCGACAAGGGGAAGTAGGGCTCGATCCGGCGCATCTGCGCCTCGTTCAGCAGGAACATGTCGGCCATCGGCAGCGCCACCTCGACGCCGCCACTGAATCAAACTGGCCCCGCTCCACAAGTCCGTTTATGGGTCCTGAGCCTAATCCAAAAGACATCATGACTGGCGATGCAGCTCAAAACTCAATCTGTCGAGTTCGTCCAAAACCTGTTGGATCCGGGCGCGCGCCTCCCGATCGGCGGCGTCCGTCATTGGCGCGGCGTAATCGGCGCCCTCTTGCCGCGGCCCCACAGGATGAAAGCTGAAAGGGCAAGCAGGATGACATTGAGTGGCAAGGCGGACGCTTCGCCGCGGGAGAGATGAAAGATCATCGCAGTGATCTGCAGCAGCACGCAGCCAAGCGCCGCAAGCACGGTCAGACGCGGCTGAATCCGAGTTAGGGCCGGCAGCAACACGCCCACTCCGCCGGCGAAATCGATAATACCCATGAGGCGCAGAAACCATGCGGGAACGTCGCCGGGCCATACCCACATTGCCGCCAGTTGGTCGACCGGCATGAAAAACTTCATACAGCCGAACAGCGTGAAGGCAATAAAGAGAAGCACCTGAGCGGACCATAGCCCGATTAGAAGCAACTTCCCCTGGGGCGCAGGCAAACCAGTCGCGGTGTTGGACATTCGAACCTCCTTGATAAGGGATGACGGCAATCCCGTCGAGCGAACAGATAGAGCTGGAAGCTCATCGTGAAAACCGTTATATTTTCGTGAAAATTTATCGACAGGATCGATGAGATATGCAGCCCCACCCGACTTTGGATCAGCTTCAGGTCTTCCTAACCGTGGTGGAGAAAGGCAGTTTTTCAGCCGCGTCCCGCGCCCTCAACCGAACGCAGTCGGTCGTCAGCTATACGATCGCCAATCTCGAGGCGCAGCTCAGGGTGGCGCTTTTCAGCCGCTCCGGCACCAAACGGCCGCAGCTGACGGAAGCCGGAAGGTCGGTGCTCGAGGATGCCCGCCGGTTGCTCGGCGATCTCGATCTGATGCGGGCGCGCGTCCAGGCCCTGAGCGACGGGCTGGAGGCCGAGCTCAATGTGGCGATGAGCGCTATCGTGCCGACGGACATTGTCGTCGACGTGCTGCGTGCCTTCCGCAGTCATTATCCCACCGTCTCCCTGAATGTAACGGTCGGCACATTGGGGATCGTCATGGATGCGGTTAGCAATGCGAGGGCCGTCGTCGGCTTTGGCGGCGCCATGGCGACAAGGAACGATCAGATCGTTTTCGAACGGATCGGCCAGTCGGCGATGATCCCCGTCGCCGCCCCCGACCATCCACTTGCAAAGTTGCGCCGGCCGATGACCCTCGCTGATGTGCGGGACGAAACCCAGCTCGTCGTCTACGACGCTTCGGGCTTGACGAAGGGACGCGATTTCAACGTGTTCTCGCTCAAGACTTGGCGTGTCAGCGACAACGCGACAAAACATCTCTATATCCGCGGCGCATTGGGCTGGGGCGGACTTCCGGCATCCTTGGTTAGAGATGATCTCGCCGATGGCCGTCTCGTCCATCTCCAGTTTCCCATCTTCGACCAGGGTGAGTACCCCATCCACGTGATACGCAATGTCGCAAACCCGCCGGGGCCGGCGGCAAGGTGGCTTACCACCGAACTTCAGGCGCGGCTTTCAGCCACTGACAAAGACGGGGGAGATCAAAAGGGCGTCCATTGAACGAGCCGCACTCAGTTCGATGCGTATCCTTGCGATATCCAAATTTCGCAGGCATGTACAATATGCGCAGGAAACCGTGCGTCGGCTACCCGTTTTTCTACAGGAACTGCAGGAATTAACAGAGGCTTAAGCGCTTTAGCGACATCTCGCACGGGACTATTTTCATAATCCATATGCGGTGTTTCTTTGCGGTCGACTCTTTCACATTCACTTGCCCGGGTCTTCGGAACCCTTCGCAGTCTCGGAAGAGATAGAGGCGGCAACGTCGCGATCGTCGTCGCCCTCACCCTGGTCCCGATGATCATCGCGGTCGGCGCGAGCTTCGACTACATTCGCACCTACAATATCCGACAGAGGATGCAGAGCGATCTTGACACTGCCCTGATTGCCGCTGTCAAAGAGATCGACACCGACGACAGCACCGCCCTCAAACAGAAAGTGTCCGACTGGTTCGGCGCGCAGGTGGAAAGCAGCTATACGCTTGGTGACATCAATATCGATACCAGCAACCATAAGATAACCGCGACGGCAAGCGGCACCGTTCCGACGACGTTGATGAAGATTGCCAACATCAACACCGTTCCCATCAGCGTCGGCAGCGCCGTCAAGGGGCCGGCCACCTCCTACCTCAACGTCTATATCGTCATCGACACGTCGCCTTCGATGCTTCTGGCGGCAACGACTGCAGGTCAGGCGACCATGTATTCCGGGATCGGCTGCCAGTTCGCCTGCCACACGGGCGATTCCCACACTATCGGCAACAAGACATACGCCAACAACTATGAATACAGCACGGCCAAGAACATAAAGCTGCGCGCCGATGTCGCCGGTGACGCCGTCAAGGACGTGCTTGCTTTGGTCGACACGTCCGACAGCAATCATCAACGAATCAAGGTCGGATTATATAGCCTGGGCGATACGCTGACGGAGGTTCTGGCCCCAACGCTGAGCACGGACACCGCGCGCAGCCGCCTCGCGGATTCGAGCTACGGCCTCACCAGCGCGACCTCGAAGGCGGCCACCTATTTCGACGTGTCGCTGGCGACGCTGAAGCAGAAGGTCGGCACCGGAGGGGACGGAACTACCTCAGGCACGCCGCTCAAGCTCGTTCTGCTGTTGACGGATGGCGTCCAGTCGCAGCGCGAATGGGTTACCGACAGCGTCGTATGGAAGAACAACAAGGCTGTATCCGGAGCATACTGGAATAAAGTCGCGCCGCTCAATCCGGACTGGTGCGGTTATCTGAAAAATCAATCCGACACGATGGCCGTGCTTTACACTGAATACCTGCCGCTCACCTCGGATTGGGGTTACAACGCGACCGTCGGCTCGACCATGGCAAGCGCCAACTGGAAGAATACCTGGGGCGGCACCATGCAGAGCGGCGTGTCTACAAGCATCACGAGACGCGACTACATTCCCTATGCGCTCTCGGACTGCGCATCCTCCAAGAGCCTGTTCATTTCAGCAGCGTCATCAGCCGAGATCACGGCAGGTCTGTCGGCGCTCTTCACACAATATCTCTCTTCCGTTCGGCTGACCCAATGAGGCGAAGGGGATTGTTTGTCTTGCTTCGCCGCATCTTGGGTGATCGCGATGGCGTCGCTGCAATTGAATTTGCGATCCTGGCCCTGCCGCTCTTCATCATCATATTTGGCATTATCGAAGTGTCGCTGATGTTCTTCGTCAACGCCACGCTTGACGCTTCGGTGCACAAGATCTCGCGGATGATCCGCACCGGCGAGGTAGCGTCTTCGAAGATCACATTGGCCGATTTCAAAGCCAGAATTTGTAATGACATGCTGCTCTCGTTCAACTGCTCCAGCGATCTCCTGGTCAAGGTGAGCGTGCTTTCCGATCTGTCGTCCGCGACCAGCGGCAATCCAATCGACACCAGCGGCAAGCTCGCCGTCACCGAGACTTACAATATCGGTCAGGGCAGCGACTATATCCTGGTCCAGACCTTCCTGCCCTGGACGGCCGTCGTCAATTTCCTCAGTCTTTCGAGCGCTAAGCTTTCCGACGGCCGCTATCTCATCGGATCTTCCGTGCTGTTTCGTAACGAGCCTTTCTGAGATGATGATAAAGCGGAATCTCTCCTTTTTCCGATGCGTCCTATCCCGCATCCTCCATCTTACGCGCGACCGCAGAGCCGCCTCGGGGGTCGAATTCGCGCTCGTGCTGCCGCTCCTGGTGATGCTGCTGTTCGGCACTGTCGACCTCGGCCATGCGCTCACGGTCAGCCGCAAGATAGACGAAATCGCCTCCACAACGGGCGACATGATCTCGCAGCAGAACACCTGGACGACGTCTGACGTCGCCAAGCTTCTTTCCGGCGCCAGCTTCATCCTCCAACCCTATGACACGACGGGTCTCACGATAACGGTCACCGTCAACGATATCAGCAAGACTGGCAGCGCGACGGTCAACTGGTCTGCCGCATTCAACACCACCGCGCTCAAATCCGGTACCGCGAGCGCGATCGAAATCCCGTCGCAAATCCAGGATCAAGGCGTTCAGGTCGTACTGACGCGGGTGCAATACAAATTGACGACACCCGTCTCGGCGTTCTTTTCAAGCTTTACCGGAATGAACGGCTACAGCTTCGATCAGCATTTCTTCAATCGACCGCGGACCAGCGATACGATCACCTACAAGTAGACCGTAAGTGACGAGGCATGGGTCAGAAGAGTAACGGACGACCGCCGCCGCGGCGCGCCCTCGTTCTGCTGACCACGCTGCGTTCGCATATGTCGTCGCGGCATCCTGAGATCGGCAATGCCCGCAAGATCCCGGCAGCCACTGCAATTCGTAGCACCGGCCTGCTTGACCAGCGGGCCACACCCTTGGATCGGTGCCCCGTCAATGGAAAGGCGCCAGGCGAAGGGATGTTGCCCCGCCGGGACGGCGAGCGAGTCCGGCGGCGTCTCAATCCAATGGCGAATTCACGCATCAAAGCGCGTCGCGATCTTTCAGATTCGCTCCTTGCGCTTTAGCTCTTTGTTTTTGCGCATGTCGTTGACGCAAAACCGCTGCACACTTTTGCACGACATGCTTTAGTCTTGCAGACACTATTGTACATTTTGCTGTTGGCGGTCCCCTGCTTTTGCTAGGACGGTCGGGCCACGGCACCGATCGGACCGGATGCCCTGAAAGAGCGGAGATTTGAGATGCCGGATGAGGTCGTAGTCTATCAGGCGGAAGCCGAGGCTTTAGCGATGCGAGCCTGCCTGGCAGCCGGCGCTCGGGAAGCCACCGCCCGCTCCCTTGTGGGCGCCACCTTGTCCGCCGCGCTTTATGGGCCTTCGACACTCGGATTTCCGCACATGGTGGATTACCTCGACAGCTTCCGCGAGGGCCGCATCAACTGCGATCCTGCGCCGACCTGCGAGCGTCCCTATCCCGCCTTCTTCGTCGCCAATGCCGATCAGGGCATCGCCCAACTCGGTTTCGATCTTGCGTTCGACGATCTCACGGCCGCGGTGCGCAATTTCGGGCTCGCCGTCTTCACACAGACGAACAGCTATACGGCAGGAGAACTCGGCTATTATGTTCGCAGGCTCGCCGGCGAAGGGATTGTCGGCATCGCCGCAACCAACGCCAATGCCATGGTGGTCGCCAAAGCAGGCGGCGCGGCTGTCTACAGCACGAACCCGCTGGCCTTCGGCTTTCCGCTTGGAGAAGGGTCGCTGCCTCTCATCATCGATCAGGCCTCCAGCGCCACCGCCTATGTCAATATCGTCGCAGCAGCAGCCGAGGGGCGCAGCATCCCGGAAGGATGGGCCGTCGACAAAGCGGGAATGAACACCTCCGATGCCGCAAAAGCGCTCGGCGGAGCCCTGCTTCCCTTCGGCGGGCGCAAGGGCGCCAATGTGGCGCTGATGGTGGAAATGCTGTCGGCCGGCCTGTCCGGCGGCCCCTGGTCATTGGACACGCCGTCTTTCAGAGAGGGGAGCGCCAGCCCCGCAGTGGGCTTGACGGTCGTGGCGATGATGCCCGGGCGCCCTGATGATGGCCTTGTCGAACGTGCACGTCGCCAGGCAGCCCGCCTCCAAGAGCACGGCGTGTTCGTGCCTGGCGTCAGCGGCATCGAACATCCCAGGCCAGGGTCGGAAGGGCTGAAAATGCCGCGCGCGGTATTCGAAGCCATCGTGAAGATTGCGGGCGCCTGACGGGTCCCCGTCGATCATGAACTGCCGCACAGCGGGGCTTTTTTCGGGGAGATGTTCGAGGAACGATCCGGATGCAAAGCCGATCGGCACTTTCACGCCACGGCTTGTGCGCCGGTAATTTCCACGAGCGAGCCGCACATGAATGCCGCCTCGTCGGAGGCGAGGAATGCGACGAGGGCCGCGACCTCCTCCGGCCTGCCGATGCGACCGTAGGGAACGAGCTTGTCAAGATCGGCGATCGTCCGGCCCGAGCGGGTGACGCCGGCCTCCAGCATCGGCGTGTGGATTTCGCCAGGACAGACGGCATTGACCCGCACTTTGTCGGGCACGTAGTCCCTGGCGAGATTCTGGGTGAAGGCGGCGACCGCCGCCTTCGTCGTGTTATAGGCAATGTGGTTCGGCGCGGGATGGAGCCCCCATTGCGAGCCCGTGTTGACGATCGCACCGCCACCGCCCGCGATCATATGCGGCAGGGCCGCGCGGCAGAGATGGAACATCGAATCCAGATTGACCGCGAAACTCGTCTGCCAATCTTCATCCGACAGAGAGAGCAGGTTGCCGCGCCGGTTGATACCGGCATTGTTGACCAGCACGTCGAGCCGCCCCTTGATGGCAAAGGCTTTCTCGACCAACTCGACGCATTCCGGCTTGCGGGAGATGTCGGCCGCAATGGCGGTCGCCGATCCGCCTGCCGCCTCGATGAGCGCGGCGACTTCGCCTGCGGCCTGGGCGTTGGCATCCGTCACCACCACCAGAGCGCCTTCATCGGCGAGCCTCCTTGAGATGGCCGACCCGATGCCGCCTCCGCCGCCTGTCACGACCGCGACCTTGCCCGAAAATCTCTTCATGTCACTCTCCTACCTGATATAGCTGCCGCCGTTGACATCGAAGGTCGCTCCATTGACCGACGCCTGCGAAGGGCGGAGCAGGAACGCCACCAGCTCGGCGATCTCGGCTGTCTCTGCCATCTCGCCGATCGGGATGTCGCCGACAACAGCGTCCTTTCCGTGTTTCGCCACGAACTCTTCGGCCATGTCGGTGCGCACCCAGCCCGGCGCAATGGAGACGGCGACGACCCCATCGCGCCCGAAGCTGCGCGCGATCGATTTTGTGAGATTGATGAGCGCGGCCTTGGTCGCGCCGTAGGGCATGGCGTCGGCGGCGTAACCGCGCTGTCCGGCGCGGCTGGCCATATTGACGATCCGCCCGCCGCCCTGTTGTTTGAAATACATGATGGCCTCCTTGCAGAGGTCCGCCGCTGCGAAGAAATTCACCTGAAATTCTTTCTGCCAGGCGGCCCGCCAATCGGACGGATCGGCGTCGATCGAAATCTCGTTGCGGATGCCGGCATTGTTGACGACGGCATGAATGCGCCCCGCCGCCGCGAGCGCGTCGCGCCATAGCGCGAAGGCGCCGTCCAGGCTGGAGAGGTCGGCCTGGACGATCCGGCCGTTGCCACCGAGCTTGCGGAGCAGGGCTTGCGCCCTCTCTTTGTCACGCCCGTAATGGATGACGGGGCGCGCGCCTTCGGCAGACAGGCGCTCGACGATGGCGGCGCCGATCCCGCCCGATGCTCCGGTGACGAGGACCGTCTGGCCGGCCAGGGATTGAACGTGGGACATCGTGACTCCTAACCGAGCAGGTCGACCTGGGGGCCCCAGGTGTCGGACAGGGCAAATCCTGCGGCGAAGGGATCGTCGTCGGAGATACGCAGCTGTTCCCGGCCATAGATATATGCTTGGCCGGTTATTCTCGGCAGCACGGCGCGGCGGCCGCCCACCTCGGTTTCGCCGATCGCCTCTGCCAGGAACTCGCCGCCGATGATCGACCGCGACGTCCTCGCATCTCCAACGGAGACCTCGCCGCGGGCATAGAGCGTTGCCAGGTTCGCCGAACTGCCGGTTCCACAGGGCGAGCGGTCGACGCGGCCCGGCTGCAGCGTCGTGCAGGTCCTCACCGCGCCATCGGCTTCACGGCCGCGGAACATCACGTAAGCGATCTCGTCGACGCCGCTCAGGACGGGATGAGCGACCGAGACCTGGCCAGCCAGAAGCGCCTTGAGCTCGATACCGGCTTCCGCCAGCAGTCGGGCATTGACAGGCGCAATATCGAGGCCGAGCTGGTCGACGTCGACCAGCGCATAATAGACGCCGCCGAAAGCGACATCGATCTTGATGCGCCCCCATTTCGGCGTCTCCACTTCCCGGTCCAGCGCTTCCGCGAAGCTGGGCACGTTGTCGAGACTGACGGACAGGCATCTGTTGTCACGGCAGATGGCACGCGCGACGATGAGACCGGCCGGCGTATCGAGGCGGACGATCGTCTCCGGCTCCGACATCGGCAGCCGCCCGCTCTCGAGAAGGGCGGTGACCACGCAGATGCAGTTGCTGCCGGACATCGGATGAGCGCGGTCGGCCTGCAGCACGATGAAGCCGGCGTCGGCATCGGCGCGCGTCGGCGCGACCAGCAGGTTCACCGACATGGCGACATTGGCGCGCGGCTCGAAGGTGACGAAGCGGCGCAGGCTGTCGTTGACCGTGTTGATATGGTTCATTTTATCGAGCATCGTCGCACCCGGTATCTCAGGCGCGCCTGAGACGATGACCTTGCCGATCTCACCCTGGCAGTGGACCTGCAGCAAGTCGAGGCTGCGGTCCCAGTTCATTCGGCCGCCTCCGGCTTGATGTACCAGCCCCAGGGATCTTCGCTGGCGAAGCGGGTGATCTGCTTGGTCTCGAGATAGTTGTCGAGACCCCAGCGGCCGAGTTCGCGGCCGATGCCGGATTCCTTGTAGCCGCCCCAGGGCGCCTCGGTGAAGGTCGGCTGCGAGCAGTTGATCCAGACGATGCCGGCGCGGAAGGCGGCCGCGACGCGCTCAGCCCGAATGTCGTCCTTCGACATCACCGCGGCTGCAAGGCCGAAGCGGGTATCATTGGCGAGCTCGATCGCCTCCTCCTCGGTCTTGAACGGCCTTATGCAGACGACGGGCCCGAAGATTTCCTCCACCCAGGCGGCGCTGTCGAGCGGAACGTCCGTCAGAACGGTCGGCTGGAGATAGTAGCCCCTGTCGAACCCTTCGGGACGGGCTCCACCACAGGCAACCGTCGCGCCTGCCTGCCGGGCCGCTTCGATCGCCGCAACGACCTGCTCGTGCTGGCGCTCGGAAACCAGCGGCCCCAGCAGAACGCCCGCGTCCAGGCCGTTGCCGATCTTGATCTTGGTCGTTTCCTCGATGAGACGCGCAAGCAACCGCTCGTAGACGGTGTCCTGCACCAGGACTCTAGACGTCGCGGAGCAGACCTGGCCCTGGTTCCAGAAGATGCCGAACATGATCCACTCGGCGGCCTTGTCGATATCGGCGTCCTCGAAGACGACGAAGGGCGACTTTCCGCCGAGTTCGAGGCTGACGCGCTTGATGTCGCGAGCGGCTGCCGCCATGATTTTCGAGCCGACCGGCCCGGAGCCGGTAAAGGCCAGCTTGTCCACCTCCTTGTGATCGATGATCGCCTGTCCGGCGACCGACCCCGCTCCCGTAACGATGTTGAGCACGCCCGGCGGCAACCCGGCTTCGTCGGCGACCGCCGCCAGTTCGAGCGCCGTCAGCGACGTCAATTCGGCAGGCTTCAGCACCATGGTGCAGCCGGCGGCCAGTGCCGGCGCAACCTTCCACGCCGCCATCAGCAGCGGATAGTTCCAGGGAATGATCGCGCCGGCGACGCCCAGCGGCTCGCGGACCGCCTTGGAGGTAAAGCGCTGATCGGGAAGCGCGATCGCCTCCTCGGGATTGTTGTCGAGCTGTTCGGCGAGCCCCGCATAGAAATCGAAGCAGCCCGCCGCGTCGGCAACGTCCCAATCGGCCTCGGGGAACGGCTTGCCATTATCGAGAACTTCGAGGTGTGCGATCTCGGCCTGATGGGCACGGATGCCATCGGCGATCGCGCGGAGATACCGCGCGCGCTGGGCACCCGTCAGCTTCGGCCAGCCGTCCTTGTCGAAGGCTCGGCGAGCTGCCTTGACGGCAAGATCGACGTCCTCGGCCGTTGCGGCGCCGATCGTCTGGATCACCTCTTCCGTTGCAGGGTTGGTCACCGTGCAGGTACCACCCTTGATCGGCTTCACCCACTGTCCGTCGATATAGAGTTCGCTTCGCATGTTCACTCCCTTGCTTTCGTAGGTGTCAACCGCCCTAGAAGCGGTCGATACGGTAGGGTCTCATGTCCACGGGCGGCTGCGCGCCCGTAACAAGATCGGCCATCAGGCGGCCGGTCGTGGCTGCATAGGTGAGACCGAGATGTCCATGGCCGGTGGCGTACCAGACGTTGCGGCGCTTGGCGGACGGCCCCATGACCGGCACGGTGTCGGGCAGCGCCGGGCGATGCCCCATCCATTCCGTCGTCTCCACCGCCTTCAGCTCAGGCAGCGCCTCTTGGGCTCGCTTCACCAGGATCTTTGCACGCCGATAATCCGGCGGAGCATCGAGGCCGGCCATTTCGACCGTACCGCCGACGCGGATGCCGCCTGCCGTCGGCGTAACCATGAAAGCGCGCGCCGGCCAGATGATCGAATGGCGCATCGAAATACCAGGCTCCATGATCTGCGTGTGATAGCCGCGTTCGGTTTCGAGCGGGATATGTTCCCGCAGCAGCGCGGAAAGCCGGGCAGTGAAGGCGCCGGCCGCAAGCACCACCGCGTTCGCGGCAAAGATCTGCCCATCTGCCAGGCGGACCGCGGAAACGCCGGCCTCGTTTTGCTCGAAATCGACGACATCACCCTGAACGATCCTGCCGCCGAGCGCCTGGAATTTTTCAGTCAGCGCGGTGACGAGCTTGTACGGATCGGCGATCGACCGGTTGTCGGGAAAAAGGACCGCCTTGCCGATCGTGGTCGTCAAAGCCGGCTCGAGATCGCGGATGGCATTGCCGCCAAGGATTTCGTGCCGGAAGCCGAAGCGCTCCAGGATATCGATATGTTCCCGGTCCGTCTGGAACTCGGCCTCGTCGGCATAGAGGCTGAGGCACCCCTCGGCCGTCAGCATGTGCGTGAGGCCCGTCTCCTTCAGCAACACGTCCAGATCTTCGTGGACGCGCCGGCAGAGCGCGGCGCCGGCCGCCTCCAATTCCCTCAGCTTCGAGGGACGGCTCGCAGCGAGGAACATGAGGAACCAGGGCACCAGTTTCGGCAGATAGCCGGGCCGGATGCGCACAGGACCTTCCGGATCGAGCAGCCATTTGGGCATCTGCGCCCAGATGCCGGGGCGCGAGGCCGGCATGAATTCGGTGACGGCGATGCTCGCCATATTGCCATAGGAGGCGCCTCGACCCGGCGCCGCCTTGTCGAGCAAGGTGACGTTGTTTCCCCGGCGCTGCAGTTCATAGGCGATGGTGGCGCCGATAATGCCGGCGCCGACGACCACAATGGATGACACGGTGAACCTCGCAAATTTAGAGATCCTCGGGGCGGCTCGGCCACCCCGACCTGTTCTTATTACCAGTTGAGGATCGGTTGCATCGCCGCCTTGAACTCGGCCTTTTCCTCCACCGTCAGTTCGCCGAGTGGTGCGCGGCACGCACCCACGGGCAAGCCCTGAAGCTCGCAGCCGTACTTGATCTTCTGCACGAACTTGCCGCTCTCGAGAATATTCATCGCCCGGTAGAGCGTTTTCATCTGCTGGCGCGCCTTGTCCAGATCGCCGGATCTGAACGTGCGGTCGAGATCGCAGCAGGCCTTGGCCATGCAGTTGGACGGACCGCAGATCCAGCTTTCCGCGCCCCAGAACATGAAATCGAGCGCGATATCGTCGGAGCCGCTGACGAGCTGGATCTTGCCCTCATAGCGACTGGCGATGTCGATCGCGCGCTGCAATACCCCAGAGCTTTCCTTGATCCCGATCACATGCGCATTATCGGCAAAATGATCCATCAGCTCGAAACTGATGTCCGAGCCATCCTTGGCCGGATAGGAATAAAGGACGAGGCTCACATCGACGGCACGGAGCACGGCTTCGTAGTGCTTGATGAGCTCTGCCTGGGTCGGACGGGTATAAAATGGCGGCGCCAGCAGCACCGTGTCATAGCCGATATCCTTGGCCATCGCCGTCTGCTCGATCACCTCGCGGGTGGCGGGCGCGTTGGTGCCGGCGATCAGAATTTCGCCCGGTTTGGCAAATTCCTTGACGAACTGCAGCACGTCACGGCGCTCTTCCTTGGATTGGCTGAAATACTCGCCGGTCGACCCGTTTGGAACCCAACCGGTGACGCCTGCCTCACGCAGATGTGCCAGGAGCTTTTCGAATGCCTTGAAGTCGATCTTGTTGTACGCGTCGAAGGGAGTGATGAGCGCGGGCATGACGCCGGAAAGTTTCATGGGATTCTCCTGTCTGGGAACGACATTGTTAGATTGCGAGCTTCTTGAGAATGCGTCCCTCGATGAGGGAGACGGCCCGCGTGAGTGGGAAGGCGATGATGAAGTAGATCAGGGCGACGATCGTCAGCACCTCGACGGGACGGGCGGTGTTGTTGGAGATGTTCTGGCCGACGAACATCAGATCGGCCATCCCCACCGCCGAGACGAGCGCGCTCTCCTTGAAAAGGCTGACGCAGTTCGACAGCAGCGTCGGAATTGCCCGCAGCACCGCTTGGGGTAGCACGACGTTCAGGACCTGGGCCCTGCGCGGCAGGCCGAGAGCGACGCAGGCGTCCAGCTGTTCCCGGCCGATGGACTTGAGGCTGGCCCGGAAGGTTTCGCTGGCAATCGCTCCCATGTAGAGCGTGAGCGCGATGACGCCCGATACCAAGTTCGAAAGCTCGACGCCGAGGATGAGCGGCAGGCAGAAAAATATCCAGAAGAGCTGGATGAGGACCGGCGTGCCGCGGAAGAATTCGACGTACAGGCTCGAGACCGCGCGAAGTACGAGGTTGCGCGACGTTCGGGCAAGGCCGACGAGGAAGCCGAGGGAGCATCCGAGCACGACGCAGATGACCGTGAGCTTGATCGTCATCCATAGGCCGAGCAGGAGTGCGTTTTCGAAGCGCAGCAGGATCGAGAAGTCGAGTGTCATTCTGGCCTCCTAGCTGACGAGGATCTGGCGGCGGCGTTCGAGCAGGCCGACGATCTGGGTTATCGGGAAGGAGACAGTGAAATAGATGAGGGCGACGACGGTGAAGGTCTCAATCGGACGATAAGTCTCCGTCGCCAGCGTTTTGCCCTGGTACATCAGGTCCTGGATCGCCACGATCGCGACCAGCGCGCTCTGCTGGAAGATGACGATGCCGTTGGTCAAAAGCACCGGGATCGAGGCGCGGAACGCCGTCGGAAACACGATGTAAAGCACCCGTTGCAGCGGATTGAGACCGAGCGCGATGCCGGCGTCGAGCTGCTCGCGCGGAACCGCCTGGATGGATGCCCGGTAGGCCTCGGCGTTGAACGCCATCAGGTTGAGACCGAGCGCCATGATGCCCATCGTCATCGGATCGAGGAAGACGTCGAACAGCATCGGTACGCAGTAGAATATCCAGACGATCTGAACGATGGCCGGCGTGCAGCGGAAGAATTCGACGAAAAGCATGAACGGCAGCCGCACGACCTTGATCGGGCTCATGATCAGCAGGGCCAGTCCGAAGCCCAGAACGATGCCGATGACGTTTGCCGCGGCCGTCAATTGCAGTGAAACCCACAGCCCCTGCAGAAGCGGAGCGATGGAGACTGCGTTGAAGTCGAACGTGTAGTTCACTTGTGCCTCCCTACTTCTTGATGGGCCTACTTCTTGATGGGCCTACTGCTTAATATGGAAAACGCGGTCGATGAATTCCTTCGTACGCTCCTCGCGCGGGGCGGCGAGCACCTGCTCGGGAGGGCCGTCCTCGACGACCACGCCGCCGGCGCAGAAGATGACGCGCGAGGCGATGTTCTTGGCGAACCACATGTCGTGGGTCACGATCATCATCGGCATGTTCTGGGCGGCGAGTTGCAGGATGACCTGCTCCACCTCGCTGACGAGCTCCGGGTCGAGAGCCGACGTGACTTCGTCGAAAAGCATCAGTTTCGGGTCGAGCATGAGCGCGCGGGCAATAGCGACGCGCTGTTTCTGGCCACCGGAAAGCTGGGCCGGATAGGCATTGGATTTGGCTGCGAGCCCGAACCGCTCGAGCAGCGCCTGCGCGCGGGCCGTGGCCTTCGCCTTGGCTTCTCCGCGCACCTTGCAGGGAGCAAGAATCAGGTTCTGAATGACGTTCAGATGCGGAAACAGCGTGTAGTGCTGGAACACCATGCCGATCGAACGGCGGACATCGGTGTCGATCTGGGTCTTCCGGCCTGCGCTATCGGATGAAATATATGCACTCCCATCGAAGCTGACTGACCCGCTGTCGATCTGCTCCAGCCCCATCATCACGCGCAGCAGCGTGCTTTTGCCGCCGCCGCTGGGCCCGATGACGACGACACGTTCGCCGGGCTTCATTTCGATGTCGATGCCTTTCAGCACCTGAATGGCTCCGTTTCCATAGCTTTTGTGGAGCGCCTGCATTTTCACGAGGGGAAGGCTGAAAGACGTGGTCATGGCCAATCTCCGATGATCGAAGCTGGAAGGGCCGGCGCGATCTTCGCACCGGCCCGGCGAGGTTACTTTGCGCCCTTGAGCACGTCGTCGACCGCCTTGCGGATCAGTTCATCGACATGGCCGGTGGCGACCCTCTCTTCGAGGAAGATATTGATCACTTCGACGTCGGCGGCCGAAAGCTGATGCGGCAGGCCGAAAGCAACGCCCTGCTTGGCGAGTGCCGGCGTCGGGTTGAGCGCCAGCGCCCAATCCGGGTTCGATTGCGTGAAGAGCTGGTTGGTGTCGGAAGCGTCGACCAGGATATCGGCGCGCTTCGAGCTCACTGCCAGGCGGGTTTCGTCGTTGCCGGGAAGACGCATGACCGTGGCATTCTTCACCGCCGCGGAGATGGCTTTGTCCTGCGCCGTGCCGGACATGACCGCGAGCGTCACGCCCGCCTTGTCGATATCGGCCACCGAGGCGGCGCCGGCCGGAATTTTCGGATTGTTTTTGTTATAGGCGAGCGAGATCTGGTACTCCATCGCCGGGATCGAAAACTGCACAGCCATGGCACGCGCCGAGGTCCGGTTGAGCGCCAGTGACAGATCCCATTTGCCCGCCTGCAGGCCGGCAACGATGTTGTCCCAGGTCGTATCGACGAATTCAGGCTTCACCTTAAGGACGTCGGCAAATTCCTTGCAGAGATCGGCAAAGAAGCCGGAATATTCGCCGGTTGCCGGATCGCGCATGACATAGGGCGGCGCCACTGCCGCGCCGCAGCGCAGCACACCCGCCTTCTGCACGCCCTGCCAATATCCTTCGGCGGTCTCAGCATGTGCGGCGGTTGCGCAAAGACCGCCCATCAGGGCGAGCGCGGGCAGCGCCCGCAAGGCGGACGTCATCAGTTTCGAAAGCATCGGGCATTCCTCTTTTGCTGTGCGCGAAGCGCGCGGTTCCACTCGTCGGCTGCAGCCGTTTCTCTTATTTTCTTGTCGGCTTCGTGTCGACTGTGAATAATATGTCAACAGCGTGTCGACAAAGTCAAGCGGAAAAATTCCATTGCCGACACGCTGATTTTCTGGCCCAATGGGACCTGCGTTTGGAGAAAGGGACTTGAGTGTCTGATGAATCGGAAGTGAAACGAATCCGTGGGACTGGCTGGAAGAGCGTCTACGAGACGCTCCGCAACGAGATCCTGTCGCTCGCTCTGCCGCCCGGTCAGCTCCTCGACGAGATGACGCTCGCCGAACGCTTCGACATGTCGCGCTCGCCGGTGCGCGAAGCCCTGATCCGGCTCGGCGGCGACGAACTGGTCGTGACGCTTTCCAACCGCAGCACGATTGTTGCGCCGATCGAAGTGGCGACCTTTCCCAAATATGTGGAGGCGCTCGATATCGCGCAGCGCATGAATACGCGGCTTGCCGCCGCACTCAGGACGGAAACCGACCTGAAGACCATCACCAAGCGGCTGAAAACCTTCGAGGCGGCAGTCAAAACCGGCAATCACCTGGCCATGTCGGAAGCCAACAAGGAGTTCCACATGGCCATCGCCCATGCCGGAAAAAATCAGTATCTCGCCTCGTTCTACGAGAAGCTGCTGTCGCAGGGACAGCGCATGCTCCACCTGCATTTCGAATATCTGGAGCGGACCCATGAGGGCTATCTCTTGACCGACGAGCACTCGCTGATGCTCGATGCCATCAAGGACAAGAACGTCGATCTCGCCGATGAGCTCGCTCACGCCCATACACGCCAGTTCCAGGACAATTTCATCAACTTCATGCGCGAGAACTACACCACGGATGTCGCGCTGGGACCGTTGCGGGCTGCGGAGTAATTAGATGAAGATCGACAGAATCGGATTTGTCGGCACCGGCGCCATCACCGAAGCGATGGTTCGTGGGCTACTGGCCGAACCGGCCTATGCCGCCGAGATTCACGTTTCGCCACGAAGCGCCCATATCGCCGAGGGCCTGGCGGCCGAATTCGCCGCCGTGACGATCGCCCGCGACAATCAGGATGTCGTCGCGCGCAGCGACATGGTGTTTCTGGCGATACGGCCGCAGATCGCCGAGGAGGTCGTGCGGGAACTTTCGTTCAGGAATGGCCAGATGGTCGTCAGCCTCGTCGCGGCGACGGAGCGCCAAGCCCTGCTCGAATGGATCGGCGCCGATGTCAGCCTCCTGCAGGCGATACCCCTGCCCTTCGTCGCACACCGGCAAGGTGTGACCGCCGTCTATCCCGCGGATGCCACGGTTGCGGCGCTGTTTGACACGCTCGGAACGGCCGTCCAATGCCAGTCCAGGAAGGAATATGATCTCCTCGCAGCCGCAAGCGCCGTCATGTCGACCTACTTCGGCATCATGGAATCGGTTGCCGGCTGGCTGGAAAAAAGCGGGCTCGAAAGGGCGAAGGGACAGGCCTACATAGCCCCGCTCTTCGCAGGCCTGGCGCAGAAGGCGAGCGGAGCCGGCGCCGAGCCGTTCAGTGCGCTGAGCCGCGAATTCGCCACCAGGGGAGGACTGAACGAGCAGGTTCTTTCCGACTTCGACAAGAAGGGCGGCGTTGCCGCACTTACCGCAGCACTCGACGGGGTGCTCGCCCGCATCGAGGGCAAAGGCTAGAGCATGATGCCGAAAGGTTTAAGCGGTTTTCGGACGACATCCTGTTCTAAAAAGTTGGTGGCGTGCAGGCGCTGATGACGTCGCAAGGTACAGGCCCGACACAGCGGAACCGATGCGGTCGCCGGCTCTCGAAATAATAGGCATCGCCCGGCCCGAGGATACGCCGCTCGTCGTCGACGGTCACCTCAAGCCTTCCCGAGAGTACGATCCCGCCCTCCTCTCCCTCGTGGACAAGCGGAATCTTTCCGGTGTCGGCGCCTGGCTGGTAGCATTCCTTGAGCATTTGCAGGCTGCGCCCGAACAAGTTCTCCCCAACCTGCCTGTAGGAGATGGCACCCTTGCCGATCTCAACCAGTTCCTCGGCCGCATAGAAGGCCTTCCTTGGACGCTCAGGCTCAAAGGCGAAGAATTCCGCCAGACCGATCGGGATCCCGTCCAGAATTCTCTTCAAAGCCCCGACCGAGGGGTTGGAGGCGTTCGATTCTATCAGCGAAATGGTCGAATTCGGCACTCCCGTACGCTTGGCAAGTTCACGCTGCGAAAGCTTGCGGGCGATACGGAGATGGCGAAGGCGGTTGCCGATATCGACTGACATGGTGCGGTCCGTTTATGTTGTCCAGAATATCGAAAAGACTACCTTCTCGTCTATTTAATTTCAATGACTTGTGCCGACTGAGAAAAGGACTTGTTTGACAAGAAGAAATTGCCATGCTCGGCGGCAATCACAGGAGGCCAGCATGGACCAGATCAGCAAAACCAACGCGCCCGTACTCGATAATTTCTGGATGCCGTTCACCGCGAACCGGCAATTCAAGGCGACGCCGCGCCTTCTGGCGGCCGCGGAGGGCATGTATTACACCGATGTCGATGGAAATCAGGTGCTTGACGGCACCGCCGGGCTCTGGTGCTGCAATGCCGGCCACGGCCGCAGGAAGATCTCCCAGGCGGTCGAGCGGCAGCTTGCGACGCTCGACTATGCCCCGACCTTCCAGATGGGCCATCCGATCGCCTTCGACTTCGCCGCGAAGCTGGCTGCGAACGCGCCAGGCGGCCCGGAAGCCAAGCTCGACAGGGTCTTCTTTACAGGCTCTGGTTCGGAATCGGTCGATACGGCGCTGAAGATCGCCATCGCCTACCAGCGTGCGATCGGCCAGGGCACGCGTACGCGGATCATCGGGCGCGAGAAGGGATATCACGGCGTCGGCTTTGGCGGCATTTCCGTCGGCGGCCTCGTCAACAACCGGCGGGTCTTTCCGCAGATACCGGCCGACCATATGCGCCATACGCTCGACGTCGAGCGCAATGCGTTTTCGAAGGGCCTTCCTGCCCACGGCGTGGAACTGGCCGACGATCTGGAACGCCTGGTGCAACTGCACGGCGCCGAAACCATCGCCGCCGTCATCGTCGAGCCGATGTCGGGATCGGCGGGCGTGGTCCTGCCGCCGAAGGGCTATCTGGAAAAGCTGCGTGCAACCGCCGACAAGCACGGCATCCTGCTGATCTTCGACGAGGTCATCACCGGCTTCGGCCGCCTCGGCACGCCTTTCGCGGTCGATTATTTCGGCGTCGTGCCCGATCTCGTCACCACGGCAAAGGGCCTCACCAACGGTGCAATCCCGATGGGCGCGGTCTTTGCCAGCCGCAAGATCTATGACGGCCTGATGGTCGGCCCGGAAAATGCGATCGAGCTCTTCCATGGCTATACCTATTCCGGCCATCCGGTCGCCTGCGCAGCCGGCCTCGCGACCCTCGAAATCTATGAGGAGGAGGGGCTATTGTCCCGTGCATCCGAGCTTGCCGAATACTGGCAGGAGGGCCTCCATTCGCTGAAAGGCCAGCCTCATGTCGTCGATATCCGCAATCTCGGTCTGGTGGGCGCGGTCGAACTGGCGCCCCGTGACGGGGCACCGGGAACCCGCGGTTACGACATCTTCGTCGACTGCTTCAACAAGGGCCTGCTGATCCGCGTGACCGGCGACATCATCGCGCTCTCGCCACCGCTCATCATCGAGAAAAACCAGATCGACACGATCGTTTCGACCCTCGGCGATGCACTGAAGCGCGCCGCATAGACCTGCATCCGGCGTCCCCCGTCAGCGATCGGACATTTAGTCCATCGCCGACGGAACCATCCGGCCGCCGACGTGGAACTCAGCGCTTCAAGGTCTGCGACGGCAGTTGACCGAAACGCTTCTTATATTCAGCTGAAAATCGCCCGAGATGGGTAAACCCCCATCTGAGCGCGATGTCGGCGACGGCCTGTTTCAAGCCGGATTCGAGCAAATCGCGATGGGCGGCAAGCATCCTGAGTTCATGCAGGTAGGCCATCGGAGTGGTATCCCTGAACTGCCGGAAACCCTGTTGCAAGGTCCGAACGCTGACCTCGGCTGCGGTCGCGATGTCGCTCAGCGAAATCGGCTCGGCGATATGTTCCCGCATGAAGTCAATGGCCCATTTCACATGGCGTGGAGCGGGCGCCGGAGCGGGGAGCGCGAGTGCCTCCGAATAGCGATGGGGACAGGTCTCCAGCAGCAGATAGATCGTCGCGTCGCAGAGCGCGTTCAGAGCCAGCGGCGACTGTCGCAGCGGCCCGTCGCGGTTCAGCCCGCGATGGAGGTTCACGGCCAGTTGCTGCAACACAAGTCCCGAACCGGTCGTCAGGTCGATAATGGGATGAAAATCGGTGTCACCGATGATCGTTCGCTCAAACATATGCGTCAGCTGCCTGTTGATCCTCGCTTGATCGATGAACAGACCGAGATGATGGCGCGGGCCGACTAGGCGGGCACCCGAGGCGCGGCCTGCCCCGAGAATGGTACCGCAACCGGGAACCGAATGGATCTGCTCCTTCCCCGCATGGAAGACGGCGTTTCCCTCCATCGGCAGGAATATGATCACCTTGCCGCTGGGTGCCTCCCGCCTGATCGAGATCGTGCCTTCGTAGGCGCATTCGGCTATGGCCAGATCTTCCGTCGAGACGAAATTGCAGCGGTAGGCGATGGGCGCGTCAGCCTGAGCCGCAGCCTTGATCGGGGAGTTCGGCGTCGACAATATTTCCGAGAGTGCGTCCGGGTCCGTCCCGCTGAAGGCCGTCTCCCAAAACGACGGACTCTGCCTCGCCGGATCGTGGAGGAAGCTGCCATTGACGGGGTTATGGGAACGACTGGACATTCATGACCTCAAAGACAATGCCCATCGGTGATAAGCGATTTGCGCAATCAATTCTCTTCATTTAGCGCCGTCGGATGAGGTTTCAGCCGTAGCGATTGATTGCGAGATCCCGAGCGTCGATCTCAGGCGTGCGGCCGCCGACCAGATCGCTGATCAACCGCGCCGAACCGGTGCTCATCGTCCAGCCGAGCGTACCGTGGCCGGTATTGAGGAAGAGGCCGATGATCTTTGTCGGACCGATGACCGGCGTGCCATCCGGCGTCATCGGGCGCAGGCCGGACCAGAAGGACGCTTTGGAAACATCGCCGCCGGGGAAAAGGTCGGTCACGGAATGCTCCAGCGTGCTGCGGCGGGCCAGGCCGAGATCGTTGGTATAGCCTGAGATTTCAGCCATGCCGCCGACCCGGATCCGGTCGCCGAGCCGGGTGATCGCAATCTTGTAAGTCTCGTCCATGACGGTCGATTCCGGTGCGCGCGACGCGTCAGTGATCGGGATAGTGAGCGAGTAACCCTTGACGGGATAGACCGGCAGGCTGATGCCGAAGGGCTTGAGCAGCAGCGGCGAATAGCTGCCGAGCGCAACCACCACCGCATCCGCACTCATCCGTTCACGATCGGTGATAACGCCGCGCACGCGGCCGGCCTCGACATCCAGTGCTTTGATCGTCGTCCCGTAAACGAATCGGACACCAAGCGCTTCGGCCTTCGCGGCCAGCGCATTGGTGAATTTGAAGCAGTCACCGGTCTCGTCCTTCGGCGTCAGCAGGCCGCCGACGATCTTGTCGCGCACGTGCTTCAATGCCGGTTCGAAGCGGATGCAGCCGTCCCGGTCCAGCACTTCATAGGGAATGCCGTCGGCGGCCAGCGCCTTGACATCCTTTGCCGAGGCATCAAGCTGCTGCTGCGTGCGGAACAGTTGCAGGGTTCCCTGCATGCGTTCGTCATAGGCGATGCCGGTTTCTGCGCGAAGCTCGGCCAGCGCGATGCGGCTGTAATCTGCAAGGCGCAGCATGCGGCTCTTGTTGATTGCATAGCGCTCGGAGGTGCAGTTCGACAACATCCTTGCCATCCAGGAGAGCATGGCCATGTCGAGTTTCGGGCGCAGGACGAGCGGCGCATGTTTCATGAACAGCCACTTGATGGCTTTGGCAGGAATGCCGGGCGCTGCCCATGGCGAGCAATAGCCGAAAGAGACTTCGCCGGCATTGGCAAAGCTCGTCTCCAGCGCCGGACCTTTCTGCCGGTCGACGACCGTGACCTCATGGCCTGATTTAGCCAACTGATAAGCGGATGTGATGCCGACAATGCCGGCCCCCAGAACGATGACTTTCATGATCTTCCCAATGATGCAGCCGGCGGGCTCTCAGCGATATTGCCTGTGATAACGATCGCCCAGACCGGTTAGGATTTCGTAAGATACAGTGCCGGCGTCGCCGGCGATGTCCTCGAGCGTCTGGCTGGGGCCGAGCACTTCGACAAGGCTGCCGAGGCTCAGCGCGCCTTCCGGCAATGCCGATATGTCGACGGTCGTACTATCCATCGACACGCGGCCGACGATTGGCAGGCGGATACCGTTGAAATAGACGGCGCCGCGATCGCTGAGGCTGCGCGGCAGGCCGTCGGCGTAGCCCGCGGCAATGGTGGCGAGACGCATTTCCCCTCGCGTGACATGCGCGCCTCCGTAACCGACTTTCGCGCCGGATGGTACAGTGCGCGTCTGCACGACGGCGACATCAAGGTTGACGACCGGTTCCATCGGGTTCTCGACGCTGGAGTTCGGAGCGCCGCCATAAAGGGCGATGCCGGGGCGAGCGAGCACGCCGTGACAGGCCCGGCCCAGGAACACGCCGCCGGAATTGGCGAAGGAGATATCGTAGCCGGGAAATTCGTCGGCAATGCGCGACATTTCGGCAAATTGCTCGCCGTTCTGCTCGCTCCCCACGTCGTCGGCTGAAGCCAGATGGCTCATGATGAACAGGATTTCGACGCTGCTGGCTTCGCCAAGGGCCACCGCCAGCTCGGTTCGCTCCTCCTCGGGAAAACCGAGCCGCGACATGCCGGTGTCGAATTGCAGCACGGCAGGCAGGCAGCGCTTCAGCATGCGCGCTGCCGTCGCCCATTGCCGCCACTGGGCCAGCGAGTTGAGAACCGGGACGATGCCCATCTCGGCGCAGGCGATCTCGTTGCCCGGCTGCAAGCCGTTCAGCACGAAAATCTGAGCGTCGCGCGCAAGGGCCGGCCGCAACCTGACGGCCTCGACGAACTGGGCGACGAAGAAATGCCTGCAGCCGTGATCATAGAGTGTTTGGGCGACCCGTTCGGCGCCGAGGCCGTAGGCGTCGGCCTTGACAACGGCCCCCGAGCGAACCGGCGCCAGCACCGATACGAGCTTACGGTAGTTACGGCCGAGCGCTGCCAGATCGATTGTCAGATAGCCCGTCGCACCCTGCATGGCCGGGACGGTGCGGGTGCGGGAAACCAAAATGTCGCTATCCATATCGACCCCTTATCCATTTGCCACCCGGAGTCTATGAAATAATGAGCGAAATTGCTCATCATTTCGTCGCATGATCTTGCACAATTTATCTATTATCCGCATAATCAGCTAAAAATTGGAATGAACAATCATGTCCGCCCTCGACGCTACCGATCGCAATATTCTGAGACTGCTGCGCCTCGATGCCCGCATGAGCAATGCCAAGCTCGCAGCAGAGATCGGCCTTTCTCCATCGGCCTGCCTCCGGCGCATCAAGATCATGGAAAAATCAGCCGTGATCCGCGGCTATACGGCGCTGGTGGACACCGGCAATGCGGATGAGATGATCGCCGTGATCATCAACATCACCCTCGAACGGCAGACGGAGGACCATCTCGACCGCTTCGAGGCGGCGGTCCGCCGGCATCCTGAGATCCGCGAATGCTTTCTGATGACGGGCGGTTCCGACTATCTCCTGCGCGTGGAGGTCGCCAGTCCGGGCGAATTCGAGCGGATCCACAAGGAAATACTATCGACCCTGCCGGGCGTTCTCAGAATTCATTCCAGTTTCTCGATCCGCAATGTTCTGGCGACGCGCACGAGGGGCAGGCGGTGAATCACACCGCGCTGGTCGAAATGCACAACGCACCTCCCTCTCCTTATTACTCAACGGTTTCAGGCGGAAGAGGAATAGCGGCCACCGTGCCTTTCCCGGTATGCGTGTTCTCGACAGCCGGCATGACCCAATTTATCGTATCCCATAGAAGTCGACCCGATTGACGCCGCAATGCGGCAAGGGCACCGACCTTCACCGCAAACGTGGCACGCCCATTCAAAGGCATGAGCCTTGTCGGAACAATCGGCCGCATCATCGGTTCGGGAGAGCGCTTAACCGGGGAGGCTTTCATGCGTGCGGCTCTGATTGCTGCCATATTCTCGCTGTCGTGCCTGCCTGACACCGCAAAGGCGTCGGAGACAGGGTTTTTGCGATCCTTGGCAGGCGATTGGCACGGGACCGGGATGGTGCTCACCAAGATCGGCGGCACAAACCTCAATGTCTCCTGTTCGCTCCGATCCGACGCCAGTGAATCCGCTGTGTCGATGAACGGGAAATGTCGCGGCCTTGCGGTTTTCACAAGAGCTTTCTCGGCCAATGTAAAGGTATTGGGACAGCGTTACACCGGCAGCTACATCGGACCATCGGGACAGCCATCCAAACTGGTGGGCAGCAGGCAGGGCGACGCGCTCAATCTTCGCGTGACCTGGGCTCGCGTGGTCAATGGCGACCGGAACGCAATATTGATGATCGAAAAAATCGGACAGGATAGGCTCCGACTGCAGACGGCCGATCGAGACCCGGCGTCAGGCCAATCCGTAGTAACGAGCCGCATCGATCTCCAACGTCCTACTTCAGCGGGAAGATAGGGAGGCAGTCGGGAGTATTGGCGTGGTCAGCTTCAACCCGCTCATGCTTCCCGGCATATCTGCTCGACTGATATCCCTGTCTGGACTTTACCTTCCGCCTCCAGGTCCCCCGGTTGAGAAGACAACTTCGAAGACGAGCCCTTCGGGCCTGTAGTCCGACCTGGATTGCGCCCGCGCCTTGGAGGAAAAGGCCCGCTCTATAAGGACGGAGCCGAAGCCTCTTTTCGTCGGCATCGACACCGCCGGGCCGCCGGTTTCCGTCCAGACGAGAAGGACGCGCCCATCATCGTGCCTCCACTCGATGGCCACGGTTCCCTGCTCGCCTCCGAGGCTCCCGTACTTCGTCGCATTGGTCGCCAACTCGTGGAGCACGAGTGAAAGCGGCAGGGCGATGTCGGCGGGAAGAACCACGTCGGGGCCAGCCAGACGAATGCGTTCCTCCGAGGCAATGTGCGCCCGCAAGGCGGCGGAGATGATCTCCCGGATGGGCGCGGCCGATCCCTCCCGCGACAGGATCAGATCATATGTGCCGGCAAGCGCCGCCAGCCTTTCGGCAAAGGCGTTGTAGCTTTCCGGATTGGCGCGCGAGAAGGTCTGCCGGGCGATCGCCTGAACGAGGGTGAAGCCATTCTTGACCCGGTGCGCCATTTCGCGGACGAGCAGAGTTCGCTCCTCCTCGGCCTGCTCGTTCTGGCGTCTGCGCTCGTCGAGTTCGTCGAGCAGCCGATCGAAGGTAGCGCCGACGACTTCCAGCTCGTCCGGCCCCGTCATGCCGGTGCGCGCCGTCGTCTGGCCGCTGCGCCACTTCTCCATCACCTCTGCTATCCTGGAGATCGGCAGGAGGATGAAGCGGTTGCCGATGAAGATCGCGGCGAGGAAGGCGAAAAGCGCGCCGCCGATGATGGCGAGCGTATTCATCAGCGTCGCCCGGTTGATCGGCGCAAAAGCCTCCGGTTTCGAGAAGCCGGCACTGACATAGAGGGGACTGGCAGGCAGGGCTATCGGGCGATAGCCGAGAACGCTCGTTGTTCCATCCTTGCCTGTAATCTCGACCACGTCGGGCTGCTCGGCATGGACCAGGCGCTGGTATTCCTCGGATATGACAGTGCCGACGAACTGCTCCGGAAGGGGAACGTGCGCGACAACGGTTCCCTTGCCGTCGGCTATGGTCACCTCGTTACCGGGCGCGACGCCACGCTCGGTGATGCGGTTCTGCAGCCAGTCCACCCGGATCCCGCTGACGATGACGGCCTTGACGGTCTCGCCTTCCATCAAAGGCATCGCAAGCGGCAGGACGGGGCGGTCGGTTAGGCGGCTCTGCGTGTAGGTCCCGACGGAAAAGTCTTTGGTTTCCAGCGTCTGCTGGAAGTAATCGCGATCGGAGAATACCACGCCGTCCGGAAAGGCCATGCTGCCGCAGACGGGCCGTCCATCAAGGCCGACGACGAAGATGGTGCGAATGTTCGGAATGCTTTCGGCGACCGACTTGAGCGCCTCGTTGCAAGCCTGGACATCGAGGTGGCGGACCGAAGGCATGGCGGACACGGACACCAGAAGGGCGTGCAGCCCCTCCACGATCCGTTCTACTTCCGAGGATGCTTGTCTGGCCGCCTCCGCCGCGGATGCGCGCATCTCTTCGTTGCGCTGATTGCGAAGCGCGACTTCGTTGTAGGCGAGCATCGCAACCACCGGCGCGAGCGCCGCGACCGCAACTGCAACCAGCTTGAGTCTCATCCTGTTCCCTCTCGGACAAGGGTTCGTAGCACGATCTGGCCCAGATCACGCGGGCTAACTTGTTTACAAAATATCAACGCACGAATCCGGCCGTCGGCGCGCAAGCCTTGCCGACCTTTCGATCGCGGCTAGATAATCCAAGGATGATTGATGCCAAAAGCATGCCTTCCGAAGGTTCTGCAGCCGGGTCTTGCTCGTCGCGGCCGCTGACTGGCGCGATGGCGGATGAGGTCGAACGTCTTTTGTCCGGCCGAACCCGTGATATCAGGCTGTCAGGAGATCTGCGCCGCCGATTCGACGAAAAGTCATGGCGACAGACGGCGAAGGTCATCCGTTCCTGGATGATCTGGGTGGCATTCGTCGATGTTCTGACGCTGGCGCTGAACGCTATTCTGCTTCCTCACCCAGTCGTCCTGTCGATGGTCGCTCCCGCCTGCCTTTTGCCGCCGGCGGCAGTATTTACGGCGATCGTTTGGAGCAAGCCGCGCGCCGCAACGGTTCAGCGAGCGTCGCTGCTTGCGGGAATGTCTCTCATTCTTCTCTCGGTGGCACTCGTCGGCGTTTTTGCCGGAGGGGAGTTTTACGAACGGCATTTGAACATCATGCTGTTCGTCGCAACGAGTGCAATCACCATCTTCAGCGTGCCGCTGGCGTGGACAATCGCGATCGCCTTTTATGCCGTCTGCCTTTATTTTATCCTTCAATGGCATAACCCGATCTTGGAAGCGGGCAGCGTCGTCGCCGCGACGCTGTTCTTTTCCTGCGGTATTATCGCGACCGTGGTTGCCCGGCGGACGATGAACATCCTGGCGCAAAAGACATTTCTGCTGGATTGCAGGGATCGGCGCCGGGTCGCGGAGCTTGCCGATGCAAATGCAAGGTTGGAGCGGCTGGCCAGAACCGATCCGCTGACGGGAATTGCCAATCGCCGCTGGATGATGGAAACGCTCGAGGGTCTGTGGCGCGACGGTCGTGAAACCGGCGTCGTCGCAGCCATGCTCATGTGCGACATTGATCACTTCAAGGCGCTCAATGATAAGCTCGGCCATGGCGAGGGCGACCGCTGCCTCGTCAAGGTTGCCGGCATCATCCAGAGCTGCGTGCGAGCCGATCGCGACCTCGTCTCGCGCCATGGCGGCGAGGAATTTTTAATCGTGCTTCCGGATGCCGAAGAAGAAGAGGCAGTCGGGGTTGCAAAGCGAATACGCGAGAGCGTGGAAGCCGCCGCCCTTCCAAACCCCTCCTCCGGTGTCGGCCCTTCCGTGACGCTCAGCGTCGGAGTAGCCTTGAAATCGGCTCTCGATACCGACATTTCACTGACCAACCTCCAGCACCAGGCCGACATGGCGCTTTATCGCGCTAAGGAGGCGGGACGCAACCAGGTCTGCGTCTTTCGTCGGCCGCAACAGGCAGCGCTATCCGCCGCCGAGCAGATCGCCGCCCGACGCTAGAACGGGAATCCCAGTGGCCAACGGCTGATCGACGTCATCGGATCACCAGGATTGCAACCATGGCGACTGCCGAGGCGAGGCCCGCGGCGTTGAGCCCGAACATCAGATATTCCGCCGCTTTTTGTCGGGGATGACCGGGCTCCACGTTTCCGAAGACGGCCGTCAACCCGCCTGCGATCCAGCTCGCCAATGTCAGGGCACCGAGAAGAAGCGCCCACTGCGTTGCTGTATCCATGTCCTGCTCCAATGCGGATACACGCCAGGCAGGGAAATGCTGCTGCGCGGGTTGATCGGTAACACGCGGGGTCCGTTTTTGTTTCCCGGCGGTAACGCACTTTGTTGTGAGCACCCTTAGGCAGCAGGCTTGAGAGATTGAGCGACGAAGACTTGACGTCCACCTAATGTCTACATAATGTCTTCAAAAGAAATTATATAGACGAGCAACATTATGAATGCCATCGCCGCCCCGGACCGTAAATCCAGCCTCGAACTCGCCTTGCGCAGACGCATCCTGACGATGGAACTGCCTCCCGGTGCGGTGCTTGATGAAGTGGCCCTGAGCGAAGAGTTCGGGCTGTCGCGACCGCCAGTGCGCGAGCTGATGCGGCAGATGGCTGGCGAAGGTTATATCGAGCTTGAGACGAACCGCGCCGCGCGCGTCAGCTCGATGAGCTACCACTCCCTGCGCGACTTCTTCCTGCTTGCGCCGATGATCTACATTACCGCCAACAAGCTTGCGGCGGAAAACCGGACGAAAGCAGAACTCGAGATTCTCAAAAACACACAGCGCGCCTTCCGCAAGGCGGTCGACGACTGCGATGTCGAGGGCCGGGTGTTCTTCAATGACCAGTTCCACCGGCAAGTCGGCGAGATGGCTCACAATGTCTACGTGGTCCCAAGCCTGCGCCGCCTGCAGATCGACCATGCTCGCATCGGAAAGATCTTCTACAAGCATCCAAATACGCCACGCATGCAGGAAGAACTCGAACTGGCGACGGATCAGCACGACGAGATGATCGAGGCCATTGAGCGGCGCGACGCCGAAGCCTCCGGGGAATTGGCGCGGCTTCACCTCGAACTGTCCCGGCGGAACATGGCCATGTACGCGGCCCCTGAGGGAATGGAAGCGCCGACCCTCTAGGCCGACCAAGATCAATACACGCAGCTCAAGACAACCTAGCTCGAACTTTCGGCCTAACGCAACGGGATTTCACTCCATGACAGCCTTTCCGTTTCCAGGACTCAATCTCGCAATCACCACCCCGTTCGACGATGCCGGCCGCATCGACTACGGGCGGCTCGAAGTCAATGTCGAGCGCTATCTCGCGGCCGGGGTCCGCAGCTTTCTGTTCAGCTCCGGGACCGGAATGCACGTCTATCTCTCCAAGCAAGAATCCGAGGAACTGATCGCCCGTGGCGTGAAACTCGTCAACGGCCGTGCGAAGGTGATTGCCCAGACCTCGGCGCTGCTGGTGGAAGAGGTCGTGGAGCGGACCGCCCGGGCGCGTGATGCCGGGGCCGAAGGCGTCATGGTGCTTCCGCCCTTCTTCGAAGGGCCGACCGACGACCAGGGCATTCTCGATTTCTACGCCGAAGTTGCTAAGGCCGGCCTACCCGTCATTGGTTACAATGTGCCGCAGACGGTTGGCGTCGCGATCACGCCGGAACTCCTCAATAGGCTGAATGAAATTCCAGGCTTCTGCGCCGTCAAGGACAGCAGCGGAGACCTAGGGAAACAGGCGGCACTCATCCGCACCGGCCGTTTCGTCATGAACGGCGCTGACCCCCTCGTTCCCTATGCACTCTATGCCGGCTGCGACGGTTTGATCTGGGGCGGAGCGAACTTTGCGCCGCGCACTTCTGTCGCCCTCGTCGAGGCGGCAGCACAGTGCAAATGGGATGAGGTGCGCGCGCTCTGGAAAATCCTGGAGCCGTCGATGGGGCTGATCTGGGAAGGCGATTACGTGCAATCCGTCTATGTAGCCGCCGAGCTCATCGGCTACGGCGCCGGCGCGCCGAGAAAGCCGCTGCGGGCGCTCGATCCGGAAAAGCTTCCAGCCCTCCGGCGCTCCCTGGAAATGCTCATGGAGCGAGAAGCGATTTGACCGAGACCATGGCCGCCAAGAACATCTTCGTCGCATCGAAGTTTCCGAAACGCGCCGGCGTTTCTGGCTGGGTGGCCACACTTCCGCCACGCACGCCTCGACCCGCATTGGGCGAAGCGATCAGCGTCGACGTCGCGATCATCGGTGGTGGTTTTGCCGGCCTATCCGCGGCCCACCGGATCTCGCGGCTCGACCCGGCCGCCCGGGTGGCCGTTCTCGAAGCGGGCATTGTCGGCGAGGGACCGGCGGGAGCCAATTCGGGCTTCATCATCGACCTTCCGCACGAGGTTTCCTCGGCCGATTTCAGCGGCGAGTCCGAAGGCAAGTTCCGCGACTCCGTGCTCTTGCAGCGTTCGGCGATCGCTTTGGCGACTGAGCTGGCCGCTGAGAACGGCTGGGGAAAGGCGCTGTTCGATCCGTGCGGCCGCTACAGCGTCGCGATGAGCACGGAAGGCGATAAGCATCTCGAGACCTATTCGATGCAGCTTTCCAGGATGGGCGAAGCGCATCGCCTGCTGAAGGCAGCGGAAATCGAAGCAGTGACGGGTTCGAAGGCCTTCACATCAGGTCTATTCTCGCCGGGCACGATCATCATCCAGCCGGCCGCCTATATCGGAGCGGTGGCCGATTGTCTGAAGGAGCCGGTGAAGCTTTTCGAGCAGACGCCGGCTCTCTCCTTCGAGCGCTCCGGCGACGGCTGGCTGGTGAAGACACCAAAGGGAAGCGTGCAGGCGGGGAAGATCATCCTGGCCAATAATGGCCATGCGGAGAGCTTCGGCTTCTTCCGCGGGCGCCTGCTCCATGTCTTCACCTACGCATCTCTGACGGAGGAATTCGATCCGGCAAGGCTCGGCGGCGACCGGAAATGGGCGGCGACTCCGGCGCTGCCGATGGGAACGACCGTTCGGCGCATCAACACCGACGGCTGCGACCGGATCCTGGTGCGCTCGCGCTACAGCTACAATCCGAGCATCGAAATCAGCAATGCCGCCATCCAGAGCGCCGGCCGCCTGCACGACGGCAAATTCTCCCACCGTTTCCCGACGCTTGCCGGCGTCGGCATGCAGTATCGCTGGGCAGGCGCGATGGCGCTGACACGCAACCATGTACCGGCCTTCGGGGAAATCGAACGGGGTGTTTTCGCAGCCTGCGGCTGCAACGGCCTCGGGGCGTCGAACTCGACCGCCGCCGGCATCGCCGCGGCCGAACGCGTGCTTGGGCATCAATCTGAACTCGGTCGCGTCTTTAGCCGACTGGCCGAACCGGTTTCGCTGCCGCCGCGGCCGCTGACGACGATCGGCGCCAGGGTTCATCTGGCCTATCGCGAATGGCGTGCGGGAGCGGAATGACAGCGTGCCGGCGCCACACCGCTAAAACGTAAGCTGTACCTTACAGGCGGCACTGCGGTCACCAGCAAGAACGAAAGCTGCCATGGCCTGTTCGAGCGGCAGGCTGTGGCTGATGATCGGCCGTATGTCGATCGTGCGGCTCGCGATCAGGTCGACCGCGGTGGCGAATTCCTCGTGGAAGCGCTGCGTGCCGTGGATGTGAAGCTCCTTGCCGACAATGGCATTGAGAGGAATCGGAATCTCTCCCGTTACGCCGACCTGCACGATCGTGCCGCGCGGCCTGATGGCGGCGATGGCGCTGCGGATCGCCGGGGCGGCGGCGGAGCATTCGAAAACGAGATCGAAATAGCCCTTCCCCGCCTCGAATTCCCCAAGCGCTGCGGCATCCCGGGAAACGTTGATCGTCCGGCTGGCACCCATCGCCTTGGCCCTCTCCAGCGCCGCGTCCGCCAGATCGGTCACCACGATCTCGGCTGCACCGTGATAAGCGGCAACGGCGACCATCAAGGCGCCGATCGGGCCGGCTCCGGTGACGAGGACACGTTTGCCGGTGATATTGCCGGCGCGCGATGCGGCGTGCAGGCAGACCGAGAGGGGCTCGCTGCAGGCCGCTTCCGCGGCGGTCGTCGCGGCCCCCACGTCGAAGCACTGCCTGGCCGGCACCACCAGCCACTCGCGGAACATGCCCTGCTCATGCGGCAATCGCATCGCGCTACCCATGAAGCGCATTTCAAGGCAGTGGATCGGCAAGCCCTGCTGGCAATACTCGCAATGTCCGCAAGGCTGGCTCGGATTGACCGCCACCAGCGTGCCGGCCTTGAGATCGACGCCCTCGCCTGCCTGGCTCACGGTTCCCGAGGCCTCGTGGCCCGGTATGATCGGCTCGCGAACCCTGACAGGTCCGAAGCCGCCATCCTGATAATAATGCAGATCGGAGCCGCAGATGCCTGCGGCGGCCATTTTGAGAAGCACCTCGCCTGAACCGGGGACCGGAACGGTGTCGGTTTCTATCCTGAGATCGCCCTTTTGGTAAAGCCGTGCCAGACGTGTCTGCATTGTATCCCTCCTATCTCAGCAGCCCGAGCTGCTCCGGCAGCCAAAGCGATACCGAGGGCACGAAGGTGATCAGGATCAGCGCCAGGAAAAGCGGCACCAGCCAGGGCAGGATCGCCATCGTCGTGCGTTCGACCGAGAGTTTCGCGACCCTCGACAGCACGAAAAGCACCATGCCGAGCGGCGGGTGTAGCAGGCCGATCATCAGGTTCAGCGTCATGATCAGGCCGAATTGAACCGGATCGATGTCGAACTTCGCGACGATCGGCAGCAGGATCGGCACGAGGATTGTGATCGCCGCGATCGTATCCAGGAAGCAGCCGACGAAGAGCATCAGCAGGTTCACGAGGATCAGGAACACCCATTTATTGTCGGTGATCGACAGGATCGCATCGGACAACAGTGCTGCGGCCTGGCTCACCGTCAGCAGCCATGCGAAGACCGAGGCCGCGGTAACGATGAAGAGAACGGATGCCGTCGTCTCGATCGTATCGAAGCTTGCCTTGGCAAGCGTCGAGAACGTCATCGTGCGGTAGCGCACAAGGCCGAGAAATAACGACCAGAGGACGGCTGCGACGGCGGCCTCCGTCGGCGTGAACCAGCCCATCGTCATGCCGCCGATCAGAATGACCGGGGTCATCAGCGCCATGACGGCGGAAAAGCGGAAATGCCAGTCGAGCGCCAGAAGCACGAGAAGAGCAATGCCCGCCGCCGCGTTCATCGATAGCCCGGCGCGCATCATCAAATAGATTGTTACAGGCACCAGCAGGACGACGACGATTTCCATTCCGGCCGACAGCAGCTCGCGCATATTAAACGGCGCGTCCGAGCCCCATCGCTTCCAATAGGCAAAGGCGGCGACGGTGATCATCATCAGCAACGTCATGACAATGCCGGGCAGGATGCCGGCCATGAAAAGTGCGCCGATCGAGACGTTCGCCATCATGCCGTAAATCACGAAAGGCAGCGACGGCGGGAAGATCGGCCCGAGCGTTGCCGACGCCGCCGTCACGCCAACCGCGGCCTCGACCGGATAGCCGTGGTCCTTCATCGCCTTGATCTCGATCGTGCCGATACCGGCCGCATCGGCAAGTGCGGTGCCCGACATGCCGGAGAAGATGACGGAACCAATGATATTGACCTGCGCCAGCCCGCCCTTCATCCAACCGACGAGCGCAACCGCAAAGGAATAGATGCGGCCTGTGACACCCGCCGAATTCATCAGGTTGCCCGCCAGAATGAAGAACGGCACGGCGAGCAGGGGGAAGCTTTCGACACCGGCGATCATGCGCTGGGCGACGATGATGTCGGGGGCAACGCCGTAGAGAACGATGTAAAGCACGGACGCGACAGCCATCGAGATTGCGACGGGCACCCCGATCAGCATCAGCACCAGAAACGAGCCAAGAAGCAGCAGCATCGGATCAATCCTCGACGGTCTGGAATTCTTCCGGGCGCTCCAGAACGGAGTAGCCGCGGCGCATATTGGCGATGAAGACGATGACCGCGCGGATCAGCATCAGCACGAAGGCGACGAGAACGGAGTAGAAGACGATGTTGCGCGGCAGCTCGACGGTGACCATCTGCTCGTCGGCGACGATATCGACATAGCGCCACATCAGGTGGCAGCCATAGGCGAAAAAGCCGATGCGAACGATGTCGACGACGGTCGCCAGCACGCGGGCAAGGCCTGCCGGCATATAGTGATAGAACACGTCCACCTGGATATGCCGCGAGGTGCGCACGCACATGACGGCGCCCAGAAAGACGACGCCGATCAGGCAGTTGATCGCGATCTCCTCGGTCCATGCATAGCTGTCGTTCAGCACATAGCGCGTGAAGAACTGCAGGAAGACACAACCCGCCATCAGCCAGAAGATCATTAGCGTGATCCAGTCTTCGATGGCGTAGTCCGACATGTTTGCGGTCGGCGCGTGGCCTTCGAATTCGTGACCGATTTCCTCGGCCGTGATTTGCGTGTGTATTTCTTGCGACATGATCGGCCTTGTTCCGGTTGGGGAAGAAGGGCGCGGCGGCTAACGCCGCGCCCTGGCTTTACTGGATCGCGCGGATTGCTTCCCAATCGGCTTTCTCGTAGCCGAAGTCCTCGAACTTGACCTTTTCCATCACGGCCTTCTCGAAATCGCCCTTATCGACCTCGGCAACGTTCAGCCCCTTTTCCCTAAAGGTCGCAATCAGGCTGTTTTCCTTGCCGGCGATCATCTTGCTCGTGCGCTCGGCGGCTTCCTGCATGACGTCGCCGAAGATCTTTTTGTCTTCGTCGGACAGGCTCGCCCACCGCGTCTTCGAGATCACGGTGTTGAGGTGATCGACGATGTGTCCGGTGAGGATGATGTTCTTCTGGACTTCGTAGAACTTCTTCGCCTCGATTGTCGTCAGCGGGTTTTCCTGTGCCTCGACCGTGCCGTTCTGCAAAGCGAGATAGACTTCGGCAAAAGCGATCGGCGTGGTGTTGGCGCCGCAGGCCCGCGGCATGGCGAGATAGGCCGGAACGTCGGGCACCCGGATCTTCAATCCCTGCATATCGGCACATTTGGCGATCGGCTTGTTCGCAGTTGTGTGGCGCGTGCCGTAATAGCTGACGGCGGCAATGTGGTTGCCGGTTTTATCCTCATAGCCTTTGGCAAGGCGTTTGAAGACATCGCTCTTGGTGTAGGCGATCAAATGATCGGGACCGCGAAAAATATAGGGGAAGTAGGTGACGCCGATCGGCTTGTAGTCGCGTGCGGCAAAGCTCGATCCCGAGATGATGATGTCGACCGTGCCGAGCTTGAGGCCCTGGTTGATATCGGCTTCCTTGCCGAGCTGCGAGGCCGGATAAACCTCGATCTTGTAGCGCCCGTCGGTTCGCTTGTTGATCTCTTCCGCGGCCCAAACGGAATCCGTGTGGAAGGGCTCGGACGTTTCATAGACATGCGCCCATTTCAGCACTGTCTCAGCATGCGCGACCGCCGTCGTCGCCATGATCGCGGCTGCGGTGCAAAGTATCGTTGTCAGTCTGCTCTTCATCGCTCTCTCCTCCGGGCTCAGTTAAGTCTCAAGTCTTGGTCGTTCCTTTCGCAGGCCGCTTGCTGCGGCCGCGCTGCTCCTCTCCCGAAAGCTCCTCCCCGAAGCTCTCGGAAAACCTCTTCTGCGACATGGTGAGATGGGCGCGCATGGCCGCCTTGGCGCCTGCGGCATCGCCGGCGGCGATCGCGTCGCGAATGGTTCGATGTTCGTCGACGGCGCTGCGCCATGTTCCCGGCCCCTCGAAGTGGCTGGCGAGCTTGGCGAAATAAGGCGTCATCCGCATGTCGAACATCTCGCCGGTTACCCGGATCAGCGTCGCATTGCCGACGATCGCGGCAATGCCGGTGTGGAAAGCGCGATCGGCGGCAAGCACCGTGCTCGCATCATTGACGCCGCCGCTCATACGCGTCAGCGCTTCATCGAGCAGGGCGATATCGTCCGGCTTGGCGCAGCCTGCAGCTTCCTCGGCAATCGCGCATTCGATGATGGCGCGCGCCTGCAGCAGCTCGAAAGGCCCCTCCACCGGCTCGCGCTCGCTCCCCGCCACAGTCGCGGCATGCTGGCGCACCACATAGATGCCGGATCCCATACGGATGTTGACGAGGCCTTCGACCTCCAGGACGATCAGCGCTTCGCGGACGGTCGGGCGTGACACCGACAGCTGTTCCGCCAGGTCACGTTCGGCCGGCAACCGCTGACCGACGGCAAGCTCGCCGCTTACGATCATCAATCGAATCTGATCGGCCACCTGCCTATAGAGGCGGCGTGATTCAACAGGCGAAAACATCTTGGGCCTCCTCGGCGCGCTTCTCCTCAAGCACGCATCTGGTCAACTGGCCTGACCAATTGGCGCATAGGTATCATCGCTGGGGTTGTGCGTCAATCCGTCGCATAAACGTTAAACAGGAAAACCACAGATGGGAACCTTCATGATTTCCAAGGATCGCGGGCTATAGGGAGAATGCGACGATCGAACAGGATCTGCCGGGGAAGTGACGCCAGACAGGCCGACTATCTGGGAGATGATCGGCCAATGGCGGATAGTGGGGCGATGGCTGATCCCGTCCTCTTGTACCAGGAACGTCATGGCGGCTTCGAGCGACGCTCGCAGATCATTGCCACACCCCGGGTGGAATAGATGGGAGGCTCGCCTCGGTTTCAGAGCCCTACCGAGGAGCTATATCCCGGCATACCATTCGTAGCCGCGATCCTCCCAGAATCCGCCATTGCCGCCGTAAAGCCGACCGAGATCCGCGACCGCTTCGATGCGGGTCAGATACTTCGCCTGCTTGTAACCGAGCTGCCGCTCGACTCTGAGCCTCAGCGGCGCTCCATGCGCCACTTCCAGGTCGCGGCCGTTCATCGAATAAGCAAGGATCGTCTGCGGGTGGAAGGCATCGACCAGATCGATACTCTCATAATACCAGCCGGTGCCATCAAGCGACTTTTCGTATTCGTCGGCGCAGTGGAACACGATATAGCGCGCCTCGGGCTTCAGCCCGACCGATTGCAGCAAGGCGCCAAGCGGCAGACCAGTCCATTTGCCGATCGCACTCCAGCCTTCGACGCAGTCGTGGCGGGTGATCTGGGTGTGCGACGGCATCGCCTTCAACTGGGCGAGCGACAGCTGAGCCGGTTTTTCCACCAGTCCGCCGATATCAAGTCTCCAGGTCGAAAACTGCTGGCTCATCCAGTCGAGATATTGCGGGTTGTCAGGCATGCTGGTGCCGTTCGAGCGAAAGACCGGCGAGAGATCCGCCTCGCTGAATTCACGCGCCAGCGCGTTGTCGCCTTGCAGGAAGCGCTGCGCCTTCATGCTGAACCCCTCAGCGATCTTCAGGACCGATTTCGTCCGGTCGCTTTCGACCAATGCGTCGCAGCCGCTCAATCCCAGCGCGGAGGCAGTCAGGGTCGAACCGATCAGGAAGCGGCGGCGGGTGATGAGGCGGCTCATTGTTCATCTCCCTGTTCGATGGCGAAATAACCGGTGATCATCGAACGCAGATTGTTGAAGACACCCGACAGGATCACCATGGCGACATGCACCAAGACGAAGGCGACGAGCGAGAAGGCAGTGAGAAAATGCAGTGTGCGGGCCGATTGCCGCCCACCGAAGATATCGAGCAGCCAGGGCGCCACGGCATCGAAGCCCGGCGACATGGTCAACCCCGTCGCAACCATCAACGGCAGCAACAGGAAGATCACCAGGAGATAGGTCAGCTTCTGTAGCGTGTTGTAGTGGCGTGCCTCGGCTCCTTTGGGAAAGCGCAGCCGGGCATGGTTGACGACCTCATGGCCGAGATGCGTGAGTGTCAGCTCCGCGCCGGCCGGGGCGAGATCCCGGCCGAAATGCCGGCTGACCAACCCATAGGCGAGATAGACGAGACCGTTGAGGACGAACAACCAGGCAAAAAAGAAATGCCAGTGCCGACCGGTCGACAGATCCTGATAGCTTGGAAGGGTAAGCCAGCTTGGAAAACCCCTCGCTGTCGCCTCGCCGTCGACATTCGAAAGACCGAGCATGCCTGTCGTATCGAAGGTGAACGAACCGACATGCGTCAGCCCCTTCACCTGACTGCCGTCTTCGGTAGCTTCCATGGAGATGAAGGACGGGTCGTTGTCGGCGCCATACTGGCCCCAATAGAGCGCCGGATGTGCATTGAATATCTGCAGGCCGCTGAACAGCAGCACCGTGAGGCACAGCACGTTCACCCAATGCGACAGGCGCACAGTAAGGCTGTGGCGGTAGATGAGCGTGCGGCCGGTTTGCGTGCCGGCATCGATCGTCGCCATGACTGTTCTCCGGATGAATGGACATTTCGGGACAAGAAGACGCGGCCGCCTACAAATACATAATTCAAAGTGCGACAGCGTCCTTTGCGTCTCTAAAAAGACGCGCGGCGCTGTAGAAAGTTTCAGCAGCCGCGCAGATGCGAAACGCCTACTTCATCGCATCGCAGGTCTTCATCATGTCGGTCTTTTTCATCGCGTCCTTTTCCATGCCGGCCTTGTTCATGCAGTCCTTCTTGGTGCCCGACATCTTCATGGCATCCTTCGACATCTTGCCGCTCTCCATAGTGTCCTTCTTCATCGCATCGGTCTTCATGGCGTCCTCAGCCGATGCGACGCCTGCGAGAGAAAGACCGACGACGAAGGTGCAGGCTGCAAGGCTGGAAAAAAGCTTGGTCATGGAACTCTCCTGAAAATGGATTTTCGTGTCCGCTGGCGACGTGCCGATGGCTCACATTAAGCTATTCGAGAGAGCGTCGGAATGCGTTACAGCCTCACGTGCATGTGATAGAGCTGTGATGCCGTTACTTTTTTGATCTTCCCTGTAACCGATTGGCCGCTTCTAGCGAATGAACTCTCTGACAGCATGACAACCGCCCATTCGGAAGAAGCCCTGAAAGCATTGATGCTTCTGTCCCTTGACGGGGACGAGGCGGCGTATCGGCGTTTGCTGGCGGCTTTGCGCCTGCTGCTCGTCGGTTATTACAGCCGCAGGATGGCCGCGGCGACGAAAGCGGATATGGAAGACCTGGTCCAGGAGACATTGCTGGCACTGCATTCTCGCCGATCCACCTATGACCGAAGAAGACCGTTCACGGCCTGGTTCTTCTCGATCGCCCGCTACAAGCTGATCGACCATCATCGCGGCCGCGGCGGACGCAGGCTGGCAGAGACCGAGCTTGGCGAGGAAATCGAAAGCGACTTCAGCGAGGATAGCTTGACGGCCCGCATGGACGTCGAGCGGTTGCTCGACGGCTTGCCATTGAGACAACAGGAGCTGATCCGGCTGGTGAAATTGGAGGGCCAGTCGGTTGCCGACACCGCAAACCGCACCGGCCAGTCTGAATCGGCGGTCAAGGTCGGCATCCACCGGGCGCTCAAGGCGCTCGGAGAGAGATTGCGAGGCGCATCGTGACAAAGACGGACGACATCATCGAAAGCCTGGCAAGGGACCTGACGCCGGTGCCGCGCAATTCACTGTGGCAGCACTTTGCGCTCGGCATATTGCCGGCCCTCGGGCTCTCCCTGGTGCTGATGCTGACCATTCTCGGTCCGCGGGTCGATATGCCTGACGTGCTGATGCTGCCGGTCTTCTGGATCAAATCGGCCTATAATGCGCTGATTGCGGTAGCGGCCTTCCTCGCCGTCTATCGGCTCTCCCGACCCGACGGTTCCGAGGGCCGCTTTTTCGGTTGGCTTGCCGTGACCTTCGCCGCCATGGCAGCGGTGGCAGCCGTCCAACTCATCATGGCTCCGACCGAGACTTACCCGGTGCTGATCCTTGGCTCCTCGGCGCTCCATTGCCCGCTGCTGATCCTTGGCTTCGCGATACCTATTTATGCCGGCGCCGTCTGGGCACTGCGCCGTACGGCACCCTCGGATCTGCGGCTGACGGGCTTCGTCGCCGGTATCGCCGCGGGAGCAGCGGGCGCCTGGGTCTATTCCTGGTTCTGCACCGAAAACGGCATGCCCTTCGTGCTGATCTGGTATTCCCTCGGCATCCTGCTCACCGGCGCGCTCGGCGCTTTCACCGGCCCTCGCCTGCTGCGCTGGTAGATCCTTCCCGGCTGGAGATCAGCGATGTGCGAACGACACATGATCTATTGCTTCATCCAATACGAAATCACCCGAATGCATGGTCAATCTGAAATCAGGCAATTCCCAGAAATGGATACCAAGGCGGCCGACTCTCGTTGGCGTCCCCAATTTCTCCTCCGCATCGGCCAGTGTGCTGGAGAAGCTCAAGTCCTTCCAGATCGGACCCTTATAGCTTTCGTACTCATCCTCATCCCCCAGAAGGCGCAGTGCGTCAACAGGAACGGACCTTTGCCGTCATCCTGGAATTCATGGTCGAAGACCACGCCCGAATGCTTGAAAGTAAGGTGTATACCCAGTCGGGGCGCGGAAATGTCGTAGGTATCCAATCCTTTATCGAGGGCGACAGCGTTGCCCCAGACAATTCCGAAAGGCTCCACTATCGTCCTGCCAGTCTCGCTATCGAATGCTTGCCCAAGCGCAGCAACGAAACTCTGCGGAGCAGGATATTCCACCGGCGAAGTCGGCATTCGGTCTCCTGACATTATCCCGATTCATGCCTTCAAGGCGGTGGTCATCTCACGCGCGGACAACACCTTCATGACGCTTAGATCGGCGTTGTCTCATTCGCCGACTGATTGGCCCGATCACTTGCTCCGAGGCGGGCCAATACGGGTCCGGAAAACGGCCGACCTGACCATCTCAGCACGTCGCTCCACCTCTGAGGCGAACAATCTGACGTCATCGCGCTTCATCTTTGCGTCACGCGTCGCGGAGTGACCAACCGGATTGGCATGTTGCCTTCGAAGGCCCGGCTGCTGCGCTCCACGCCCGCCGCGTTTTTGTCGCCGTCCAATTGAAATTGACTGACCAGATCCCGCAGACGGCCTGCCTCGGAGGACAAAGAGGCGGCAGCAGCCGTCGACTGCTCGACCATGGCGGCATTTTGCTGGGTCGCCTGGTCCATATGATTGACGGCTGTATTGATCTCGGCAAGGCCAGTCGACTGCTCGCGCGCCGATGTGGCAATCGCATCCATGAGTTGGTTGATCTGTACGACGTATTCACCGATCGACTTGAGCGACGTACCGGTTTCGAGAACCAGTTTCACGCCATTTTTCACGTCGGTTGACGACTTTTGAATAAAGCCCTTGATTTCCTTGGCTGCTTGCGCGGCGCGCTGGGCAAGCTCACGGACTTCCTGTGCGACCACTGCAAAACCTTTGCCGGCCTCACCCGCACGGGCGGCCTCAACGCCGGCGTTCAGCGCCAGGAGGTTGGTCTGGAAGGCGATTTCATCGATTGCACCAATGATGTTCGAAATCTGCTCCGAACTGTC